>JALZKH010000002.1 GCA_030859345.1 Acidobacteriota bacterium | reverse complement strand
AAAACATTATCATTTTCAAAGAGCGATTGGTTTCATCAAGGAGCAATCAAATACTTTTTAGCTCATTACAATTTAAAATGCCAAGAAAGATACTTTTCTACTTGAGCATTACTTTTAGGACACTACCTTTTATCTATATTTATACGTCAGGCTTTAAATAGTCTTTATGAAAACCGTCGGCTTAGCCGGCAACAGAGGACTTATTCCAGACGTATTTTTAGATAACCAAACTCACCCCTCAATGCTGAAGGTATGGTGATTTCAGATTCAACAGGATTTGAAGTATCTTCCTTGTATTCCCCTTGATAGTGCCGAGTGTTCGCTAACGCATTCGGCACTTTTTTGTCTGATTTTACTCTGCTGATCGCAAACATCTTTTTCCCAAAATTTATAATCACAATTTATTCAAAATAGTTTTGCTCTATGCTTCGTGTTAAAATTTACTTTTAATTTATAAGCAATTTTTAGAATTTATTATGAAAGGCAGCGAAATCAGACAAAAATTTATTGAGTATTTTGAAAAGCACGGACACAAACCCGTTCATTCATCACCGCTTTTACCGTCAAACGATCCAACGCTTTTATTTGTAAATGCGGGAATGAATCAGTTTAAGGACGTATTCCTCGGCAACGAAAAACGCGATTACACGCGGGCTACCTCTTCGCAAAAATGTATTCGTGCGGGCGGAAAGCATAACGATCTCGACGAAGTAGGCAAAACCGCACGGCATCACACATTTTTTGAAATGCTCGGTAATTTCTCATTCGGCGATTATTTTAAAGAAGACGCGATAAAATTCGCTTGGGATTTTTTAACCGGAAGTATAGAAGAAGGAAAACTTGGTTTAGACCCGAAATACCTTTGGTTTACGTATTTTGAAGGCGACAAAAATGTTCCCGCCGATACGGAAGCACGCGATCTTTGGATAAAAATGGGTGCTGATTCATCAAGAGTTTTGCCGTTCGATGCCAAAGACAATTTCTGGCAAATGGGCGACACGGGACCTTGCGGACCTTGTTCGGAGATCCATTATTATATGGGCGACGAACCCGATAACGCGGAAAAAAACCGCCCCGAATTCGTCAACGCTGAAACAGGCGACGACACGATTGAAATTTGGAATCTCGTCTTTATGCAATTTGATAAAGACGCTGACGGAAATCTCAACAATCTCCCCGCACCATCGGTTGATACGGGAGCAGGTTTAGAAAGATTAGCGGCTGTAATGCAAGGCAAATCAAATAATTACGATACGGATTTGATTAAACCGATTGTTGATTTTACGGCGGAATTATCGCAGCAGAAATGAGTGAAATTATCGTAACAAAAGCGATTAAAAAATTATCGTTATACGAATCAAACAAACATCGCTGAAAGCGATATTTTCGCTAGCGGCAGGTTTTAAAACCTGCCGACAATGAACATAAACAAAACCAACGCCGAAGGTGTTGCATTAAACATATTCGTCAACTAAAACAATACCTTCGGTATTGAATAATATTAAACTACTCGGCAGGTTGAAATCTACCGAAATAAAAACAAAATGGCACAAACATTGGTTGAAATTATCGTTCACGTTGTTTTCTCAACAAAAAACCGTGAAAATTTAATTCCAACCGAAATCGAATCGGAATTATTTGCATACATCGGCGGGATTTTGCGAAAACACGAATCAACTTTGATGGCGGCTAACGGAACGGAAAATCACGTGCATTTGTTAATTTTACAATCAAAGAAAATTGCCTTGAGCGATCTGGTGAGAGAAATTAAAAGAGCGAGTTCATTGTGGATAAAACAGAAAGATGCAAAGTTTAATAAATTCAAATGGCAAGGTGGTTACGGAGCATTTTCGGTTAGCAAATTGCAGATTGATGTTGTCAAAAATTATATCGCTAAACAAAAAGAGCATCATAAAAAAGAGAATTTTGATGATGAATACAGAAAGTTTTTAAAAAGATACGAAATGGATTTTGACGAGAGGTATTTTTTAGATTGATTTTATAAAATCGCTGAAAGCGATGTTTTTGTTAGCCGTAGGTTGAAAAACCTACGGACATTGGTAAGCATTAAAATAAATGCCGAAGGTATTACATTGATATTGGATTTTTATGCAACACCTTCGGCGTTGGTTTTTCATCGCTGATTTGTCGGCAGGTTTTTCAACCTGCCATTAGCAAAAATATCGCTTTCAGCGAATTTTAGATATTATATTTTGTAGGTTCTATTTATAATAATTTTTAGTTATGGGTTTATACGAAGATTTTGACGAACAGAAACAATTTGCGTGTCGGGTGATTGCCGACCACGCGAGAACGACTGCGTTTGCAATTGCCGACGGGATTTTGCCCGGCAATGAAGGCAGAAATTATGTCCTCCGCAAAATTATGCGGCGGGCGATCTATCACGGCAGAGAGCATCTCGGTTTTGAAGGTTTATTTTTCCACAAAGTCTGCGATTTCGTCGTCGGACAAATGAACGACGCTTATCCCGAACTCGAAACTCAACGCGAATTCATCGGCAAAATGGTGCGGCTTGAGGAAGAGAGATTTGGTAACACTTTGACGGTTGGATTAAAGAAACTTAATGAGCTAATTGCGTTTGAAAAATCACAAAGAGTTGACCTTTCTAAATTAGAGGTTGAGAAACCTGTTAGTAATCGTAGTGCTGCCCCGACAAGCAAAATTATTGCTCAATTAAATGATACCTATGGATTGCCAATTGATTTGATCTATGTAGTTTTAAGCAATAATAAATCAAAAATATTAGATTATGAAACAATTGATGGTGTCCAACACGCGGATATTATTTATGTGCAAAATCTTACTGAAGATGAATTTAAAGAAATAATACAAAGGGAAATTCAAAAACTTCAAGAATCATCAAATATTGGCAAAACTCAACAAAACGAAAAAATCAATCCGATCTACAAAGTGTTGGAAAGACAAGGTTTTGCTTCAAATTTTCACGGTTATGAATTGACGAAAGTTGAAGATGCGAAGGTTGTGGCGATTGTAAAAGGCGATGAAAAAGTTGATGAATTGGAAGCAGGCGAGGAAGGTTTGATCGTTTTGGATGAAACGCCTTTTTATGCGGAATCGGGCGGACAGGTTGGTGATCGCGGGGATTTGTTTAATCAAAATGCTCAAATTACAGTTCTTGATACATTCGCACCGATTGCGGGGATTGTTTTGCATAAATCGAAAGTTAAAAGCGGAATAATTAAAGTCGGCGATGTCGTAACGGCGACGGTGGATGAAGAAAAACGCGATGCGACGCGGCGGAATCATACGGCGACGCACTTGGTTCACGCGGCATTGAAGGAAGTTTTGGGAACGCACGTAAAGCAAGCGGGTTCGGTTGTTGCTCCGAATTATTTACGGTTTGATTTTACCCATTATCAAGCGATGTCGGATGCGGAATTGCAGGAAATCGAAGACTTGGTAAATCTATATATTTTGCAAAATGAACCTGTCGCAACCGATCTGATGTCAATTGATGACGCAATGAAATCGGGTGCGGTGGCGATGTTCGGCGAAAAATACGGCTCGGACGTGCGCGTTTTGAGCGTCGGCGGCGGTGAATTTTCAAAAGAACTCTGCGGCGGAACTCACGTTCGGGCGACGGGCGACATCGGTTTGTTCAAGATCACGGCAGACGAAGCAATCGCTTCCGGCGTGCGTCGAATCCGTGCGATCACGGGTTTTGATGCGTTCAAGCGTTTTCGGGATGATGAGATTTTGATTGATAAATCTTTGAATGTTTTGAATACGCAACGCGACAATTTGCCGAATGCAATTCAGAAATTGCAGGAAGAATTAAAACAAAAACGCAAGGAAGTTGACGAACTAAAATTGAAAATTGCGACAGGTGCAGTCGGCACTTCATCAAACGGCGACGAAGCAAAGGAAATAAACGGCGTAAAAGTTTTCGCAAAATCCGTCGAAGATTTAGACAAAGGCGGAATGCGTCATTTGTCCGATACTTTGATGGCGAAAGTTAAATCCGGCGTGGTCATCATCGGCAACAAAAATGACGGAAAAGTTTCGTTCATCGTGCGGGTTTCCGACGATCTGACCGATAAAATCAGAGCCGGAAATATCATCAAAGAAATCGCCCCGATTGTCGGAGGGAAAGGCGGCGGCAAACCCGATATGGCAGAAGGCGGCGGCACAGAACCGGAAAAATTATCGGAAGCAATGGACGCAAGTTATGGCGTTATTGAAAAAATGTTGAGTTAGATATTTCACCACAGAGGCATAGAGGACACAGAGTTTTTTAATATAAGGAACCTAAAAAAATTATTCTTAAATTCTCCGTGTTCTCTGTGCCTCTGTGGTGAGTATTGTCTTGGAGAAAATTATGAGTGCAGTCGTAGAAATTCCCGTCAAAGAAAATGAGATCGTTTCATATAATCCCGCAAACGGCAAAGAAGTCGGGCGTGTGAGGAATTTCTCGAAAGAGGAAGTTGAAACGGCGGTTGAGAAATCGCGTGAGACTTTTGAAGTTTGGAAAAGAACTCCTTTTGCCGAACGCAGGCGAATTGTGATGCGGGCGAGAGAAGTCATTTTGCAGGAAGCGGACTCTATCGCAAAGTTGATTTCCGATGAGATGGGTAAGCCGATTGCCGAATCACATTCGGCAGAAATCACGCCTGTTTTGGATTTGATGCAGTTTTTTGCACGCAACGCCGAGAAGATGTTGAAGCCGAAAAAGATTAACATCGGTTTGCTCGGTTGGATGGGGCGTTCGTCGAAAATGATTTATAAACCGCTCGGTGTCGTTGCAATTATTTCGCCGTGGAATTTTCCTTTTTCGATTCCGCTCGGCGAAGTCGTGATGAGTTTGATGGCGGGAAATACGATTGTGCTGAAACCTTCGGAATTAACGCCTTTGACGGGCGAAAAGATTGCGGAAATTTTTGAAACTGCGGGTTTGCCGAAGAATGTCTTACAAGTTGTCAGCGGCGACGGCAAAACGGGCAAAGCGTTGGTCGAATCTGCTCCGAATAAAATTATGTTCACGGGAAGCGTAGCGACGGGCAAGAAAATTGCGGAAGCAGCGGCGAAGAATTTGACTTCGGTTGTTCTCGAACTTGGCGGAAAAGATCCGATGATCGTTTTTGCCGATGCCGATCTGGAAAAGGCTTCAAGCGGTGCGGTTTGGGGAGCTTTTACAAATTCGGGGCAAGCGTGTTCATCAGTCGAAAGACTTTATGTCGAAGAAAAAGTTGCTGAAAAATTTACGCAAATGGTCGTCGAAAAAGCAAGGAATTTAACGCAAGGAATGGGCGATAATCCCAATGTTGAAGTTGGTTCGATGTCGTCGGAAGATCAAATAAAAATCGTCGAAGACCACGTTCAAGCATTTAAAGACAGCGGTGCGGAAATTTTAACGGGTGGAAATCGTAATAAAAACTTCGAGGGCATATTTTTTGAGCCGACAGTTATTAAAGATGCTACAAACAAAATGCGTCCGATGCGTGAAGAAACTTTTGGTCCGACATTACCGATTGCCACATTTAAAGGCGAGGACGAAGCAATTCAACTGGCAAACGACACAGATTTCGGTTTAACGGCAAGCGTTTGGACAGGCGATCTGTCAAAAGGAAAACGCATCGCCGAAAAAATCTTGGCTGGAACTGTTACGGTCAATGAAGTTTTATACACGCACGGAATCGGACAAACTCCGTGGGGCGGTTTCAAAGATTCGGGTTACGGACGAACACACGGACAAGAAGGCTTGATGGAACTCGTCGGTTCGCAGCATATTCATGTCAATCGTTTTCTGTTTACACCCGATGTTTGGTGGTTCGGTTATTCGGAAAATGCGATCAAAACATTTAAGGAAATGGGACGAACATTTGCTAGCGGTTCTCTACTGAAAACAGTCGGACTTCTTCCGCAAATGTGGAGCAGAATCAAAGAACTTCAAAAAAATGAAAAAGACTAAACCCGGACAAGTAAGCACGAGTGCGGCAGAGATTTACGAAGAATTTTTTATCCCCGCACTTTTTCAGGAATGGGCGACGAAAGTTGCCGATGAAGCGAAAATTTCCGCAGGGCAAAATGTCTTAGATGTTGCGTGCGGAACGGGTGTTCTTACTCGTGAGGTTTCGACAAAAGTCGGCTTGGAAGGTTCGGTTGTCGGATTAGATATTAATGAAGGAATGTTAGCAGTTGCCGAAAAACAATCGCCCGACATCAAATGGAAAAAAGGTGCGGCGGAATCAATTCATTTTGAAGATGAAAGTTTCGATGCGGTCGTTAGTCAGTTCGGTCTGATGTTTTTTACTGATAAACATTTGGCAATAAAAGAAATGTTTCGCGTTTTAAAAAGTGGCGGACGGCTCGCGATTGCAGTTTGGAGATTCGCTTGAAAATGCTGTTGGATACAAAAAAGTTGTGGACTTATTGGATCGTCTGTTTGGTTGTGAAGTTGCTGATGCTCTTCGCTCACCATATTCTTTGGGCGATTTTCAAACCTTAGAATCTTTATTTCAAGATGCAGGAATCTCTAATGCCAAAATTAAAACCTTTGATGGAAAAGCACGCTTTCCATCAATCGAATCGTGGATGTTTACTGACGTAAAAGGTTGGACACTTGCCGATGTAATTAATGAAGACCAATACCAACTTTTGTTAAATGAAGCAGAAACAGAACTTCAACCGTTCGTTTTAAAAAATAAAACGGTTGAGTTCGATCATCCGGCATACATTATTACAGCCACAAAATCATAGATTTTTATTGGATAATATCAGGCTTCTTTAATTGCACGATAAAAGATTCAACTGCCGTGCGTTCTTCGTTATCGGGCATATCACGCAGAAATCTTTCGTAAACGGCGATGGCTTTTTTCTTGTCGTGCATATCTTCGTAAATTTTTCCTAAAAACAGATAAACAACGGGTTCGGTGGCGGAGAGTTGTTCGATGGCTTTCTCGAATGATTTTGCCGATAAACCGTAATAATATTTTACATCGTCCAAATCATTATCGGCTTTGGCACTTTCGGCTTCGTCTTTAAAAAGCAAGGCGAGTCCTGTGTGAGCTTCGGGTTGGAAACCTTTTCCTTCTTTGACGGCTCGGTCAAATGAAGCTATTGCTTTGTCAAATTCGCTAATGTCCTTATAAATTCTACCTTCGACAGCTGAGGCTTCCGGGTAAACGGGGCGATATTTTCTGGCGTTTTTGATTGCATTCAAAGCCTTATCGGCATCTCCCGTTTCGGATAAAACTCTTGCTAAACCAAGATATGCTTCGGGAAAATCGGGACGCAGATTAACTGCTTTTTCATAGAGCTCAATCGCTTTGTTTTTATCTTCACCCGCCATTTTTTCGGCTTCCTGATAAGCTAATTCGGCTTGGTCGTTTGTTTTTATCAAGGCAATTTTTATATCGCCTTTTTGCGTCGGGAGCAGAGGTTTTTCTATTTCCTTAAAACCATCTGCACGCACACGCAGTTTTCGCACTCCCGCCATCACGGGTTTAACAAATAGTTTGCCGCTGTCATCCGTTACGCCGCGTTTTACACCGTCAATCCAAACCGCTGCATTCGGCTCGGTTAAAACCGTAATTGTTCTCGCGGCTTGGCTTACGCTGCTTTTTCTGTTTTGTGAATATGAACTGTCACCTACAAAAATAAAACAGAAAACAAGTATAAAAATAGAAATTTTTTGCCACATTTTTTCTTAAATTCTCCTCCCGCCAAATTAAGATTAAAAACATTGTTTAGAAAGTTGCCTGATATAATTATCGGAAAAATCCGCATAAAATAATTTGCTTTATAGATAACTTACTTTTGTGCCTTTTTCTGTCGGCAAAAACATTGTAATATTAGCATATTCACGATTTAATATATTAAATAAAAATTTATTGGAGAATTCATAAATGAAGATTGGGTTACCAAAAGAGATAAAAGATAATGAATACAGAGTCGGTTTAACACCGGCGGGCGTGCAGGCTTTGAGCGATGCGGGACATACACTTTTTGTTGAAAAATCAGCGGGCGAAGGTTCGGGATTTGAAGATTCGCAATATACAAATGCCGGAGCAAAAATTCTTGATACGGCTGATGAAATTTGGGTGGAAGGCGATATGATCGTTAAGGTCAAAGAGCCGATTGCTCCCGAATATCCGCGGATGCGTGAAGATCAATTGCTCTTTACATACTTGCATTTGGCTCCTGAATTTGAATTGACCAAGCAAATGATGCAACGCAAAGTTACGGGCGTTGCGTATGAAACGATCACGGACAAAAAAGGACGTTTGCCGTTGCTAACGCCGATGTCGGAAGTTGCGGGCAGAATGAGCGTGCAGGTCGGTGCGACATATTTGGAAAAAATGAATGGCGGACGGGGAATTCTGCTCGGTGGAGTTCCGGGAGTTCCGGCGGCGGATGTTGTCATCATCGGTGGTGGAATCGTCGGTACTGAAGCTGCAAAAATGGCAATCGGACTTGGAGCTCACGTTACGATAATTGATAAAGACCTTGACCGCTTGCGTCAGTTGGATGATATTTTCTTGTCGAAAATTCAAACGCTTGCCTCAAGCCGTTATCAAATCGAAGAAGCAATTTCGCACGCCGATCTCGTAATCGGTGCGGTTTTAGTTGTCGGTGCGGCTGCTCCGAAACTCGTTACACGCGATATGCTCAAAGTTATTCCGAACGGTGCGGTGCTTGTTGATGTCGCAGTTGACCAAGGCGGATGTTTTGAAACGACAAGAGCAACAACACACTCGAATCCGACCTATTATGAAGAAGGCGTTCTGCATTATTGCGTCGCAAATATGCCCGGTGCAGTTCCGAGAACTTCAACATTTGCTTTAACAAATGCAACTTTGCCGTATGCTTTGGACTTAGCAAACAAAGGTTTCGAGAAAGCTATCCAAGATGACAAAGGTTTAGCCGAAGGCGTAAATACTTATGCCGGAAAATTAACCTACGAAGCCGTTGCCGCTTCGCAAGATTTGGAATACACAGCACTCGACAGCTTAGTTGACGGTCTGGCGGCAAAAGCCAGTAATTAAGTGGTGAGTGGTGAGTGGTAAGTGAGAAGAAAAAATCCACTTACCACTTACCACTTACCGTTTACCACTAAAAAAAGAGATGTCTGCAAAAATAAAGATAATCACAGCGATTTATGTCTTTATAATTGCGGGCATTGTTGTTTTAGCGGACTACAAAGGAACTGCTTATCTGCTGAATTTCGTTGGAAAAATTCCATACGGTGATAAACTCGGTCATTTTTTTCTGATGGGGATTTTTTCGTTTTTGGTGAATTTGGTTCTTCAAACTAAAGAAGTTAAAGTTTGGAAAATGCGGTATCTACTGGGAAGTTTGATCGTGTTAATAATTGTTACAATTGAAGAATTTTCACAGATTTTTGTCAGCGGTCGGTCGTTTGATTATGATGATCTGGTTTTTGACTGTTTAGGGATTTTTGTCTTTGGTGAGTTGGCGAGGTTTATTTACAGGCGATATTTGATAAAATAAAAGTTTGCCAACCTTTTGGCAATAAATTGCACTAAATATCTTCTTTGTGATTTATAATGAAATTTCTGATTTTACTATTGAATATGTTTTCTCTTTAATTTTGCATTTTCCATTTTTAATTTTTCATTGATTTATGTATGAATTTGCCGTAACACCTGCCGTAACTCAACTTCGCCGTCCCGGCGTGACGATTGATTCCGTCGAGGCTGAAAGTCTTGCGGAAGAATTGGACTTGGAAAAAGGCGATAGAATCGTGCGTGTCAATGGTCGTCCGGTTCGTGATTATCTCGATTTCCGGTTTCAAACAGCGGGCGAATTGGAAATGACTTTTCTTGTTCGCAAATTAAACGGCGAGAGTTGGGAAATTGAACTCGAACGCGACGAAGGCGAAGATTTCGGACTGAATTTCGAGCAAATAATTCCGCGTCAATGTGCCAACGAATGCCTTTTTTGTTTCTGCAAAGGAAACCCCGAAGACGCACGTCCTTCGCTTTTTGTGCGTGATGAAGATATACGGCTTTCGTTTCTATACGGAAATTACACAACGCTTTCTTCGATAACAGACGACGAAATGGATCGCATCATTGAACAGCGTTTATCTCCTCAATATGTTTCGGTTCACGCAACCGATCTAAAAACACGTGCATATCTTCTCGGCGTTCCCGAAGAACGTGCCGATATTTTTCACAAATTTGAAAAATTACTGGAAAATAATATTGAAATTCACGCTCAGGTCGTGCTTTGTCCCGAAATAAATGACGGCAAACAACTCGAAAAAACCCTGCGTGATCTCGCATCGCATTATCCAAAAGTCGTTTCAACCGCAGTCGTTCCTGTCGCCCTAACACGCTATAACAAAGACGAAAGATTAACCCGCGTAACGCCCGAGTTTTGCCGCCGAACGATTGCCGAAGTCGAAAAACTGCAAGCAGAATTCCGCAAAAATCTCGGCGTAACTTTTGCTTTCCTCGGCGATGAAATTTACTTAAAAGGCGGCGTAGAAATTCCTTCAAAAGCCCACTACGGCGATTATCCGCAGATCGAAGACGGCGTTGGAATGATTCGCTCGTTTTCAAATGAATTTGAGGAGTTTTTGGAAGAAGTGGTCAGTGGTCAGCGGTCAGTGGTCAGCGGAATAAGCCAAAAAAGTAAACTGAATAAAAATGTCAGAACTCACGATTTGGCTGTAAAACCGAAAAAAACCGAAAAAAATCACCAATCACCAATCACCAATCACCAATCACTAATTGGAACAATTATGACGGGCGAAATGTTCGCTCCTGTTTTAACCGAGCAAATTGAAAAATTAAACGATTTGATCGGTTCGGAATTTTATGTGATGGCAGTTCCGAACACATATTTCGGCGGCGATGTTTCAGTTGCAGGTTTGCTTTCGGGACAGGATTTTCTTGCGGTCAAAGATAAAGTGAAAGGCGATTTTGTAATCATCCCGCCGCACGTTATTAAATCCGATGAGCCGATTCTGATTGACGGAATGCAGTTTGATGAACTCAAAGCAAAATACGATGTGCCGATCTATGACGTTGATGTGAAGAATTTTGTTCGAGAATTTTTACTTGGAAAATCTTTCGGGGACGGAAAAAATTTCGCTTAATTTCAAACGAAAATTCGGCAAAATGTCTTCACAGATAAGTTCGTCTTCTTCGCCTAAAATCGTTACATTTTTTCTTGTGTGATAGATCGTTAAAGTTTTTGTTTCGGGCGATATTATCCAGACTTGTTTTACGCCGAATGTGAACTATTCGGTAATTTTTTCCTGCACATTTTCGTAATCATCGGTTGGTGAAATTACTTCGATTGCCAAATCGGGAGCGATGTGCCAACGGCTTGATTCATCTTCGCCGCTTTTCGGGAATCGTTCAAATGAAATATAGGCGACATCGGGAACTCTCGAAAGATTTTTCGCAAATTCAAAATGAGTTTCGGTATAAACCTCGCCGATGTTGTTTTCTTCTAAAAATTGACCTAATTTAATTGTTATTTTTGCTTGAATTCGTCCGTGAATTGGACTTGGGATAGGACGCTCCCTGATTTCTCCATAAACGATTTCATATCTTCCCAAACTATAGATTTCTTCCTCAAATTCAGGCGTGAAGGGAATTTTCTTTCGCTCGTTCTTGCCGTTTGTAATCAGCCAAACTTCCTTTGTTTCGGTTTTTGTATTTTCTAAAACTGTTGACATTTTATTTTCCTCCCAGACATTTTAACACAAGTATTTATTGATGCAAAAACATTTTTATTGTTGGGGTTTTACTTTTATTTCAAACAATTTCTTCCAGTTTTTCCCCGTAACAAAAATCCTGTCGCCCGCTTCATCGTAAGCAATTCCGTTCATTGTGTTGCTTTCTGGATCGCGTTTGGTATCATCGGGGGAAATTCCTTCTAAATTAATCCAGCCGAGCAATTTTCCGTCTTCGGGGCTAATGCGGGCAATGTGGTTCGGTTTGCCGATTTCTTCGGAATGCCAGATATTTGCCCAGATTTCGCCTTTGATATATTCGAGTTCATTGATTTTAAATAAAGGCTGACCGTTTTCATCGTTGACGACGATTGTGCGGATGGTTTCAAAAGTTTCGGGATTGATAAAACGTATAACGTGCGTTCCGTCGCTTAAAATAAGATTTTTGCCGTCTTGCGTCAAACCCCAGCCTTCGCCGCTGTAACGGAATTCAGAGGCTAATTTCAAATTACTTAAATTATAGATAAAACCTTTTTCTTCACGCCACGTAACCTGATAAATTTTGTCATTTAAGATCGTTAAACCTTCGGCAAAAAATTCTTTTGGAACATCTTGTTTTTGCAGAACTTTGCCCGTGTCAATTTCTACTTTTCGAAGCGTGGATTCACCGTATTGCCCTGTGCTTTCATACAAAAATCCGTTGTTAAAAACCAGACCTTGCGTGAACGCATCGGAATCGTGTTTATATTCCTTAACTATTTCGTAATCATAGTTTGGAACTGCGGCAGTATTTTCAGATGTTGTAATATCGGGATTGTTGTTCACAGGATCATTTTTTTCCACCGCAGACGGCGAACTACCGTTGCAGGAAAATAATAAAAGAGCTGAAAGAAGCAAAATATAAAAACGCATAATTATTATGTTTAAGTTGTTGTGTTTCCAGGTTTTAGAAGTTGTTAAGATTTTACCCAAAGGATACATTCCTAATCTTCAAAAATATTTCAATCTATGTAATTTGATTTTAATTCTAAACTTGAAAAAACATCAACCTAATAACCTAAATTCTAAACACTTAACAACCTGAATTTATTTCAAGGCACGCTGGATTGCTTTTCTAAAACTTGCGGCGGAAAGTGTGCGGATTTTGTAGCCGTTGACAAAAATGCTCGGTGTGCTGTTTACACCGTAATTGCTGCCGTCTTGCATATCTTTACGAATTTCTTCAGCAAGAGTTTCATCGGCAAAGTCTTTTTCAAAACGCTTCACATCCAAACCCACTTCGACGGCGTATTTTTTTAATGATTCAACATCGAGCGAAGTTTGATTATCATAAATCAGTTCCGTGTATTCAAAAAATTTTCCCTGTTTATTGGCAGCATTTGCGGCAAGTGCTGCATTAAAAGCGTTTTCGTGGATTTGTGTCAAAGGAAAATCCCGGACGACAAATTTTATTTTGTCGCCGAATTCCACGATCACTTGTTTTAAGACCGGATGAGTCGCCGAACACGCCGGGCATTGAAAATCCGTGAACATTACAACGGTTACAGGAGCATTTTGTTTGCCGCGAAACGGATCATCATCGGCGGAAATGCTTTGCAGAAAAGGTCTCGGTTCTTTTATAAATATGTTTGCTTTATATTTTTGATAAAGCCTGTTTCTCAGATCGGTTTGCAGTTTTTCTTCTTCCGCCGGAGTAAAATCCTTCATTTTATTCGTAGTTTCGCGGGCGATATATTGGCTCGGCGGAATTCCGAGGGCTTGTGATTCGGCTAAGATCAAAGCCGAATCCATTGCCTGCTGCAAAGAATCAATCGCTTGCTCGGCAACATTTGCTTCATATTCGTAGAGATTAAGGGCGTTTTTCTTTTCAAAAGCGGAGGATGTAATTATTGTTTCATCGATTGATGCCAAAACATCATCGGATTTCAAATTCGCCGAATTTACATCTTTTTCATATTTAACTTTATGCTTATTTTTTAGCTGAGAAATATACGAAAGATATGCTTTTTGTTCGGGTTCACGCCGCAGAAAACTGACAATTTGCGGACGAATCTCCTCCAAAGTTTTGTTGCCGATTTGACTTTTATTAGCATCATAGACGGCTTTGATTTCCGCCGCACTTGGGTTTGTAACCTTTTTAGTAACTTCTTTATCAACAAGTTCTTCAATAGAAATTTTCTGTTCAGACGCTTCCAAATTCAAAACTGTATTCACAATCTGCTGTTCAAGGAGTGTCTTGCGAAACTTTATAAATTGACTCGGAAAATTTTCCCAAACCGGACGCACATTCGGGTCTAAATCGGCGGAAGTAAAATCACGTCCGTTGGCAACACCTAAAATTTTGCTCGTCGCCTGAGCAAAACTTACAAATGTAAAAGTTAATAATAAAAGAATTACAGTAATAAATTTCATAATTATATTTCCAGATGTTTCAGACGCTTTTTGCATTGGATCTATCGCTGAATTTCAAAAGATTTTTCGGCACACGGACGGCTTCTTTTTCAGTCGGCACGCCGAAAACTTCCGGGTGAAAAATCTTGGATAAAATTTCTGTTCCGTCAACCACACGCGGAGCGGGACGTGAAAAATAACTCGTCGCATCCAACGCCCAGACCTCGCCGTTTTGAATCGCCGGAATTTCCCGCCAGTTTTCGGGAAAATATGTATTTTCAATCTGCCGCAAAATATCTTCCGTGTAATATCCGCATGGAATGAGAACGATTATCTCAGGCTTTGATTCAAAAATTTCTTCATAAGTTGTCGTAACGCTTTTTTCTCCCACATTGCCCGTCAAACAAATTCCGCCCGCAATTTCAACTTGTTCCGGCACCCAATGCCCCGGCGAAAACGGCGGCTCAAGCCATTCGAGCATAAAAACATTTGGGGATTTTAGGTTTTGGATTTTGGATTTTGGATTATTTTTGTATTCCGTGAGTCGTTCTTTTATTTTGTCGAGACGGTTTTGCAAGTTTTTCACAACTTCATCCGCCTTTTCCGAAACTCCGCAAAGTTCACCGACGGTTTTTATATTTTCAAAAATATCTTCAATTGTATTCGGTTCTAAGGACACGACTTTTGCATCGGCGACATACATTTTTGCCGCTTTTTGGACGGTTTTGTAACTGACTGCACAAACATCGCAAAGTTCCTGCGTTAAGATCAGGTCGGGATTTAGTTCCTGCAAAAGTTTTTCATCCAGATCATAGATCGAACCGTGTCCGTCAAGATTTGAGCGAACAGCGTGGTCAATTTCTTTGCTCGACATTGTTTCGTGCGAAATGCGGCTCGCCGTCAAATGCGGTAGATTTGTGATCGAAGCAGGGAAATCACACTCGTGCGTGATGCCAACGAGATTTTCCTCTAACCCCAAAGCACAAATAATTTCGGTTGAAGAAGGCAGAAGCGATGCGATGCGTAAATCTTTTTTCATTATAATTTAAATTAAAAGCGAATTTTTCAATTTTATATCAAGCCGTTTGACTGTTAAAATTGTAACAAAAAGGAGTTAAAAATGTCAGACAAAAAAGATTTTCGTTTTGCAGGAACGGTTGACCATTTGGCGATCAAATGCGAAGACTTGGAAAAAGATGTCGAGGAATATAAACGGCTCGGGTTTTCGGTAGAAACGGTTTATGAAGATTGGGCGATGATGCGTGATGCAAAAGGGTTCGGCATCGCACTTTTGCCGCCAAATTCAAAACACCCGCCGCATATCGGTATGAAGATTGACACGATGGAAGAACTTGAAAAAGCCGCTAATGCAGAAGGTCGTCCGATAAAACCGCACCGCGACGGAACTTCGTCGTTCTATACAAAAGGCGTGAGCGGTCAGATTGTCGAATTAATTTATTATCCCGAAAATTTTGGCGAATAAAAAAGGTTGGACAATTGATAATCCAACCTTTTCTCTATCTGAAATCTGAAATTTTCTTTTAAGCACTTGCCTGAGTAGAACTCGATTTTGAAACTTTCTCAACCATTTCCGCTGTTTTATTGTCGGTTGATTTAATCGCAACATCGGCTTGAGCCACGATTCCGCAGCAACCGCCGTCGTTATCAACAACTACAACCCGTCGGATTTGTTTGTCTTCCATCAAGTTACAGCAGTCTTCTACGCTTGAATCGGCTTTGACCGTTTCAACATTTGAAGTCATCGCATCTTTCACGGTTAAATTCATCGGATTTTTTCCTTCAGCAACCGTCCGGCAACAAATATCTCTATCGGTTATAACGCCGACAGGTTTTTTTGATTCCATATTCTCAACTACCGGAATACATCCGCAATCGTTGTCTTTCATCATTTTCGCCGCTTCCTGCAAAGTGTTATCGGTTGTGCAGCAAGCAGGATTTTCCGTCATAATTTCTTTTACATTCATCATAATTTTCTCCTTAAATTCAATACAGTATTTTGAAAATTCGTATTGCTTTCACACACAGATTTTCAATTTTATTGTCTTGTTAAATTAAAAATGCAAGATTCATACCACACATTAAGTTGGAAAAAATTCAAAATTTGCTAACATCAAAATTTATGAAAAAACTGCCACGCGAATTTTATGAAAACGAAGATGCTCTGCAAATTTCGAAAGATTTATTGGGTAAAATTTTAGTTGTGCCGACGGAAAACGGTAAACAGGTTACGGGGAAAATTGTCGAAACTGAGGCGTATTTAGGCGAACCCGACAAAGCCGCCCACGCTTATAAAAACCGCCGCACAAAACGCACCGAAATACTTTTCGGCAGAGGCGGACACGCTTATGTTTTTCTAATTTACGGAATATATTACCAATTAAATATCGCCGTCGGCAGAGAGGAAATTCCATATTGTGTATTAGTTCGCGGAATCCAGCCGCTCGAGGGAATAGAAATTATGCGTCAGCGTCGCGGCAAAATGAAAGATGCAAATTTAACTTCGGGTCCCGGAAAACTCTGCATCGCATTCGGGATTGATAAAACTTTTTACGGCGAAGATTTGCTTGGGACGCGAATGTGGATCGAAGAAGGTGATAAAATTCCAGAGAATAAAATCGCTTCGGGAAAAAGAATCGGAATTGATTATGCTGAAGAATACGCCGAAATGCCCTGGCGGTTTTGGATAAAAGATAATCCGTTTGTCAGCAGATAAGTTTTTATGTTTTCTAAATTATTCAATAAAATCCGATGCCATTTCTCGTTGAGATAGATTATTGCTCATAATTATTCTGGCACAGCCATTCCAACGCAGGATCGGATCGTCATTTCCGGCGGGGCGGATTGCTTCGGCTTTTTCAAACCAGTCCATTGCCTGACGAAAAAAATTGTATGCGGTTGAGCCGGAGCCGGGCATTCCTTTGGTTAATGTCGCTTTTGCACGCCGCTCGTAAATGATTCCCGTATAATAGGTTTGATGATATTTATCTTCAATGCGTGATAAATAATCTTTGATCTGCGAATCGCTGATTGTGTACCCTTTTGCAAAACGGTCGCTCATTGCCAAAACCAATGTAACTAAAGCCTCTTGATTATCAGCATCAATTTCCAAAATATCCAGACAGATGCTTTCTGCCGCACCCGGTTCGTTGAGCAGACGATAATGTTTCGCTCTTTCAAGAGCGGCAGGAACGGCTTCTGCGTGTAATTTTTTCAGTTCAAACATATTTGTTTCCAGATTTTTAATTTATAAATTACCACGAGTTTATTTTTTACCTTTAAAAATTCGCAAAAGTTTCTTAACGGGATCATAAAATTCATCTACAACACGCTCTTTCAAAGGAATGATCGCATTATCGGTGATCGTGATATTTTCGGGGCAAACTTTCGTGCAGCATTTCGTTATATTACAATATCCGATGTTGGATTCATCTTTTAATTCCTTAATGCGATCTTCAGTGTCGAGCGGGTGCATTTCCAAAGCGGCGGCATAGACGAGAAATCTCGGACCAATAAATTCATCGTGTTTGTGATGGTCGCGTAAGACGTGACAAACGTCCTGACACAAAAAACATTCGATACATTTGCGGAATTCCTGTACGCGGTCAACGTCTTCTTGTTGCATTCGCCAAGTTCCGTCTTCGGCATCCGGCGGACGCGGTTTGAATTTTTTGATCTTCTTTTTGACCTCATAATTCCACGAAACGTCCGTCACCAAATCCCTTTTTAGCGGAAAAGCGTGCATCGGTTCGACCGTTACGGGTTCTTCAATCGGAATACTATTAAGCCGCGTCATACACATCAACTTCGGCATCCCGTTAATTTCCGCCGAACACGAACCGCATTTTCCCGCCTTGCAATTCCAACGGCACGCCAGATCATTCGCCTGTTCAGCCTGAATTTGCAAAACAGCATCAAGCACGACCATTCCATCGGAAATCCCGGTCGTGTAATCTACAAAATCACCGCTCTCTCTATCGCCTCGCCAAATTCTGAATGTCGCTTGTTTCATTTTTTTAGTTTTCTATTATATAGACATTTCCATTCTCAAAATTATCAACCTGTTCCTTAAATTTCGGTAGAAGCGTCAACAAAAAATCAATTTTGCTCTTTTCAACATCAAGCACGACAACAGCAATCTCATAATTACCCATATTTTGTTGATGCTCTAAGTTCTTATCAATCGTCAGTAAAATATCAAATTCCTCCGCAACTGATTCGCTCAACAATGTGCCGTTTTTCAAACCACTCTAATCCATTTCCACGACAGTTTTTACTTCAAACTCTGATAAATGTTGTTTTAATTTTCTGGTTACGCATTCATCAAGCAAAATTTTCATTGAGTATTTCAGTAGATTTAATTGTTATTTGTTCGGAAAATTCCAGAAGTTTGATAATTTGCTCTCGCTTGACCGATGGAAAGTCGTCCAAGAATTCGTCTATCGTTTCTCCGGTTTCCAAGTAGTCAAACAGATTTTTGATGGGAACTCTCGTGCCGTCAAAAACAGGCGTTCCGCCTAAAATTTCCTTGTCTATGTTAATAACTTTCATAACCTGATTATGACACAAAACACGCAAACTGATTAAAATTTTACTAACCCATATCTTTAATGATTTGGTTAAGATCATCCGGCATTTCAGGAATTTCTTCACGCGAAATCTGCATATTTCCATCCGCATCTTTGCTGACGACTGTGTTAAATGTGCTGAATTCCTTACGCTTTTCGGGATAGTCTTCGCGGAATTGAGCACCGCGACTTTCCTTTCTTTCGACGGCGGAACGGGCGGTTGCTTCCGAAACTGTCAGTAAATTTGAAAGATCGAGTGCCGTGTGCCAACCGGGATTAAATTCAACATTTCCCGTAACCGAAACTTTTTTTGTGCGTTCCCAATATTCTCCGATGTTTTCAACCGCTTGCAGCATTTCGTCTTCGGTTCTGACAATTCCGACCAAATCCTGCATTGTATCTTGAAGATCGCTCTGAATTTGATATGGATTTTCGCCACCGTTTTTCTCAAATAATTTCAGAGCATTTTGGGCAATTTCGTCCGGCTCTTTTTCATTTATATTTCCGTCGCCGTTTTCTTTGGCAAATTTTGCGGCGTATTCTCCGGCACGTTTTCCGAAAACTATCAGGTCAGAAAGCGAATTTCCGCCGAGGCGATTTGCTCCATGCAGACCAGCCGCACATTCGCCCGCCGCAAACAAACCCGGAACCGTGGACATCTGCGTATCGGCATCAACTTTGATTCCGCCCATAACGTAATGCGTCGTCGGTCCGACTTCCATCGGCACTTTCGTAATGTCTAAGTCAGCCAATTGCTTGAACTGATGATACATACTCGGCAATTTTTTCTTGATATGTTCTTCGGCGTTAGGAAGTTTTTCCTTGATCCACGCAATATCGAGAAAAACTCCGCCATTCGGACTTCCGCGACCTTCACGGACTTCGCGGACGATGCAACGTGCGACGTGATCGCGTGTCAAAAGTTCGGGCGGACGGCGTGCGTTTTTGTCGCCCTGCGTATAAACCCAGCCTTCTTCCGCGTTGTCAGCAGTTTGATCTTTGTAAAGCGGCGGGATGTCTCCGAACATAAAGCGTTCGCCTTTGTTATTTTTCAAAATCCCGCCTTCGCCGCGAACCCCTTCCGTTACGAGAATTCCTTTGACAGACGGCGGATAGACCATTCCCGTGGGGTGAAATTGGACGAACTCCATATCAATCAATTTCGCTCCGGCGTGATATGCAAGCGAATGCCCGTCGCCCGTGTATTCCCAACTGTTGCTTGTAACACGAAATGCCCGACCGATTCCGCCTGTTGCCAAAACGACGGCTTTTGCTTTGTAAACGCTGAATCTTCCGCGTTCGCGGTCATAGGCAAATGCTCCAATCACCCGCTCGCCGTCTTTGAGCAAACCGATGACGGTGCATTCCATATAGACTTCGATTCCCTGATGAATTCCATAGTCTTGTAAGGTGCGAATCATCTCCAAACCCGTTCTGTCGCCCACGTGAGCCAAACGCGGATATTTATGTCCGCCGAAATTTCTCTGCAAAATTTTGCCGTCTTTCGTCCGGTCAAAAACCGCTCCCCAAGCCTCTAATTCTCTCGCCCGTTCGGGAGCTTCTTTAGCGTGCAATTCAGCCATTCGCCAGTTGTTTAAATATTGACCGCCACGCATCGTATCGGAAAAATGGACTTGCCAATTATCGCGGTCGTCAACATTCGCCAGTGCCGCCGCCAAACCGCCTTCTGCCATAACCGTGTGTGCTTTTCCGAGCAGAGATTTGCAGATCAGCCCGACCGAAACGTCCGCCGCCGATGCCTCAATCGAAGCCCGCAAACCCGCTCCGCCCGCTCCGATGACAATTACATCGTGTTCAAAGGTTTGATATTCCGCCATAAATTATTTTATTTTTTCTGCCCGCGAATAACGCGAAAAAACGCGAAAAAAGAGGATGAAAAACCAAGAGAAGAAATTTTTACCACAGATTTACACAGATAAACTCAGATATTTTTTGATTTCTTTGTTATTCATTTTTCTTATCATCTTGTTTTTTTGCGTTTATTCGCTGGTAAATTATAATTAAAAAATCCTATAATCCGTCCAAATTCCCATCGAGCAAAGTCTTACATACAAATCCGAAAATCCGACACTAAAAAGACTCAACCAAGCAAAAAGTTGATGCCGAATATTCAAACTTGAAACGCAGTCGTAACATTTTTTGCTGATCGGCTTTTTCGACATTTCATCATTTTTTCCGCCGATAAGATGCCGCAGAGAATGACATCCGAAAGTGTAACAACCGAGCAAAATCACATTCGCCGTCAAAACCAATGTACCTACTCCGATACCGAATGATTGTGTGCCGTTCGGGTTATCAAACCACATTGCAATCCACGCATCGTAAGCCAGCAGAAGTATAAAAAGTAGTGCGAAATATAAGAAAAAACGATGAGAATTTTGTAGTATCAGAGGAAACCAACGCTCGCCCCAATAGGAATGACGATGTTCGCCAACCGCACAATTTGCAGGATCGCCCCAGAATGCTTTGTAATACGCTCCGCGATAATAATAACAAGTGAAACGAAATCCGCCCGGAGCCCATAAAATCAAAAACGCAGGTGAAAAAGGCAGCCAATTTGGAATCCAATCCGGTTGCGGACCAAAGATCGCGTGCGTCGAACCGCCGATCAATTCGGGCGAATAGAACGGCGAAAGATAATTCGCACCGCCGCCCGTGAACCAGTAATGTTCGTTTTGAAACGCCGCCCAAGTCGAGTAAATAACAAACGCGGAAAGCCCCAAAAGAATGAGTAGCGGTTGCAGCCACCACGCATCTCTACGCAGAGTTTCGCCAAAAGAACGCTTTACCTTTAAAGGAATACTTCGAGAAGCCATAGCAAATGCTTTTATACACCTCCGATACGAATTTTAATGCACGAGCATTTTTCGTATACCGTAATTATTTTAAGTTTTAAATATTGAAACTGACTTGTTCGATAGATTTTTAGTTATATTTCTTTATAAGTCAAGAAAAATCATTGAATTAGAAATAATTTTTATTTATCAAAGCAAATTTTAGCGGTTTCCCAACTCCTTTATTGTTTCCACAAAATTATCAAAAATTTCCTCTTGATTTTTATGCTTACCACTTACCACTTTCCACTTACCACTTTCCACTGTTCCCTTTGTTTCATCTGAAGAATAAACGACTGTATTTAAAAGATTTTCATTTGAAGCAGTTTGGATTAGAGGATGTTCGGCGGAAATTACGCAGGCGTTAAAGGGCAAGCCGACGGCAAAGTATTTTTCTTCAAAATTATTCATCGCTTTTCTGCCGGAAATGGTCGCTTGTCGAATCGCAAATCTGCTGCTGTTTTCGCCGAAACTATTGCGTTTATAAGTAATTAATCTTTGCCCGTAATCCAATAAACGCAGTTCTTCAAATGGATTTAATGAAATATGAGAATCTGTTCCGATACTCCAATTTCCGCCTGCATCCTGAAATTCCCGAAGCGGAAAAATCCCGTCGCCCAAGTTTCCTTCCGTCGTCGGACAAAGCACGACATTGACGTTATTTTCTGCTAAGCCTTTTATCTCGTTTTTGTCAAGATGTGTCGCGTGGACAAAATGGAATTTATCGGATAATTCGACGTTATTAAGCATCCATTGGACGGGACGCATTCCAAGAAATTTTATGCAGTCTTCGACTTCTTTTAATTGTTCGGAAATGTGTATGTGAAAGGGAACATCATTTGGAAAATTTGTCGCAACCTGTTTGATCGCTTCGGTTTCAACACCACGCATCGAGTGAATTCCGATGCCGATATTTGCTTGGCTGTAATCTTTGCAGGCGTTTTGTGTCGCTTCATATAGCTTAAAATAATCATCAACCGTTTCGGAAATGAAACGTCTTTGGTGCGGTTCGGGCGGTTTATCAAATCCGCCTTTTTGATAAAAGATCGGAACTAAAGTTATGCCGATTCCCGCATTTTTCGCGGCGGAAATTAAACGCGAACCCATTTCGGCGAGATTATCGTAAGGTTTGCCGTTTTTATCGTGATGCAGATAATGAAATTCGGCGACATTCGTATAGCCGTGGCGAAGCATTTCAGCGTAAAGTATTGTTGCAATGCGTTCAAATTGTTCAGGATTTACGCTAAGAGCAAGCGAATACATCGCTTCCCGCCAACTCCAAAAATCGCTTTGTTTATTGCCCGTCAAATGATTTTCCGCAAGTCCCGCCATTGCGTATTGAAAAGAATGAGAATGTGCATTTTGAAATCCGGGAAGTGCATATGAATTGGTAAATCCAGCGGCTTGCTTATTTTCTTCAATCGAAATTATCAAGCCGTTTTCATTAGTTTCGACGGAAACATTTTCGAGCCAGCCGGAATTTTGTAATAATTTTTTAAAGTGAAATTTCATAAAGAAAACGTAAAATTATTTGTAGGGGCAGCGGCTTGTCCCTGCCCGTCTGTGTTGAATAATTCTAAGCCGACGGGCAACCACAAGGGATTGCCTTACAATTTATTTAGTCAATGAAACTAAATTCTCAAATGTTGATTTCAAAAGTTTTTTTATCTTTTCCGCTTTTTCAGAATCGTAATCCATTTCATCGTTGCTCATATACAAATCTTTCGACATTTCGAGTTGCAGAGCGTGAACACCATTTTCGGAATTTCCTTTTGAGCGAGTTAAGAATCCGCCTTTAAAAGGTTCATTATGATTGATTTGCCAATCGCTTGAACTTAATGAGTCCAAAGCCGTTCGGATAATTTTCTTGTCGGCGGTTTTACCGTTATTATCTCCTAAAATAAAATCTGGAAAAGGTTCTTGGCGAATTGTTTCGACCTTGCGGCGAATCGAATGAGCGTCCCAGAAAATAACCTGTCCAAATTCGGCTTTTAATTCTTCAATTAGTTCGTCAATTTTTTGATGATACGGGCGATAATAATTTTCAAGCCGTCTTTCAATTTCCGCATCGTCCGGTTCAAATTCTTCATTAATGTAAATACTTTCACCCAGAAATGTGGTCGTCGGGCAAAGTTCGGTAATCAAACGTCCGTCATTATAAAGTGGACGGCTTTCCGGTTCGCGGTTTAAATCGATCACCCAACGTGAGTATTTTGCGTAAATTATGGTGATTCCCAAATCGTTTGCAAAATCATAAAGTTTTTCCAAATACCAATCCGTATCGTCTAAAATTTCAACTAATTCGGGAACGTATTTGTTTTTTAATTCATCGGGAAATTCCGTTCCGCGATGCGGAATGCTCAAGATGAAAGGTTTTTTTTCCGCGTTTGATTTGATTATATAAAAAGGATTTTTGTTCATTTTATTTTTCAAGATACTATCAAATGCCGTAGTCGTAAATTATGCAAATCATAAATGATTTTAGGTAAAAAATTATTTTTAATAAAAAAGCCGTCTAAGTTCAAAACGGAACTCGGACGGCTTTCTCGGTAGACTGTTTGGATTAGCCTGAAAACTAGACCCTTTTCTTACAATCCACTTAATGTTTTGTTAAAGGTTTAGGCTTCAGCCACCTCACTATAATCATTTATCATAAAATTTTTTGATCACCTCCTTCTCTAGTGTTTGAGGATTTTAGTTTAACTTTTTGAAAACCATAAAGTCAATGAAAAAATAATAGAACGCAGATTACGCGGATTTGAGAAGATTAACGCAGATTGATTAGGCAGGTAAATATAAGTTATCAGGCGTAATAATTTGAATAAAAAACTATTATCAAAATTAAAATCTGCGAAAATCCGCTCGATCCGCGTAATCCGCGTTCTATTCTCTTTGTCAAAAAGTTTCAAATATAAATGGCGTTTGAATGAATGAGTATTTTTCCTGTATCATTCCGATTATGAAAGAACTTTATCCAGAGATTGAACCTTTTGATTCGGGAATGCTCGAAGTTTCCGATTTACACACAATTTATTGGGAAAGATGCGGAAACGCGGACGGAATTCCGGTTGTGTTTCTGCACGGCGGACCCGGCGGCGGTTTGATTCCGATGTATCGGCAATTTTTTGACCCGGAAGCGTATCACATAATTTTATTCGACCAACGCGGTTCGGGAAAATCCACGCCGCACGCCGAATTGGAAGAAAATACGACGTGGGATTTGATCGAAGACATCGAAACTTTGCGGGAAAAATTCGGCATTGAGAAATGGTATGTTTTCGGCGGTTCGTGGGGTAGCACTTTAAGTCTTGCTTATGCTGAAACGCATCCTGAAAGAGTCAAAGGTTTGGTTTTACGCGGAATATTCCTGACTCGTCCGAAGGAAATAAAATGGTTTTATCAATACGGAGCGTCGGAAATTTATCCAGATTTCTGGGAGCGTTACCGCGAAGAAATTCCCAAAAATGAACGCGGCGATATGATGAAAGCCTATTACAAACGCCTGACCAGCGACGACGAAGAAACACGAATTTCAGCGGCAAGAGCGTGGAGCGTTTGGGAAGGTTCGACATCGAAACTTTTTCCCGACGAAGACCTTATAAATCATTGGGAAGACCCGCAGGAAGCGTTGGCACTTGCCCGCATCGAATGTCATTATTTTATGAACAATTCGTTTTTCGATTCGGAAAATTATCTGATCGAAAATGTTGATAAAATCCGCCACATTCCAACCGTCATCGTGCAGGGACGCTACGATGTCGTCTGCCCGTCCGTTTCCGCTTGGGAACTGCACAAAGCGTTTCCCGAATCCGAACTGCACATCATCGCCGACGCGGGACATTCGATTTCCGAAAAAGGAATCACGGCGGCTTTGATTGATGCAACGGACAGATTTAGAGATGAGGAAAATAAATGATGTATGTGAATATTAAGGGATGGGAAACGGAACAAAATAAAGCTGAGATAGGCAAACTTTTACGGCAGACACTAGAAGTGGATAAAGAAGGGTCTGAAAGATTAGCCAATACAATTCACGCTGGAAAAGCCCTTCGTGTAAAAGTTGGGGATTGGGGATCGGCACACGATCTAGCCGATAAATTAACTGAAATCGGTGCAAAGGTCGAGATCGAATCCGAGTAAATTTTTTGTAAAAATGTTATAAAATAGATGAAACTTGCACAAAATAATTGTATCATCAGCAAGTAGAAACTATTTTATAGATTTCAACGAATTTTAATTTAATCAGAGAGAAAATTTATGTTAGGAACAACCGAAATTATTTTAATCGTATTGGCTTTATTCTTGCTTTTCGGAGCAAGTCGTCTGCCGAAGTTGGCAAAATCTTTGGGACAGAGCCGGATGGCTTTTAAAGAAGGATTGGAAGAAGCCGAAAGAGAATTTAAGGGCGAAACGGATGAGCCGAAATCAATAGATGCTCCATCTGTTTCAAGAATTGACGCTCCGTCTATTTCAACAATGAGCGACGACGATTTAGCAGCGGAAATGCGTCGTCGGGCAGAAGCGAAACAAACTTAGATGAGGATATAAACAATGCTTGGAACGACTGAAATAATAATTATTATAATTGTATTTCTTCTGTGGGTTATTTTTTGGGCAATTCCTTTGATATTAATTATCAAAACAAAAAATATTACATCCACGAATAAAGTTCTTTGGATTATTTTAGGGGTTTTCACACTTCCTTTAATAAGTTATATTCTGATGAATTTTCTAAGTAAGGATGATAAGACATAGATAAAGTATTATCTTTTGTATTTAAATTATGAACGAAATTATCCTTGAAAGAAAACCTACGAAAACTGAAAGATTAGATTATGAAGAAGGAGATTAATTTTAGAAAAGGAGTTCGTGGCAAACATTCTCAAATGAAACTGAAAGTTATTGGTGCAGTCGAGAATGTTTGGGCAGTTTGTTTAACTCAAGCCGACGAAAATTTGATCCCTTTGAAACTTTACAAAATTGAAATTTCCGAAAAGAACGATGAAGTAAAAGTCAACAATGAAAAAGGCAAATCAAACTTTTATCCGAAAAATTGGTTTGCTCCTCTTAAAGTTTCGCAAAGCACTTTGGGTTTGCTGGAAAAAGTTATTTAACTTCGCTTTCCGCCCATAACGGTTGCTTTAACCGTAAATCGAAAAGTCATCCCATCACAATCTTCGTCAATTTTCTGAGCGAGTTTTTTTATAACTTGCTCTTTTTCTTTGTCATTTAAGAATCCGAACCAAACGGGCATAAAAAAGAATTTAACGATCGGCGATTCGATAAATTCCGTGCCGTTTTTAAAATCAAAAAACTCATCTTTTGTAGTTGTTTCAATTTTTTTGATGCCGAGATTTTTAAACATCTCCTCGACGTGCGAAACGGTTGGCAAATTATTTATTAATTTTTCAATATTTTCACTTTTATCAAGCATCTCCAGATCAAGCAAGACTTCCCACAAATAAGAAAAAACTTCGCCGAAACTTCTCGCCGTCGGTAGAAAAAACACAACGCTGTTGTTTGATAAATGAACTGCTTTCTTCAAAAATTCTTCGAGATCCGAAGGTAAAACCAAACTTGCATCCGCTAATACAAAATCGGATTCGGCAAGCGGTAAATTTGTCGAAAAATCCAACGGCGATTTTGTCGCTTCGGCTTTAACCTGTGCAATTTTTTGCAATTGTTCGTTCTCGCAAACGGCGAAAACTTCTACATCGTTTCCCAATTTTTCGTTCAATTCAATCGCGTGATTTCCGGCACCGGCGTTGATATATGTAAGCGTTTTGATTTTTTTGATCTTAACCGTTTCATCAAAAATATCGGTAAATCTCTGTGACCATTCCGGCTCAACCGTCAAGCCGCGTAAAAATGCAATTTCCTTTTCTGTTTTACTGCTCATATTTTCAATGTAACGCATCGAATGAGAAATAATCAAAATCCTTAACTACAAAATTTACGAAATAATACGAAAGGAAGAAAAGATTTTCAATTTTGTTCCTTTGTTTTCCACAATCCAAAAGTATCCACGACAGCTAGAAATCCAGAGTAAACCAAACACCCGACTGCCATCCATTTTATCCAAGCCGGAACATTTGGATAAAACCAAACAATTACGGGCATAATCAATAAAATTATTACCGTAAAAATCAGCGTCAAAGTCTTCAGACGGGTGGCACGGCTCGGATATGCAAATTTGATCGGCAGAAAGTGCAGAATTGAGAAAATAATGATGATTGCGGCGTTTCCAATCTCATTCAATGAAAAAACAAAAATCAAAAAAAACACGACGACATTCCACATCACGGGAAATCCTACAAAATAATAATCATCGGAAACCATTCCTTCTTTGCCGTAATAAATAACGGAAACAAGCAAGATCAAAAACGTCAGAGGCAAGTTCCAGGCAGGATAAACCAACTCCGCCATATAGAAAAAATATGCGGGAATTATGGCGTAGGTTGCAAAATCAATTATGTAATCCATTGTTTTGCCGTTGATATATGGCAGAATTTCTGATGTCTTGAATTTTCGTGCAAAAGTGCCGTCAACGCCGTCTATAATTAATGCGACAAAAAGCCAAGCCATCGCCGCCCGCCAATCTTTGATGTTGATCGCCAGAATCGCCATAAATCCCGCCAGCAATCCCGAAGCCGTGAAAATATGGACGCTCCACGCCAGAATTTTTTCCGTGATGCTATGAGATTGATTCATTTATTCTTGAGACATCGCCAGAATTTTGTCGAAATGGGCATTGGAAACCGGCATTACGGAAAGTCTCGTTTGCTTAATTAATTTTAATCCTTCAAAGAAATCGTCGCTTTTTATATCGGCGAGAGTTACTTCATTTTCAAACTGCTCGACAGGTGCAATATCAACCCAATTCCAGCGTTTGTCTTCGGGGCTTTCATAACCGCCTTCGGAAATCACTTTCGCCACTCCCTGCACGGCTTTCACATCGCCGGAATTGTAAAATAATACGAGATCATCTTTTTTCATTTCGCGGATAAAATTTCTCGCCTGATAGTTTTTCACCTTTTTCCAGACACGCTTTCCGTCTTTTATAAACTCTTCAAACGTGCATTTTTTCGCCTCTTCTTTCATTAACCAATGATTCATAAATTTTAAGAAATCTCCTTATAGATAAATTGCAAAATTTGAGTTTAACATTTACCCATTAATTGTTGAAAAACCGCCTCGAAGTTTAAGTGTTTTAAAGAGTTTGCAATCTTGACTTTAATGTAATGATTTGAGATTCTTTACTTTAAAGTAATTTATTAAAACTTTAATTTTTTAAGAGAGTAAAGCAATGAAAATATCAGCACAAGAAGAATACGGATTGCGTTGCCTGTTACAGCTTGCAACGCTTGATGAGAGCGAAACTTTGACGTTGCCGCAAATTGCCGAGCGTGAAGGGATTTCGCAGGCAAATGCGGGGAAATTGATGTGGCTTTTAAATAAATCAGGCTTTGTCAAAGCGACTCGCGGCACAAAAGGCGGTTACAGTTTATCGCGTCCTTCGGCTGAAATTTATCTGAGCGAAGTCATTAGAGTTTTAGACGCAGACGAGATCGCCGGACATTGTGAAAGTTACACGGGCATAAAAGATTCGTGTGTCCACACGGGCGATTGCGGAATTCGTCCCGTCATTGTCGGGCTTCACGAAATTGTGCAAAATGCTTTATCAAACATAACTTTGGCACAACTTATCGGAACGGAAAAAAAGGTGGATGAAAGATTTCATCGCATACAAGGGCTGCATTCAACATTGAACATTTAACATTTATCAGTTGTTCAATGATGCAGCCTTAGATTTTTTATAAATTTGAATTTTGAAATAAATACAAAAACCGGACATTTATGAAATCTGATAAATGATAAATGTTCAATGGTAAATGATATATGTCAACAGCAACAGAATTTTTAACAAACAGGGAATATAAATACGGTTTTACAACGGACATCGAAACGGAAACGATTCCGAAAGGTTTGTCGGAAGACACGGTCAGACTTATTTCGGCGAAAAAGAACGAGCCGGAATGGCTGCTCGAATTTCGTCTGAAGGCTTATCGTCATTGGCTGAAAATGACCGAACCGACGGATTGGGCGAATTTTGATTATCCGAAAGTGGATTTTCAGGATATGACCTATTACGCCGCACCGAAAGAGAAGGAAAAGAAAAAATCTCTTGACGAGGTTGATCCCGAATTGCTAGACACTTTTGCAAAATTGGGAATTCCGATAACGGAACAAAAAATGCTCGCCAATGTCGCAGTTGATGCGGTTTTCGATTCGGTTTCGGTGGCGACGACTTATAAGAAAAAACTCGGCGAAGCGGGCGTAATTTTCTGTTCATTTTCGGAGGCGGTTGCAGAACATCCCGAACTTATCAAGAAATATCTCGGTTCGGTCGTTCCGTCATCGGATAATTTCTATGCGGCTTTAAATGCGGCGGTTTTCTCGGACGGTTCATTCGTATTTATTCCAAAAGGCGTTCGTTGTCCGATGGAATTATCAACATATTTTAGAATCAACACGCAGGAATCGGGACAGTTTGAAAGGACTTTAATTGTTGCCGAAGAAGGTGGCTATGTCGCATATAATGAAGGTTGTACTGCCCCACAATTTGATACAAATCAATTGCACGCGGCGGTTGTTGAACTTGTTGCAATGGACGATGCCGAGATCAAATATTCGACCGTTCAGAATTGGTATGCGGGCGACGAGAACGGCAAAGGTGGAATTTATAATTTCGTTACAAAACGTGGTGCATGTCGCGGTAAAAATTCAAAAATATCGTGGACGCAGGTTGAAACCGGTTCGGCGATAACGTGGAAATATCCAAGTGTGATTTTGCAGGGCGATAACTCAATCGGCGAATTTTATTCGGTTGCTTTGACGAATAACAAGCAGATCGCCGACACGGGAACAAAGATGATTCATCTCGGCAAAAACACGAGTTCAACGATCATTTCAAAAGGAATCTCGGCGGGACGTTCAAATAATTCGTATCGCGGACTTGTAAAAGTTATGCCGAAAGCGGAAGGAGCGAGAAATTACACACAATGCGATTCGATGCTCATCGGCGATAAGTGCGAGGCGAACACATTCCCGTATATCGAGGTAATGAACAACTCCGCACGAGTCGAACACGAAGCAACGACTTCAAAGATCAGCGAAGACCAACTCTTCTATCTGCAGCAACGCGGAATTTCGCAGGAAGATTCGATCTCGCTCATCATCAACGGTTTTTGCAAAGACGTTTTCAAAGAATTGCCAATGGAATATGCGGTCGAAGCAACAAAACTTCTCGGTTTGAAATTAGAAGGAAGTGTTGGTTAGGAGAGTATATTATGAATTTAGCAATTGAAATTGAACAAGAAGACGACGGACGTTGGATTGCCGAAATTGACGCTTTGAATGGCGTTTTGGTTTATGGCGAAACACGCGAAGATGCTATAAAAAAAGTAAAAACTCTGGCTTTTCGGGTAATTGCCGACCGTTTGGAAAATGGCGAAAGTTTACCGCAGGAATTGGAAAACCACATTTTTGAAACTGTATGAGTAACTGGAAATCGTCAAAGGCGAAAAAAGTTCTTAAAGCGTTGGAAAAAATCGGTTGGGAAGTAAAAAGGCAAAATGGATAAAGACGAACAAATTCAAAGATTTCATCAACTTTGTGAAAATTCGTCTTTCCCACATCAAGAAGAAATTTTAAATGGAATTGATAATGGAGATTATTCTTTTGAAAGTTTTTCAAATTCGCAAGTTTCAGCAAAAGAGTTAGCTGGAATTTATAAAATCAAAGTGAAGATTGCCGCGAGAAATAATAGCAATCACGCTCGAAGATTAGTTGCTGACACATTAAATTTTATTGACGAATTGGAAAAAGTCCCAAATGACAAAGTGAGTTCTTGGAACTTTTCAACTAATGAGTCATCAGATTTTACATTATTTGAGGGTATAAATTCGCAAAAGATTTTGGGTTGCATTTTGACTGTAGATAAAAGAAAAGTTTCTGAAAGTGATTGGGAAAAACTTTGGAGCGAATAAAAATTAAAATGAATTTAGCACTAAACGAAAAAGAAAAAATTGTCGAGATTTGCCGCCGCAATGATATTTCTTTTTGTGCTTTGTTCGGTTCGTTTGCACGTAATGAAGCGAATGAGGACAGCGATATTGATTTGCTTGTACGATTTTCTAAGCCGAAAGGGTTTGATTGGCTTGATGCGGCTTTTGAGATTGAAGATGAGTTGGGGAGAAAGGTTGATTTGGTTACGGAAAAGAGTTTGAGTCCGCATATTCGGGATTATATTTTGAAAGATTTGCAGGTGCTTTATGGAGAAAGATAACAAATTTTTTCAATGAATGAAGGTTAATGGAATTTTGGATAGATGTTTTGGGTTGGATAGGTGCGTTGCTGATCTTAACGGCATACGCACTTATTTCTTTGAAAAAAGTTGAGGGCGATTCGCTTTTTTATCAATTGCTGAACATCGTCGGAAGTATTTTCTTGGTGATAAATACTTATTACTGGAAGGCGTTTCCTTCGACTTTGGTAAATGTGGTTTGGGCAATAATCGCCGTGTTTGCAATTGCTGTAATCGCCCGAAAATGGAGAAAAGGCGTGAAGTTGAACGCAGAATAAATTTGATGAGAACGCATACGAAAGAAACACAGGCAAATACGACACCGGATCTGGCTTTGCAGTATTTACGCGAAGGTAATCATCGGTTTATAAATAATTTGAAAAGCCACAGAGATTTGCTCGAACAGGTCAATGAAACACGCGACGGGCAATTTCCATTTGCGGCGATTTTAAGCTGCATTGACAGTCGGACTTCTGCCGAATTGATTTTTGATCAAGGTTTGGGCGAAATTTTCAGCATACGAATTGCGGGAACTGTAATAAATGAAGACGTTCTGGGTTGTATGGAATTTGCCTGTAAATTGGCGGGTTCAAAACTTGTCGTCGTTCTAGGGCACACAAAATGCGGTGCGATTCGAGGGGCTTGCGATAATGTGCAGATGGGAAATCTTTCGACGCTTTTAAATAAAATTCAGCCTTCTGTTTATTACGAAAAAACGGTTGCGGAAAATCGAAATTCGGAAAACAGCGAATTCGTCGAAAAAGTTTCGAGAATTCAGGTCAAAAGAAGTGTTGAAGAAGTGATCGAACGAAGTATAATTTTGCGGGAAATGATCGAAAATAAAGAAATCGGCTTGATCGGTGCGGTTTACGATATTGATACGGGACAAGTAGAGTTTTTGGAAGAAACATTTATGTTCGGCGAGATTAAACATTTTTTTATGGATGTTTCAAACAACGAACAAAAAGCATTAAGAGCAAAATAATTACAGAAAATAGGATAAATAAAATGTTGTTAGAAGTTAAAGATTTATATGTTGCCATTGATGGCACAAATATTTTGAAGGGTTTGAACTTGCAAATCAAAAAAGGCGAAGTTCATGCGATTATGGGACCGAATGGTTCGGGAAAATCTACGCTGGCGAAAGTGCTGGCGGGACATCCTTCGTATGAAGTTACAAAGGGCGAGATTATTTATGAAGGCAAGAATTTGCTCGAACTAGACCCGGACGAACGTGCGAGAGAAGGTGTTTTTATGGCGTTTCAATATCCGGTTGAAGTTCCGGGCGTTTCAAATTCGCAGTTTTTGCGTCTGGCTTACAACGAAAAAATGAAGCACATCGGCGAAGAGGAATTAGATCCGCTTGAATTTAACGATTTGCTGAAAGAAAAAGCAAAGATTGTTGATATGAGTTCGGATTTCTTCAAGCGTTCGGTTAACGTCGGCTTTTCGGGCGGCGAGAAAAAACGCAATGAGATTCTGCAAATGGCGGTTCTCGATCCGAAATTGGCTTTGCTCGATGAAACCGATTCGGGCTTGGACATTGATGCTTTGCGAATTGTCGCCGAAGGTGTAAATCAACTCAAAAGTAAAGACAATGGAATCATTCTCGTAACACATTATCAAAGACTGTTAAATTACATTGTGCCTGATTTCGTCCACGTTTTAGCGGGCGGAAAAATCGTCAAAGAAGGCGGCAGGGAACTGGCACTCGAACTTGAAGAAAAAGGTTATGATTGGGTAAAAGCGGCGGGGAATTAAAAGATATTTTGTCCGCAAATTACTCGATTAACGCCAATAAAAAAGGTGATGTTATGAATCAGACATATACAGCGATTATTAAACAAGATGGCGATTGGTGGATTGGTTGGATCGAAGAAATTTCGGGCGTGAATTGTCAGGAAAAAACACGCGATGAACTTATCGAATCGTTGAAAACGACTTTGCAGGAAGCGTTGGAATTTAACCGCGAAGACGCTTTATCATCGGCAGGTTCGGATTATCAGGAATTAGCGATTGCGATATGAAACGCAGAAAATTTATTCTGTATTTGAACAAGCAAGGTTGTGAATTATTGAGAGAAGGCGGTAGTCATTCTTGGCGGTATAACCCGGAATTGAACAAGCGTTCTGCTGTGCCAAGACATAATGAAATCAGCGATCAATTATGCAACAAAATTTGCAAAGATTTAGGAATACCAAAAGTAAAATAATGTCGAAAGAGATTAAAAAATATATTGATGCGGAAGTTGAATTGGCGGAAAAATGTGTCGCTGAAAACGATTTGGATGCGGCGTTTCGGCATCTTGAACGAAGCCACATTTTAGGGCAATCAATAACTTATGAACACACGAGAGTTCATTGGCTGATGTTGAAAATCGGTTGGAAACGCGAAGATTTGCGTGAGATTTTCGGTCAAATTTTCCGCATCATCGGTGCTTCGACAAAAACACCTTTTGGGATTTATCCGACAGGAAACACGGGCGGAGCAAATGTCAGCCCGTTCAAACCGATGCCGATTGCAGAAGATTTACAAAGAATTTTAAGACAGGCAAAAAGTAATTAAATGAGTTTACAAACAGGAAAAGAAACAATTTATAAAGCAGATTTTCAAAAGAGTATTGAAAACGTAAATCAACCCGATTGGTTGAAAAATTTGCGACAGGAAGCCTTTGAGTATGTTACGGAAAACGGTTTTCCGACCATTAAAAATGAAGAGTGGAAATATACGAATGTTTCGGCATTGAGCAATGGGCAATTTGCGGTTATCAAGTCAGAACCGGGAGCGGCAGCGACTGGGTTAAACTCTGAGATTTCAGATGTTTTAGCTGAGATCGAGATCGGCAATCGGCTTGTTTTTGTTGATGGAGTTTTGAATGACGAATTAACGACACTAAACGATTTGCCCGAAGACGTAAAAATCCAAAATTTTAGCGAAGCGTTTGAAGATGAAATTTTTAAGGGAAATTTTGCAAAAACAGTTGAATACGATTACAACGGTTTCACGGCTTTGAACACGGCATTTGTCGAGCAAGGTGTTTTCATACACGTTCCGAAAAATACGAAGATCGAAAATCCGATTCACATTGTCTTTATTGGCGAAAATGAAACGGCAAATTTTACAAGAATTTTATACGTCGGCGAAATGGGAAGCGAAGCGGAATTTGTCGAGCATTATACGCGAACCGGTGAAGCGAAGTATTTTACAAATACGGTTGTCGAGATCAATTTGGCGGACAATACAAAACTTGTTCACACCAGAGTTCAACGCGAATCGCATAATGCTTTTCACATTGTTTCATCAAACACAAACCTAAATCGCTCAAGTGTTTACGACAATACAAACATCACTTTGGGAGCAAAACTTTCCCGTCACGATGTTAATTTGAGTTTCAACGGCGAAGGTGGAGAGTGTTGGATTGACGGACTTTATTTAGTCGAAGACGGACAGCACACGGACACACATTCGCGGATTGATCATCGCGTAAAAAATTGTGTTTCGCACCAGAATTACAAAGGAATTTTGGAAGGCAAATCGCGTGCAGTGTTTAACGGAAAAGTTTTTGTTCACGAGAACGCAAGCGGCACGGATGCGAATCAATCGAACAAAAATTTGCTGTTATCGAATGAAGCGAGAGTTGACACAAAACCTCAACTCGAAATTTTTAACGACGACGTAAAATGTGCTCACGGTGCGACCGTCGGGCAACTTGAGGAAGAGGAATTATTTTATCTTCTGAGTCGCGGATTAAACGAAGATTTGGCAAGAAACCTTTTAACTTATGGTTTCGCAGAAGAAATTATAAACAAAATAAAAATTAAATCTATAAAGGAGCAATTGGACGAAGCAGTTTTGAATCGTCTGCACGCAAGATTGGAGGCGTAATATAAAATTATGAGACAAAGAGTAAATTTAATTATCGAAGAAGACATATTAAAGAAAATTGACGAGATCGCACAGGAAAAAAACAAACGTGCCGCTGTTATCGAAAAGGCTTTATTACAGTTTATCGCTCGTGAAGAGAAAAAAACTGCTAAGAAACAAAAGATAGCGGACGAAACGGAAGAAATCGCTTATGGAACTTAAATGTTTTTTAGATATATTAAAAAGATTTAACCGCAAAGGTCGCAAAAGATTTTCAAATAAATTTGTAGCGGCAGGTGTCTTGTGCCTGCCCAACGAGCCTAATGGCGAAAAAGGGTTATATGAAAGAAGCAGTAAAAGAAATGAGCAGTTTTGACGTAAATAAAATTAGAGAAGATTTTCCCGTTTTATCGCAAGATGTGAATGGGAAACCGCTACGTTATTTGGATAATGCGGCATCTTCGCAAGTGCCGAATCTGGTGATCGAACGCGGAGCGGAGTATTTGAAGAAGGAGCATTCAAATGTGCATCGCGGTGTGCATTATTTGTCGCAGAAGGCGACGACCGAATATGAAGCGGCACGCGAGAAGGTTCGCCGGTTTATCAATGCTAAGGAATCGGCGGAATGTATCTTTGTTCGCGGCTGCACGGATGGCGTGAATTTGGTTGCAAGCGGTTATGGACGAAAATTCATTGGTGAAGGCGACGAGATAATTTTGTCGCAAATGGAGCATCATTCAAACATTGTTCCGTGGCAGATGATTGCTGAAGAAAAGGGTGCAAAAATCCGTGTGATTCCGATGAATGAAGCGGGCGAACTTATTTTGGATGAGTATGAAAATATGCTTAACGAACGGACAAAGATCGTTGCCGTTACGCATATTTCCAACGCACTCGGCACAGTAAATCCGATTAAAGAAATTGTTGAAACGGCTCATAAATTCGGCGTTCCTGTTTGTGTTGACGGGGCTCAAGCCGTTCCGCATCAAAGAGTAGATGTGCAGGATTTGAATGCGGATTTTTATACATTTTCGGGACACAAAATGTTTGCTCCGACGGGAAGCGGCGTGCTTTACGGCAAACGTGAATATTTAGAGAAAATGAATCCGTATCAAGGCGGTGGTTCGATGATTCGCACCGTTTCGTTTGAAAAAACGACTTACGCTCCGATTCCCGAAAAGTTTGAAGCGGGAACTCCTTCCATCGCTCCGGCAATCGGACTCGGTGCGGCGATTGATTATCTTGATTCGATTGACCTCGATGCTGCGTTTCAACACGAACACGAACTGCTCGAATATGCCACCGAAAAACTTTCCGCAATTGAAGGCGTAAAACTCATCGGCACGGCAAAGGAAAAGGCTTCAGTCATCTCGTTCACCATCGAAGACATACACCCGCACGACATCGGCACAATTCTCGACCAGGAAGGAATCGCCATCCGTGCCGGACATCATTGTGCCCAACCCGTGATGGAATTCTACCAAGTCCCCGCCACCGCTCGGATGAGTCTTGCGTTTTACAACACAAAAGAGGATGTTGATACGCTCGTCGGTGCGATTCAGAAAGTGATTGATGTTTTTGCGTAAATTTAAATCACAATGAACGAAAAACAAAAATACACAACAGAATTTGAATTAGCATTGAATAAATTTGTTGATGAGTTACAAAAATATGTTTCGACGGAAAAGGGCGAGTGGACGATAAAGGGTTTTATTGACGTTTATAAGAATATTTACACGATTTCATCAGATACTAAAATAGTCTCTAAAATTCTTGAAATACATATTTTTCCCGCAATATTAAAGTTTGCTGAAAAAGCGGGATACAAAATAATTTTAGCAGAACATCAAAATTGGTATCCCGATCTGACGTTTGTTAATAAAGAAAATAGCAAAATTAAATTTGCTCTTGATTTGAAAACGACTTTCCGCAGAAATAAAAAATCCGCAGGTTTTACACTCGGAAGCCACGGAGCGTATTTCAAAGAACGTGATAAAGATAAAAACATTCAATTTCCTTACAATCAATACACGGGACATTATTGCTTAGGCGTGATTTATACAAGAACTGATTTTACTGATGATTTAGCCGATACTGAAATCTTTCAAGTAAAAGAACTTAAAGAAAAAACCAAGAACGAAATTGATCTGGTTGGCGAAAGAGAAGTAACCGAAATAGAAAACTTAAAATCCATAACTTCGGTAATTAAAGATTTTGATTTTTTCGTCTCACCAAAATGGAAAATCGCAAGCGATGGCAGAGGTTCGGGAAATACTGCAAATATCGGTTCAATCAAAGATATAGAAGATTTGAAGGCTGGCAGAGGTGTTTTTAGCGAACTTGGCGAGGAATGGTTTGATGAATATTGGATAAATTACGGTAGTGCTACAATGGTCAAAAATGGCAAGACAATACCGATTACGAATATTTGGGATTTTCTTGAATTCAAAGGTCGAACTGATTTGTTCGACAAAGTAGGAAATGGAGCAAAGAGAAGAAAGAAATAGAAATGAAAATATCTGTTCCGCCAATAAAATCGCAAGGCATTAAGACCAAACTTGTTCAATGGATTTCGAGTAATGTCGAAGGCATTGAATACGAAAGATGGGTTGAGCCTTTTATGGGAACGGGCGTTGTCGCATTTAACATAAGACCGAAAAATGCTCTATTGTGCGACAGTAATCCTCATTTGATAAAATTTTATGAAGCACTAAAAAATAAAGAAGTTACAAGCGAAAAAGTTAATGAATTTCTAACTGATGAAGGAAAAAAACTCTTTAAATCGGATGGCGAATATTATTACGAAGTTAGAGAAAGATTTAATCAAAAAGGCAGTTTGCTTGATTTTTTATTTCTAAATCGTTCCTGTTTTAATGGAATGATGCGTTTTAACAAAAAAGGTGGATTCAATGTTCCATTTTGTAAGAAGCCGAATCGTTTTGCTCAATCTCTGGTTACTAAAATTACTAATCAAGTAAAAAATATCTCTCATATAATTGAAACTGGAAATTACGAATTTAAGCATCAAGATTTTAAAAGTTCACTTCAAGAAATAAAATCCGATGATTTAGTTTATTCCGATCCGCCTTATATCGGCAGGCACGTTGATTATTTTGATTCTTGGTCAGAAGAAGAAGAAATAATTCTAAACAATGAATTGGTTAGTTCGGACGCTAAATTTATAATGTCCACTTGGTTAAGCAATAAATATCGAACCAACGAATACATATTTTCAATTTGGGAAGATTGCTATGTTTCCACAAAAGAACACTTTTATCACGTTGGCGGCAAGGAAATTAACAGAAATGCAGTTTATGAAGCGTTGCTTTCCAATGTTAAATTAAAAGACAGTATTTTAAATTCTTCAATGAAATCAAGAATTGAATCAAACGAATCTCGTCTGACAACTAAATCCAAAGTTAATAAGTTGCCAAAACAAATACCATTAAACTTTTAAAACAAAATGTCTCTTTCATACTTAAAAGAAGCGATAGAAAATAACGATTCGGAGAAACTGATTCGTTATGTGCGAATGCATTTTGGCGATGGGAATGAGGAAAAAGGTAAACAGGAAATTGATAAGGCTTGGATCGAGGCTTTAAAGCCGATGTTGGAAATTCCTGAGACTGATCGGGAGTTTATTTTCAAAACTTTGGCGGAAAAGGATGTCGAAACTTTGGCACATTTGTTTTTTCATCTGCATTTTTATTTTGTGAAAAGGTCGGGAGAATGGATTCACGATGGCGAACTCTAAAAATGGTAAAGAATTGCGTCTAGGCTTGTGGGAAACGGTCAACGAGCGTTATCCGGATTCGATGATTACGAAGGATGACCTTATTCCGCTGGCGAAATTGTCAAAATCTTTGAGCGATTCAAAACTTACATTTGTCAGTACGGCGGGTGTTCAAACGAAAGGTTCGATGCCGTTTGATACGGTTCATCCGGTTGGTGATTATACATTTCGGCGTGTTCCTTCCGATTCAAAACCGTCCGATCTGGAAGTTCATCAACTAAAATATCCGACGTTTGGAGCGAAAGAAGATTTGAATGTAATCTTTCCGATTGAGCGTTTGCAGGAATTGGTTGAAGAAAAATTTATCGGTTCATTGACGGAAAATTTCTATTCATTCATCGGCTACAATATGGATGCGGAAAGATTAGAATCCACACTTGCCGAAGATGTCGCCGAAGCGGTTGAAGCGGAAAATGCGGATGTTGCGTTATTATCGCCCGCCTGACCGATCTGCCATCAGAGCATCTCGCTGGTTCAGCGGGCAATTGAAAAACGAGGTATTCCAACGGTTTCTTTATCGGTTTCGCTTGACGTAACCGAACATATAAAACCGCCGCGAGCAGTATTTTTGCCGTTTATGATGGGGCATCATTTCGGCGTTCCGTTTCATAGGGAATTGCAGAAAGACATAATCTGCACAGCTTTATCACGAATTACGGACGCAAAGGAAAGCGGAGATATTTATTTTTACGAAAAGGCTTGGGCAGAAGCACGAAAAGAAGGTAAGGAAATTGAAAAGAAACTTAGAGTTTAATAAAAAATGGAAAAAGTAAATCTAGCCGAAAAATTAGCGTTGATAAATGAGCATTGGCGACCGAAAGTTATCGGTGAATTAAATGGTCAGGAAGTTAAAGTCGTCAAATTTCAAGGCGAATTCCCGTGGCATCATCACGAAACGGAAGATGAGATGTTTATGGTTTTGAAAGGGAATTTTCGGTTGGAGTTTTGTGATAAGATTGTTGAACTGTCAGAAGGTGAATTTATCGTCGTTCCGCGTGGTGTTGAACATCGTCCCGTTGCTGATGAGGAAGTTGAGGTTTTATTGTTTGAAACTGCGAACTTGAAAAATACGGGAAATGTTGAGGACAAAGAATTTACTGCACCGATTGGTGAGAAGATTTAGTTAGATTTTTATTAAAGTGATTACTGAAAAACAAGTGTTTCGAGAAATAATAGAAATTTGTCCTTTTTATAAAAGGACTTGGGAAAAACATTTGGAACATTATGGAGAAGAATTATTATATGTCTCAGTTCCAGATATGTTAAATCGTTGCTTAGATTTGTATGAAAATAATGAAGAAAAAAAGATTGCTTTAGTTTTTGAAGCAGTAGAAAAATTATTGGTTGAAGGGAATAAAGATGTAAAAGAACTAATTGAAATTGGAGTTTTAGAAGAGTTTATTCACATTTTTGGTAGTCATTATAAAGAATTTATTAAATTTTTACAGCCGAAATCATTAGAAGTCTGGAAAACAAAAAAACAAAGATTGGTAGATATACCATATCCAAAAGTTGATTATTATTTATAAAAATATGTCAGAATTAAGCGATTTATATCAGGAAGTTATTTTAGACCACAACAAGAATCCGCGAAATTTTCGTGAAATTACCGATGCGGATAAACGGGCGGATGGGAATAATCCTCTTTGCGGTGATAAGTTACAGGTTTTTGTAAAAATGGACGGCGAAACGCTTGAAGACGTTGCATTTTTAGGTTCGGGCTGTGCGATTTCAAAGGCTTCGGCTTCGATGATGACGCAGACTGTTAAAGGTAAAACGAAGGAAGAAGCTGAAAGTATATTTGAAGAGTTTCATAAAATGGTAACGGGCAAACTTGACATTGAAACCGATGAAAATTCACTTGGGAAATTGCGGATTTTCGCCGGAGTTCTGGAATTTCCGGCTCGCGTAAAATGTGCAAGTTTGAGTTGGCACACGGTAAATGCGGCTCTTCACGGCGAAGATGAAATTTCGACCGAATGATTTTTAATGAGATATTAAAACACGGGCAGATTTGGAATTTCTTTTGAGCGAATTTTATAAAATTGCCGTAAAAGATGCGGAAATCGGACATCATTTTGCTGAATTGGATTTAGAATCTCATTTGCCGGTAATTGTTGATTTTTGGGACAAGATACTGTTCGGCAGGCAGATTTATTTCGGAAATCCTTTAGTTATTCATCAGAAACTTAACAAGGTTTTTCCGTTGAAACCAGAGCATTTTCAGCGTTGGATTCTGATTTTTAATAAAACAGTTGACAAAAATTTTGCAGGTGAAACGGCGGAAAATGCAAAACATCGTGCGAAAATAATTGCAAAATCCTTAAATCAAAGAATAAATGAGTCAACGGATTCGGGAAATTTTATTCAGATTGAGAAAT
>JALZKH010000146.1 GCA_030859345.1 Acidobacteriota bacterium | reverse complement strand
CGAAAATTAGTCGGTCAAAGCACCGACTACCACGAATTTTCTAAGAACAAAGAACTGTCGCCCTTTCAGGGCTAATAAGGAAACCCACGCTGCAAGCAGACGGGGAATTCTTTTAGATTAATTTATTAAATAAATTTCCCAATTTTAAGTTTTCAAAGATTCGGAAACTTTTCGGCGGAGAAATTTATTAAGACGCACCGAAGCATTTGTCAAAACTCTTTTTTTGTCATTCTTAAAATGTAAAAACGGCAAAGCTGTTTTCATATTCATAAAGTCATTTTTATGAAACTGTAAACATTTCGCACCCGCTTCTTTAACTTCAAATGCTTGGTGCTTTGCCTGAGCCGCTTGTTTCTGTTTATTCAAAATTGAATAAATCACGCCCTGCATAAACCACGCATCGGCAAATTTGCTGTCGAATTCCAGAGCTTTTTCATAGAATTGCAGAGATTTTTCATATTCGAAAACCTGAAAATATCCGCTTCCTATCAGATAATAAATTTCGGCTTCTTCACAAAATTCCAGACATTCTTTGAAAGCTGCTAAAGATTCATTCCAGTTTCCTTCAAAAGCCGCTAAAATTCCCCAGACATAATTTGCACAAATCATCATATCGGGAATTCCGGCTAAAACGCTCAAAAACTTTCGGGCTTTTTCTGCTTGTGCTTCATCGGCATAGATTACGCCCAATAAAAGTAAAGCCTTTGATTCTTGCGGAGAAAGTTCATAAACCTTATTTAGATAATCTTTAGCAGAATCGAATTTATCTATATCGAATAATTTCTCAGCGATATATAAAAACAAAGGAATGTTTTGCGGTGATAAAAGTGCGGCTCGTTCAAGCGTCCGAAAACCTTGTTTTTCCTCATTACATTTGAGAAGTTTGATACCTTCTTCGACCAAATGGGAAAACAATTCTATATTCGGATTGTTATGGCTTGCGTAGATTTTTTTGAGCAATTTTTGCTGACGGTTTTCGCCTTCTGCAAGTGATTTTTTATTATCGTAATTCCGGTTAAATTTATCTGCCAGATTCCCTGCAATTTCGGGATTAATCTCTTTTAAGGAATCCATAAATGAGCTAATAATCAGATGAGACTTCTCGAATGATTCGCCTTGCCGAGAAATAAATTCATAAGCCATCGCAAGTTGTTCGGTAATCTGTGCAAGTCTGAATTCCAATAACGAAACTCTTTCTAAAAGGTGATCCTCATAATATGTCGGAATTATTTCCTCTTCGTGCCGCAGAGAAGGCGGCAGGGTTACGATCATCAGCCGTGTCCCGCATTTATGGCAGCTCAATTCGCCCGGTTCATTTGCCGCACGACATTTTTGGCAGTAATGTGAAATCTTTTCCATTAAATTTTAATCGTATTCCAAAGGATTCTTAAAAGGCTTGTCTGAGTCTTTGTCGGCACGTTTTAAGGCATCCTGGAATTTTTCTTCGAGAATTCTCTGCCGGTCTTTCTGTGCCTGTTGTTCCTGGGAAAATATTTGTTTGCTTAGCTCTTTTTGTTTATCCATTTGATTTTTCAATTCGTCAAATGAACCCGAACTTTTCTTTTTTTCTTCGTGGGAAATCACTGCTCCGGTTTGACCGTCAATATTTAATATAGTTTCGCAACAAGGACAAATTACGCTGATCTTTTCCATAACGATTTAGATTATAACGCAAAAATTAAATTTTAAAAGCCATATATTCAAATTTTTAAAATAAAAAATCGGCAATCATAAAATTTATGACCGCCGATTTTTTAAATTTAACAAGAAACTAAATATCGTAATACATCGAATATTCCATCGGATGTGGACGCAGACGAAGTTTATCAACCTCGTTTTTTGTCTTGTATTCGATCCAGCGTTCAATCAGTTCCTTTGTAAAGACATCTCCTTTCAGCAAAAATTCGTGGTCGTCTTCGAGTGCTTTTAGAGCCTGTTCCAAAGAACCGGGAAGCGATGGCACATTTTTCAATTCTTCCGGCGGAAGATCGTAAATGTCTTTATCGAGTGGTTCGCCCGGATCAATGCTGTTTTGAATTCCATCAAGCCCAGCCATTAAAATTGCGGCAAAACACAAGTATGGATTACAACTTGGATCGGGTGGTCGAAATTCGACTCTTTTTGCTTTCGGACTTTGTGAGAACATCGGAATACGAACTGCGGCAGAACGGTTTCGGGCTGAATATGCAAGATTTACGGGTGCTTCAAACCCCGGAACTAGCCGTTTATAACTGTTGGTTGTCGGTGCGGCAAAAGCGATGATCGCGGGAGCGTGTTTCAGCAGTCCGCCGATATAGAATTTTGCCATTTCGGACAAACCGGCATATTCATCGCCGCCGAATAATGGTTCGTCATCTTTCCAGAGCGACGAATGACAGTGCATCCCCGAACCGTTATCGCCGAAAATCGGTTTCGGCATAAATGTCGCGGTTTTGCCGTATGAGTAAGTCGTGTTTTTGACTATGTATTTGAATAACATTAGATTATCCGCCGTGTGCAGCAGATGGGAAAAACGAAAATCAATTTCGCATTGTCCCGCCGTCGCAACTTCGTGGTGATGGCATTCGACGTGAATACCGACTTCCGATAAAAGCGTAGAAATCATATTCCGAAGATCAATCAGTGAATCAGCCGGAGCAGTCGGGACATATCCTTCTTTGGCACGTATGTGATAACCCTGATTCGGATTCATATCGTCGCCCACACGCCCCGTGTTCCAATGACCTTCTTCGGATTCTATTTTGTATCCGACAGAATTTTGATCGTTTTGATAAGAAACTCCGTCGAAAACAAAAAATTCGGCTTCGGGACCGAAAAATACCGTGTCGGCGATTCCTGTAAATTTCAGATAGCTTTCAGCTCTTTCTGCCACCGAACGCGGATCAAGTCCGTAACCTTCTTTTGTGATCGGATCAACTACATTTGCAATCAAACAAATAGTCGGGTCGTCGGTAAACGGATCAACCCAGCATCTTGAAGGGTCGGGAATTAATAACATATCCGATTCATTAATCGCCGCCCAGCCCCTTAATGAAGAACCGTCAAAACCGAATCCTTCTTCAAACGAATCTTCAGTTAATTGATTGATCGGATATGTCAGATGATGCCAAGCACCGACCAAATCCGTAAATCTGATAGATACGAATCTTGCTTCCTGATCCGTTGCGTAACTTAAAACATTTTTTGCGTTCATTTATTCTCCTGATTTTATTTCTGTATAAATTAAAAAAAGTAATGCAATCAAAAGCATTAATTTAAAGGAATCCCTCGAATTCTCCCAAATATGAAAGCGGAGAACCCATTAATGCTTTTAATTCATTACTAAATATGTGACAGTTTTGTTATGTTCTGCAATTTAACAAAGAAATATCTTACAACAGCATTTAAAAACTTCAAAACTTAAAATAAAAAAAATAAATTTTAATTTAATAAATTCTTTTGTCTGTTACGGATAAAGAAAAGTTTCTTCCTGATTAGCTGAGGCTGCAACCCTTCCGCTCTCATCAATTATCATAACTTTAGCGAAATTTTTCTCATTCCCCAAACTTCTTATTTTCCGCAGAAAATTTTCTCTCTCACTATCCTGAAGATTTTTCCAGGTAGGTTTGGTAACAGCAAAGAAAGTGCCTTTACTTATTCTCGCATCTTGCATTTGTTCACTAATAAATGAGCGTGTAATATTTACTTTTTTCACATCCGGCGACAAATCAGCAGCGTTATTACTCACATCAGCATTCCACCCTGAAAAATCAAATACAAATGCAAACGCAATAAAATTACTGCACTAACCACTAACCATTTATTAACTTTAAATGGTTTTGATTCTAAATGTCAATTAATCCTTATTTAATATAATAATTGCAGGAAATAAGCCGTAATTTCGGTGAGTCGGCTTAAATCATTAAAATGTTTTGCAAAGGTTGTGCCAAATTTGGTATGTGATTTTTAACAGACTATTTAAGTTTTTTTACCGATGAACTATTCTATTTAACAGATAAACACAGTTCAGCCTATGTTTTTAGAATTATTTCTAATGAAAATTTATAATTCAACAAAAACTGTCAAAAATATGATAATGTATCTTTTAAGTTTTAAAATTATTAATAATATTTTTTCTTTGAAGTATTTATTTGAGTTCAAATCAGCTTGTTAGCAGGTAAAATCTATTCGGAATTATCCAAATTACAACAATAATTAGCCATTTATCAAAAAAGGTTTTAAATTTAAATACAAAATTAATTTTTGTATTTCTCAGATTACCGAATAAAAACACCAGATTCGCTCAGGTTAATATACTCAATAATTTAAAAATCAATAAAACCAGTAGTTGAAATAATTTGTGATTTATTATACAAAATATGTTTTTGCTTAAAATTTAAGATTTAGATATTAATTTCATACGGAGAATATATGACAGCTAAACGTAAAACAAAGGCTTCAAAATTTTTAACTGTACCGACCCGACCAATTCCGGTTGATCGTGACCGTTCTGTTGCCGGTTTATTAGAGAAAATGGAAGGAGCGGGATTTGGTGCAAAACAACTTGCAGAAGCCCATAGGATTTGGATTGATATGTTGGACGATAATGTAACAATCTATTTTTGTGCATCCGGCAATTTGGTACCTGCCGGGCTGCGTCGCCTTTTGGCGTATATCGTCAAAAACCGCTTTGTGGATGTGTTGGTTTTCTCAGGTTCGGTTTTGTTTCACGATATACACGAAACACTCGGACGCAATCATTTTCAGGCTCATCCAAGTATGAGCGACGAAGAACTTGAAGAAAATGACGTTACGAGAATGGGAGATTTATTATCAAGTGACGATGAATACAAAGAAGCCGATGAATGGATCGGAAGTGTTATAAATCAACTCGAATTATCAAGAGAATATTCGATTCGGGAATTTCTGCATCTGGTTGGACGCGAATTAGCCGAGATCGCCCACGAAGACGGCATTTTAACTGCCGCATTCAAATCGCGTGTTCCGGTCTTTTGTCCCGATTTGCAGGAATCTCCACTTGCCGTCGGTATTGCAAGGGCAAGGTTCGAGAAGAAAATAAATTTTACTCTGGATTTAACACAAGACACGATGGAAATGATGCAGATTGCTCAAAAAACGCGAAACTCCGGTGTTATTACGTTAGGAAGTGTTTCAAGTCAGGATATGGTTAATGTTGCAGAAGTTACATCCTATATTACCCGCTCAGCAACACGCGGTCACAAATATGCAATTACAATGAATATGGACGGCATACCGCTTGATGTCCGAACTCCTTCAATCAATGGAACTCATCGGCAGATGTTCGGAAAACTTTTGAAAAATGCGATCACGGCGTATGTTCCGACCGATCCTTCAATCGGACTTCCGATGCTTATTACGGCACTTTCCCAAACAGCGGCAAAATTTATAAAATCCCGTAAACATCCGCAGTTCACACTTGCCAGTAAGGAAATAGGCGTAGAAATTCCATAAATATTCTGGATATTCAATTGAAATTAAAGCGGCTTAGTTTTGAATTTATTTTAATATTAAGCTGCTTTTTTTATAATTCACAAAAAACTAACCTTTTTTAAAAAGTGTGTGATTAATAATATTTAAAATGTTAATCAAGAGTTAAAATCTAACTTAATTCTAATTGTTATACTTACTCTTACAATACTATGTAAACAATAATTTTGATATTTGGTATAATTAGAGTAATATTTTTTTTCATATATAAAGTTGGAGTAATCTTATGATCTATAATACAAAGAAAATCTTTTTAAAAACCTTACTTATATTAGGTTTAATTTCTGTTTCAATTTTTTTCGGAGCTTGTAATAGTGGATACTTCGGCAGTAATCAGCCGAAGAACAATGTAAAAAACAACAACGAACCGAAATTGCCGCCACAACCCGTAGTTGTTGATGGTTTAAGAACTTCCTACTCCGATTTGGTGGAAAGAACTTCACCTGCCGTAGTGCAGATCACTGTTTCCAAAAAACAAAATCAAGCCAAAAGACAGACCAGCTTGGAAGAATTATTTAGAAATTCACCGCTTCAACCTCCAACCGGACAGCAGCCGCCACCGGAACAAAGAGTTGTTCAGGGCTTCGGATCGGGAGTGATTGTTAAAGAAGACGGAACGATTTTAACTAATCATCACGTTATTGAAGATTCTGAAAAAATCACCGTTATGATGAATAATAACAAAACTTATGATGCTAAAGTCGTCGGTTCAGATCCGCCGAGCGATTTAGCCGTTATAAAAATCGAAGGTGAAGATCTTCCCTTTTTAGCACTCGGCAATTCCGACGATGTGCGTATCGGTGATATTGTTTTAGCCATCGGTAATCCACTCGGCATCGGTCAGAGTGTAACATCAGGAATTATCAGTGCAAAAGGTCGCCGCACAGGAATAAGCGATGGAAGCTACGAAGATTTTTTGCAAACCGATGCACCAATCAACAGAGGAAATTCGGGCGGTGCTTTGATTAATCTTAAAGGTGAGTTGATCGGCATTAATTCACAAATTCTTTCACCTTCGGGCGGAAGTATCGGAATCGGTTTCTCCATTCCTTCAAATATGGCAAAAACCGTGATGCAACAATTAGTGGAAAACGGTAAAGTCCGCCGCGGTTTATTGGGCGTTTCAATTCAGGATATTACTTCCGATGATGCCACGGCTCTTGATTTAAAAGATACAGACGGAGTATTGGTCAGCGATGTCAGAGCCGGTAGTGCGGCAGCAAAAGCGGGAATCAAACGCGGCGATGTGATTACAGAAATCAACGGCGATGAGGTTTCCGACGGGAATACACTTCGCAACAAAATCGCCAGCACAAAACCCGAAACTGAAATTACCTTAAAAATTATCAGAAACGGAGAAACCAAAGAATTAAACGCAACTTTAGACGAATTTAAATCGGAAGGTGAAAAACCTGAAAATTCAGTTGATTCAAATCAAAATAAAGACACCAAAACTGAAAAAAGCGGTAAATTAGGATTAAGTATGCAAAAATTAACTCCTGAAATACGCCAGCAATTAAATATTCCGCCTGAAGTAAAAGGACTTGTCGTAACGGAAGTGGACCAGAGCGGTTCGGCGGCTGAAAAAGGCATTCAGCGGGGCGATGTTGTAATGGAAATAAACCGTCAATTAGTCGAAACAACCGAAGACATTCAATCAGCAATCGAAAAATCCGGTAATAAACCGATCCTGCTGTTAATTTCGCGTGGAGGACAAACAACATTTATCTCTATTAAACCGAGATAAATATCTAAAATTAGCTGATGAAATAAAAGTAAATGAGTAGAATATGGTTAGGAAAATTCAAAAAGAAAAAGGATTTGAAAATTTCAAATCCTTTTTCTTTTTGAATAAAATCGGGACGGCGAGATTTGAACTCACGACCTCTCCCACCCCAAGGGAGTGTGCTACCGGGCTGCACCACGTCCCGTCCAAGTTTTTTCAATAACAGATTATTCCGTTGAAAAGATTTTATGTCAAACGCATTTATTGAATAAAATTTGCTGATTTTTAATTCTGAATCTGGTTGGGTTTGAGCATTTCACGAAGTTCCAAAAGTTGTGAAGCGAGAGATTTCAAAGCTTCTCTACGTTCATCATCCATTTCAAAATCTTCATCATCAGATAAACTTAAATTCTCAGCCGACTCTTCACCAACATCTTTTATTTTAAGCTCTTGCTCCTCAATCGGAATCGGCTCTTCAACTGCTTTAATATATATTTGCTCATCCTTCGGTTCGGTGCGAACAATTTTTAAACGACTCGTTTCCCGCATTTCATTTTGCAGACGCTTTTTCGCACCCGCAATCGTGTATAAATCTTCATAAAGTAAGTCTTTTATCTGCAACGCAATTTCGACATCCCGCCGCCGATAAGTTCTCTGCCCCGAACGATTTTTTTGCGGTGAAAGCATTGGAAATTCGGTTTCCCAATAACGTAAAACGTGAGCTTGAACCTCCACGATGTCGCAGACTTCGCCGATTTTAAAGAAAATTTTCTCCGGTATCGCAACTTGAGTTTGTGCCATTTTTTCCTCTGATATGTTAAAGTTTTTTATAAATTCCGCCGTCGTTATTGTAAGAATATAATAGATTTGTGTCAATGGAAATTTTATGCAATCCGAATTTGAGTTTATAAACAATCTAAAAAATCGCTACGGATTAAACAAAATCGGCGACGATGCCGCAGTTTTGCCGAAAGACGATAAAACCGATTTAGTAATTTCAACCGATATGCTTGTTGAAGATATAGATTTTCGGCTTGATTGGTCAGAGCCTTTTTTTATCGGACATAAATCGTTGGCGGTTTCGATTTCGGATATTTTTGCAATGGGAGCTAAGCCGACTTTTTCACTAATTTCTATCGGTATTCCGCCAAAACTTTGGAACACGGACTTTGTTGATGTATTTTATAAAGGTTATTTCAATATCGCCAAAAAATATAAAGTGGAATTAATCGGCGGTGATGTTTCTAAAACACCCGATAAACTTGTGTTTGATTCAATCGTGTTAGGCAACGTAAAAAAAGGAAAAGCAATATTGCGTTCAACAGCACAAGTTGGAGATTTGATTTTTGTAACAGGCGAATTAGGCGGAGCAAGTGCGGGTTTGAGATTATTGGAAAATGGAATTCGCTATGCTGAATCAGCAAAAAGTTGGCAAAGAAGATTTTTTCAAAAACAAATTCATCCATATCCGCAAAATAGTGAAAAATTAGCAGAATTTGCAACTTCGATGATTGATTTGAGCGATGGATTATCGAGTGATTTGAATCACATTTGCAAAGCAAGCAAAGTTGGAGCAAAAATTTACAGTAGTAAAATTCCGATTCACACAAAATTGAGAAAACTTTCGAGGCAAAATATCAAGAAATATTTATCCGAAAATTTGGATATTTTGGATTTTGCACTTCACGGTGGAGAAGATTTTGAACTTTTGTTCACGATCAACTCATCCGATGTGAAGAAATTTGAAAAAAAAATTTCAAGTAATTTTACGCACATCGGAGAAATCACTAAAGACACCGAAAACATTGAACTTATCCGCGATGGAAGATGCGAAATTTTACAGCCGAAAGGATACCAACATTTCTAGTTTTTTTGACTTCTTCGCAAAAAACTCTTGACACGCTCGTTCAAATCGTGGTTATACTTTTAACCGTCGCAGATGAAAATTATGCAGACGAAAATTTTTTAGGAGATAGAAAAGTGATTCAAACTTGGAAACACACAATTAAACATACAAACGGCTCGCTCGCCATCGAACAGATGCGGAATGGCAGAAGCCTATTTGTATCATTGTGTGTGAGTTTTGAAAATTTAGATTATCAACTGAATAGCCTCCGAGAGTTAAATATACCGGAGAGAAAAGATTAGAAAAACGGGAACGGCTTTGTTTCCGTTCCCAAAATATAAAATTTAGCGAGTTTCCGGCGGAAGTTTGAACTCAAAAATTATTTTAGGAGCGGTAACGCAAAAGTTCTCGACGAGAGAAATTTTAAGTGTTATCGCTTTTTTGCATTTTTAGAGATATTTGACAACTGAATAACCGAAAACAGTTTTGAGATTATGCCGTTTTAATTCGCTCGAAGATGAGCGGCTAGCGGGTAATACTCAAGACAAAAAAGTAAAATAAAAAAAGCAGAGAGTCTTTGGAAAAATTTACTTCTTCAAACATAAACTTTGGCGAGTTCAAGAAGATGCAAATTTTTAGCGACTTTAAAGTCGGGCGTTTTTGTGTCCGAACTTCTGTCAACTTTTTCTCTCTGCCTTTTTTATTTTACACACTTTTTCAAAATTTTACGACGTGGGTGTATTTCAATGGCTAGAATGATGGTCTTCCAAACCGTAGATGCGGGTTCGAGTCCCGTCAGCCCCGCTATTTCAATTTTGGATTTTGGATTTTAGAATTTTGGATTTCAAAAATTTTATGGACGTTTAGCTGAGATAGATTAGCGTCGTTTTGAAGAATCGAAGAGTCCGGTGCGATACTGGAAGCGTCCATTATTATTTTAGCCGATTAGCTCAGCGGATCCAGAGCGGCGGTCTTCTAAACCGCAGGTCGTTGGTTCAAATCCAACATCGGCTGTTAATTTTGCTTTTTTATTTTTTATTTTTTACTTTTCTTGCGGTGTAGTTTAACTGGAAAAACACAGTTCTCATAAGACTGACGATAGTGGTTCAAATCCACTTGCCGCAATTTTTCGCTGGAGTAGCTCAAATGGCTCTGGAGCAACTGTCTTGTAAACAGTAGTTGTGAGTTCGAGGCTCACCTTCAGCATTTTTATTTAACGCGAGGATGGAGTAAAGTTGGCTCGGTGGTCTCATAAGCCGCAAATCATCAGGTTAGATTCCTGACCTCGCAACCAAATCCATTTTGAGTTTTAGATTTTGGATTTTTGGTTATCTATAATCACAGCAATCCAAAATCGGCAATCTAAAATCCAAAATCCACAGACGGAATATAGCTTAAATGATAAAAGCACCCGGCTGATAACCGGGAGATTAAAGGTTCAAATCCTTTTATTCCGATTTATTTTTATGGCAGAAACACGCACGTTAGTGTGTTTCTTTCAATAACACAATCTTACCAAAATAAAACGCAGACAAATTTTGCGGCAAGAACAAAAGAATGCTTTATAAATTCTTACCTTTGTTCGCAATGAACACTCTTGTCTTTTGTTCGCTACAAAGCCCAAATATTTGTCTGCGTTTACCTACCAAAATTGATTTTAGATTTTGGATTGTTTTGATAAACAGTTTTTTCTGGGATAACTCAAGGGTAGAGTGCCTGTCTGTTAAACAGGAAGTTCAGAATTCAAATCTCTGTCCCAGAGCCAATTCGATTTTGTATTTTTAGTTTCAAATTTTGGATCTTTATTTCAATCCAAAATCGGCAATCTAAAATCCAAAATCAGCTTAGATCGGCAGCTAAGTTGGTTAAGGCAGCTGCCTTTTAATCCATTAATCGTGGGTTCGAATCCCACCCGATCTACTGCCGTTTGAAAAAGACATTGTAAATATCAAACTGAATCCGCGTGATTCCGTGATGACCAACGCCGAAAAACTCGCAAAAATCGGCGGCGGCGGAACAAACTATTCGGCACCGCTCGTCAAACTAAACCGTGCCGAAGCCAAAGGCGAATTGATAATCTATGTTTCCGACAACGAATCATGGATTGATTCAAACCGCACGCATTGGAACAGCGGAACGGAAACAATGAAACAATGGAATGAGTTCCGAGGACGTAACAAATCCGCCAAACTCGTCTGCATTGACATCCAACTTTACGATCACACCCAAGCCAAATAGCGTTCAGACATTTTGAACGGCGGCGGCTTCTCCGACAGCGTGTTCAAACTCGTTTCAGAATTCAAACAAGGAACTCTAAACGCCGAACATTGGGTTGGTGAGATTGAAAAGGTTGATGTTTAATGGAAAAATAAGAAGGTAAAATTTTTTACCTTCTTAAAAATTAATTTAAATTAGGAGTATAAAATGAATTATATTGCAGAACTTAAATATCCTGGCTCATTTATTGCCCATCAAGACGAAAACCGGGCTTGGAGCATTTCAAAATTAATAGGAGCAATGGATGCCTCGCTTTTAGATGCAGTTATTTCACTTTGCTTATATGAACAAGCAGAAAAGATAAATGCTGAAATTATAAACACAGAATTTAATGTTTCAAAATGGACAGATAAAAATAACCAAGTTGAACAAATATTACAAAGTCTTAAAAAAGAACAATTAGTAGATGACTTTGACTTTTACCAAAATCAACTTTTAAGCGAACAAGCAAGAATTTATTTTATGAAAAGTGAGATGGAAAAAGGCAAATTCCCAGAAAAATATCAAAGAAGATTAGTCTTTATTCATGCTAGGTCTTTTCTTTACTCTCTTGATAGAATTGATAAAATATTTAAGGCTTTGAAAAATGAAAATGGAGTGCCTGATAAAGCCATAAAAGCATACGATAAATTTAAAAATGCTTTTCCTAATTTGCGTGATGTAAGAAATAGTTCAGCACATATTGAATATCGTATTAGAGGGCTTGCAAGAAAAACAGAAATCTTTCCAAATGGTGGTTCAATTTGGTTAGAAAATCTTTCTAATAATAAATTTGGTTCAGTTATGGAGGATGGAAATCATGGAGAAGTTGAAGTAAGTTTTAACAGTATTATTTCAGCTAGAGATTGCATTCAAATGACAATTGATTCATTTCAATGGAAAGGTTCTCCACAAATATCGCCTCGATTTAGCTAATGCAGGTTGGGAATACATTGGTTTAGAAAGTTTCGATACTTTCCCGCCCAATCTTATTTTGACGGGCGGAACTCTCGCCATAAACTTGTCGCCAATTTTATTTTTCAATTTTTAATTCGTAAATCACATCTTTTTCTGTGATTCCGTCGTGCCATTCTTTGTTTTCTTCTTTGATGAGTTTGAAGCCGTGTTTTTGATTGGCGTGTTTTGAAGAGAGATTTGATTCGCGGTGAGAGACTTCGATTCTTTTGAGTTCGGGTTGCTGTTTTGCCCAATCAATTCGGGCTTTATACATTAGCATGGAAACTCCCTTGCGACGATAATCAGATTCGAGCCACGAACCCCATAGAATTGCTGTTGTTTTTGTAACAGTATCTTGCGGAATGTAAATTCCAGTCATTCCGATCGGAATTTCATCATCGTAAATAAAAAATACCGCTTGATTTTTACCTTTTATCCAATCTTTCCAATCTTTTTTAGAATAGTTTTTTTCCCTTTCGTAATGTGAACCGAAAACTTTTGGATCTGTCTGCAAGGCTTTAAGGCGAACGACACGAAATTCTTGCCAATCGTTTTCGTCAATTTGTTTGATGGAGATGTTCATATTGTCTTTTTAATCAACAAATAATAACACAAGTTTTTTGTAACTTTATCATTCGCGTTCAGAGTTCACACTTCAGTTTGTCAAAACGTCGAGCGAAGCAATGACGTTTTTCTTACTCAAATAAACTATTGAAATGGTCGGCTTTAATTTTCCGTATCGCTTCGCTTACGAAAAATGCAAACTGAAGTTTGAACTCTGAACGCGAATAATCAACTTTAATAATTTTATAAACAGTTCGGTTTTTAATGTTTAGAGTTTTGACGAATCTTGAAATTCTGAACATTGAGTTCTAAACTCTAAACTAGGAGAAATAATATGCCATATAACAAATTAAACATTAGCGGTGCGAAAGCGGATGTTCTGTCTTGGGTTGACCACGGGTTGAGCCGTATGGAACAAGATATGCTTCGCAACGTATCGCGTCTGCCGTGCATTTATAAGCACGTCGCATTAATGCCCGACGCACACCTTGGAATAGGTTCGATGGTTGGGTCGGTTATCGCAACTAAAGATGCCGTCATTCCCGCAACTGTTGGGGTTGATATTGGTTGCGGGATGATGGCGGTAAAAACGCCTTTTAAGAGCGGAATTCTTGACGGTAAGCTGAAAGAATTGCGTCATAATATCGAACGAACAATTCCCGTCGGATTCAACTGGCATAAAGACCCGGTTGATGAATCTTCACGTTGGGAAGCGTGGTCGAATTTCGGAGAGTTGCATGAAGGCGTGCAAGATCGCAAATTGAAAGCGATGCAGCAACTCGGAACTCTCGGTGGAGGTAATCATTTTGTAGAAGTCTGCATTGATACCGATGATTCGGTTTGGTTGATGCTTCATTCGGGTTCTCGTGGAATCGGGAATGAGATTGCGAAGCGTCATATCGAAACCGCGAAAACACTTCACCGCTTGAACGAATTGCCTGATCCGAGTCTTGCCTATTTTGTAAAAGGAACTGCGGAGTTTCGTGCATATTGGCGGGATTTGAAATGGGCACAAGGTTATGCGATGAAAAACCGTGAGGTAATGATGAAGCGTCTGCTGAATCAATTTAATCGTATGTTCAACAAAGGCAATCGCTTTGCTCCCGAGATCGAAGTAAATTGCCATCACAACTACTGTGCAGAAGAAACCCACTACGGCGAAGACGTTTTCGTAACCCGCAAGGGTGCGATAAATGCCGAAACGGGGCGTTACGGAATCATTCCCGGTTCGATGGGAGCGAAATCTTTCATCATCAAAGGCTTGGGAAAACCCGAAAGTTTCAATTCCTGCTCGCACGGTGCCGGACGTAAAATGTCCAGAACCAAAGCGAAAAAACACTTCACCAAAGCAGATTTGGAGCAGCAAACCAAAGGCGTTGAATGTCGTAAAGACAAAGGCGTAATTGACGAAATTCCGGGAGCTTACAAAGACATTGACAAGGTTATGAGAAACCAAAACGACCTAGTCGAAGTCGTCGCGGAATTGAAGCAAGTTGTGTGTGTTAAAGGGTAAGATAGATGGCTAAAAATATTTGTATTATTTAGCCATCTATCTTAATTTTCACAGATTTAAGGTTTTTTCCTGTAATCCTTTTTTTTCGAGGTTTACAACTCGAAAATGTTTTGCCCTTTTGAATAGGTTAAGAGGCAGTGTTTTCATTTTTTCAGGAATGCTATCAACAAAACTATGTCCTAAACTGATTAGACCTTGTCTATTACTAAATTTTTCAGTTAGATTATTTGTTATTGAATTATTTGAAAATTTACAAATTCCTTCTAATAATCTTCCAAGAGTTAAGTTTGGATTGTCCTCAAGAACTTTATCTAACTCAAGAATAATTACTTTTGAATAATCAATAAAACATGATTATATTCATAATCGTAAATAGCATTTAATAAAAGCAACTCTGTTTCGCCTGAATATTCCCATGTAGTTTTTTTTTCAAATTCATTAAGCAAATTATTGAAAATAATATGGCTATATTCCCAGTCAAATCCGCCGTCATCGTAATTAACTTGTCCTGTCTCAAGGTCTAAAGGTTGATTCTCAAAAATTTCCTTAACCGCATAACCAATACAAAAAAAATCAACTATGTTGTTGGTGCGAAGATTAAGATGTTCTAAACTTTTTTCTATTTTTTCGCCTAATTCGTTAAACAATGGAGCAAATAAAATACCAAACATCTTAACATTTGGCTTTTCAGGATACCGATACTGAAAGGCTTCACTAAGTCTTTTTTCTATATCTGAATATTGTTTAATAGCAAGCATATTTTCATATTACCACTTTAATGTTAATTTGCGACAATTTTATATTTGGAACTTCTAAAGCAAGATTAGTCGCCAACGGCGACCAACAATATAGCCTATGGTGCAGGCGTTTCGCCGAAACCATAGGTTGTTTTGAATAATTCTTTCCGACGCTGAAAGTGTCGAACAATCAACCGTTTATTTTGTTAGTCGCTTTCAGCGACCAAATACGTTTTTCCATCTCACCTAGCGATTCTCGCTAGGCTATATTGTCGGTCGCCGTTGGCGACAGGAAGACCGATCAATAATTTTTTAACATTTAACCTCGCAAACGGAAACCATAAACCAATTCCGGTTCTTGGTTAATCTCGTAAGCCGTGCCGTTTGCCGGGATGGGGCAGGTTTGATGCAACTAATTCGCTCCTATTTATATTTTTTAGCCACGAATAACACGAATTACACAAATGTTTTTAAATCAAAAAAAATTATTCGTGTTATTCGTGGCTAAATATCTTCCATCAAACCATTTGAAATTCTTGTTAACAAGAATTTCATATACAAATCGGGTATAAATCGTTTAATATAGTGTTTGCTAAAAAACATTCACACAAGATATTGCGTTTTATCTCGACATTATTAAACCATTAAACATAACACTTTGGAGGAGGTGATTCCGATGATAACTGGAAGAGTATTACTTTTGAATTTTTCTTATGAACCGCTCGGCACAATCGGTGTCGCACGGGCGATTTGTATGCAGTTTTGTGATAAATTATATGTGGAAGAATTAGACGGAGACAATGTTTTGCATTCACCTTCGACGACACTTCCCGTTCCATCAGTTGTGCGTCTGCGTCATTATGTTCACGTCAAACGTAAACGCCGTGAGAACACAATGAAGCGTGTCCGCATTTATATACGCGACCGCTATCGCTGCCAATATTGCGGCGATCAAAAGCAAGTCAAAGATTTAACTCTCGACCATATTTTGCCGAGAGCTCAAGGCGGAACTACCACACCGCAAAATCTTGTTTCGGCTTGCAAAAAATGCAATCAACGCAAAGGAAACCGCACACCCGAACAAGCACGTATGCCGCTTCTCACATCGCAAAAACTGCTTCGTTTAGGTCTCGACCACGTTTTGCTTTGTCACTACGCAGAATCGCGTCCCGAATGGAAAAAATATCTGTTTATGACCGATTTTGCGGAAGGTGATATTGCCAAAGCAGCTTAAACAATGGATAACAGATGATGAAAAAATATGGAAAATAATTATCCGTTCTCCATCATCATTATCCATTGCGATTTATTCAGATTCAGCCAAAACACCATCTACAATCAAAACATCAGTTTTTCCCTGCATTACCAATGAAATTACGAAACGCACTAATTTTAAAATGTTTTACAATCATTTGACGATTGATGTAGTTTAACCTATTAAGGTGCCGCCGCCGCTCCGTTTATCGCATCAGTTGCGGCGTGGTGCATATCGGGTAAAAAGTAGAATAGGATTGCCAATATCGCGTAAACCGATAAAAGCTGCACACCTTCGATCCAATTGCTTTCGCCGTCAGAGCAAATCTGCTCGACGATCAAAATTGAGGCAAAAACCGCAACAACTTCGGGAATTGTAAATTCCAAGTTCATTGGAGTTCCGAAAAGATATGAAGCAAAAATAAGTAGCGGAGCGATAAATAAAGCGATTTGCAGACTCGAACCGACGGCGATGCCGACGCTCAAGTCCATTTTGTTTCGTAAAGCCATTAAAATTGCAGAGGAATGTTCGGCGGCATTTCCGATAATTGCGACGACGATCACACCGACGAAAACTTCTGTAAAACCTAAAGCTCCTCTCGCGGCTTCGACAGCCCCGACGAGAAATTCCGAAATCAATGCGACAAAAGACGTTGCCACTATCAAAACAATGATTGATTTATTTTTTGACCAATGTTCCCCCGCTTCCTCTTCCTCGTGTCCGACGGATTTTGCCGCTCCCTGTAAAGCCTCGCCGATAAACAGATGTTTATGTGTGATTAATGAAAACACAAGTGTTCCGCAATAAGTTAAAAATAAAACGATGGCGATTGCCAGTGATAAATTTTGTTCCTTTGCCGGAGTCCATCCGCCTTGTGCAACGGGAACATTATCCGCAACCAGATGAAAAATTGTCGGAATTAAAAGTGCAATCGCTGCCAAGGTCAAAGCCGTTGCCGACATACTTGCCGCCGTTCGGTTAAATTTTTGTTCCTTAAACTTAAAACCGCCGAGCAAAATTGAAAGCCCCAGAACGAGCAGAATATTGCCGATTATCGAACCCGTGATCGAGGCTTTGACGACACCTTCCAGACCTTTCGACAATGCAAATAAGGCAATAATTAGTTCGGCGGCATTCCCGAAAGTTGCGTTCAGCAAGCCGCCGATGCCTTGTCCGAGATGTTCAGCCAAGTGTTCGGTAGCTTTTCCCATCCAACCCGCCAACGGAATTATTGCCAGACACGCAACGATAAAAAGTGCCGTCGGGTAATTTAAACCGGGAATAAACCGCAAAGCAATTGCGATGGGAACAAAAATCAAAAGCCAATCTAATGAAGGTTTCAGCCACGAAGAAGTTTTAGTTTCAGACATAATTTATCTCAATATTCATTGATAAAATGTTTAAATATCAACTAATTTAAGGTGTTTAAATTTATAAATATTAGTTCAGAGTATTCTACTTTATCAATAAATTTAATTATTGATAAATTTGATTCTAAATTTTTTGCAAAATAAAATATTCAGTATCAATTTCAGTTTTTAAAAAACAAAAGAAACAGAGAAAACTTCCCTGCCTCTCGTATACTAAAAATTCAAGTTAATTTTATTGCTGGTTAGACCCCACGATATAGCTGTCTCTTGCACGGACAATTAATTTCGGGCGGTAAACACGCACCTTTATTTGTTTTCTTTGCCCGATTTTTCCTTCGTCCGCCGGATAATAGCCGATATTATATTGTCGTCTTAACTCTTCAGCGATTCCTTCAAAAGCCGACTGCAAACCGCCCGGAGTTTTTTCCGGTATAAAAACCCGCCCGCCGGTAAAAGCTGCTAATTCATCCAAATATCTTTTCCCGAGTGCGTATTCTTCCGCAGTATTTCCGTAACCGCGATTTTGAGTCCCGCCAATACTCGGAATCATACCGCCGTTTATTCCACCGCCGCCGCTGATTCCGCCGCCGGTAATCCCGGAATTTCCAAGAAATGTATTGTAATAAATCGGGAATATTATACTTTCCGATTCTTCCGCATCCCGCATTGTCGAACCGTAACTTCGCCGCGAAACCGTATCAACTCCGTCGGTAAATAAAACAATCGCTTTGCGACCTTCAATTTTATTCAGACGTTTATTCAGCGTAAAATCAACCGCATCATAAAGAGCCGTTCCTTGTCCAAAATCAGCTTTATCAATGCCTCGATAGATTTTTTGGCGGTCATTTGTAGCCTCTGCCAAAACCTGCGGATCACCATCAAATTCGATCACGATAACTTTATCCTGCGGTTGCAGTTCGTCAACAAATGCCTTTGCCGCCCGCCGGATTTCCTCGATCTTATATTCAGTCGAAGGACTCGTATCAATTAACAAAGCAACCGTAAAAGGCTTTTCGGAAATCCCGAAAAAAGCGACTTCCTGCTCTTTTCCGTCCTCGAAAATTTTGATTTCCTCTTTTTTAATGCCGCTTATATAAAGTCCGTTGCGATTAAAAACAGAAATTGGAATTGTTACCAAAGTCGAATCAACATTGATAATATCTTCATCAACATCTTCATCAGCAATCTTAATTATTTTCTTTTCTTCTTTTTTCTTCCTGGAATTTTTATCACGATAATTCGGCGGATAAATTATTTGCGGTTTGTAAGACCTTGATTCAGAATATGAATTTTCATCAACAATCACCGGAGTCGGCTCAGGATTCGTCGTAATTCTTCTACCAGATTGTGCCGAAGCAATTGACACACAAATCAAAATTAATAATAAAATTCCAAATCTTTTCACTTTACAAATCTCCGTTATTTTTATTTGAACTGATTCTTATGATGCAAATATTATTAGAAAAGTCAGAATTTTTTCTTTGTATCATTGGTTTTGCTGATGTTTTGGTAATGTTGAAGACAATTATTTTCGATTTTATTAATTTACTTTCACAGCCTCCAAAGTTCCCTTACCTGAAAAACCATCTCTGACCGGAGAGTTTTTATCTTCGGCGACTAATTTTATGGAAATTTTATTATCGGAAAAGTCAGCACCGAATTTCACTGGCGGATGCGGAATTTCGATTAAATTGCCGCCGTGGATATTTTCAACTGTTAAAGAGTTGTCTTGTAATTCACCCGAAATTACTTCGGATAATTTTCTGCTTGACTCTTTTCCTATCCCCTTTAAGTCCAACACCAGCGTTACAAATTTATTTAATTTGTAAACCTGAACGGTCCCTTCCGTCTCAAATTGTTTGCGAATTCCTGCGATTCCGCCGGAATATTCAATCGAACCCGATTTAACCGAATAATTGTGGGATTTTTCTTTCCAGTAATCTGAAACTGCAAGATTCAACGATTCATCTTTATTTAATGGAATTAAAACAACGCTGAACGGCTGCGTTAAAGCCTGAGTTACCATTCCGCCCTTCGGTGGACTGTTTAATTTGATTGAAATTTTGCCGCCTGTTTCATTGATTTCAACCGAATAACCGCCCGTTGTCAGCATTCCTGCAAATGCGGCGACGACGATATTTTTTTCAAAATCAATTTTTTCTTTCAATTCAAAATCATCGAGTAATTTTGACAAAGTTTCAAACGATTTTTTGTCGCGTGCAACAAAAATAAATTTATCTTCAACACTCGAATAACTACCGTCGGTTAATACTTTCAAATTGTTTTTTTCCTTTGTTTCTTTATCTTGTTTAACTTTTGTATTGTTTTTAACTTCCGTATTTTTAGTTTTATCTATTTCTTTTCTGGAAACTTTATTGCCGTCATTTTGAGCATTACAGTTATTTTGCATCGCTAAAAACAGCGTAATAATTAATACCGTTATATGTTTCATAATTTTTAATGTCCTCCTTAAAAGGCACATCTGTAAAACGATTCAATTCAAGTAAATTGCAGAATTTTTGCAAAAACTTACATTTTATTTGAGATTTCCTTCATTTTTGCCGTTAATTCTTCTTCGTCAACCTTTGTTGAAATTCCATTACGACAAATTTCTTCGCCGTTAACCATCGTTAAACTCACATCTTTTCCGCTCGTTGCAAACAAAATTGTCGTGTAAACATCGTGGACGGGTTGTTGAGCCGTCGCGTCAAGTGAGATGACAATTAAATCGGCTTGTTTGCCCGCTTCCAGAGTTCCGATCTTTTTATCCAAACCGAGTACTTCCGCTCCGCCAAATGTTGCCGTTTTAATAATTTCTTCAGCGTGTATAAAACGCTTTTTATTTTCCATTGTTCGAGCCAGAAGTGTTGCAAATCTTGATTCTTCCAAAATATCGCAAGTATTATTACTCGCCATCGAATCGCTTCCGAAACCGACTTTGATATTTTTATTCAAAAATTTTTCAAACGGTGCGATGCCGTGTCCGAATTTCGCATTCGATTTCGGGCAATGGGCGATTTTTGAATGGCTTTTGGAAATTAAACTAATGTCCGTTTCGGAAACTTTTACGCAATGAGCAAGAATTGGTTTTGCTTCTAAAACACCGATTCTTTCTAAATATTGAATTGTCGAACATTGCGGTGATTCCCAGTTTATTTCCTGTTCCTGATAAAGTTTTGCAAAGAAACCTTCACCGTTCTGCATCAGGTTTTGTTCCTGCTCGGATTCGGCGGCGTGAATTGTGATTTTTATATTTTCACGAATTGCAAAATCGGAAATTTTTGTAAAAAGTTTTCGGCTGACCGTGTATGGAGCGTGCGGAGAAATCCCGACTTTAACGCGGCTTGTTTCGCTTTCTTTTAATACTGAAAATTTCTCTATTAATTTTTCAAAATCACTTTCGGCAGTTTTGTCATCGGGCGAAAATTCCGTTTCCTGAAATAAAATTCCGCGTCCGCCGTTTGCAATTAACGCATTAAAACCCGCCGTTCCCCAACGCCCGATGTCGCCAAAACAGGTTATCCCGGACTTTAGACCTTCCAATGCTCCGAGCATTGCCGAAATTTCAACATCTTCATTCGTTAAATTTTCCGCCCGCGTTTTTGTCAAAGTTATCAGCCACGAATAAAAATCATTGTCAAATCTATCCAGAAATCCACGCATCGGAGTTAATTCCAGATGCGTATGACAATTTACTAAACCGGGCATAATTGCCGAATCTCCAAAATCTTCATAAGCCGATTCGGGGAACTTTTTTATCAAATCTTGCTTTTCTCCAACCGCAATTATTTTGTCATTTTCAATTGCAATTGCTCCGTTTTTAATTGGAATTTCTGAAATCGGCAAAATATATTCGGCGGAAATTATTTTCATCGAGTTTTTTTGTAAATTCTTAAAACTACCGTTCGGTAATTTTTTCTTTCAGCTTTTCGGAATCAATTTTTCTCAAAGTTTTCGGATATTCACGAAATCTTTTCAAAATCGAAGTTACGTATGCTTTAGTTGAGGAGATTTTGATTCGCTGAACAAATTCTTTTTCGCTTAATTTGCTGATGTCCGTATCTTTTGTCCATTCTTCAACGCGGCTCGGACCGGCGTTGTAAGCGGCAAGCATCATCGCTCTTGCCGCCGGGAAACCGCGATATTTTGCCTTAACTTTTTCCAAGTACCAACAGCCGACCTGTATATTTCTTTCGGGATCAATTAATAATTCACGGACATTTTGAGTGGTTGACTGTCTGAATTCTCTAAGTCCCGTTTCCTTAGCCCATTGTTTCGCAACCGTCGGTGTAACCTGCATTAAACCTACTTCTTCGGCATCGCCTGTAACCGATGTGCGAAAATATGTTTCTTCATAAATCAGACTCCAAACCAGTTTCGGGTGCAGATCATAAACGCCCGCCTGCCGTTCGATTAAGGAATCATAACGACTTATCCAATATTCATTGAAATAATAACCGCCGATCCCTGTGGCGGCGATGATCAAAATGATAATTATGGGAAGAGAAATTAAAAAACGACGCATTTTAATTTAATGAATTAAATGATTTAGAATATGATTTACTCAAAATCATCACCATTTATTTTTTTACTTTTTTTATTGTTTACATTATTTAGATTATAAGTTTTTTCATATTTGGAAATCTTTCCTGAGCGAACCATTTCTGAAAATAAATCCATATCATAATCAGCATCACGCGACATCTGTTCGCGGATTTCCAGTAAAAGTTCCAAAAATTTCGGACGACGATACATTTTATATAAAGTAAAAAGATAAATTTTGAAAGTTCAAACGCACTAATGATTATAGCGTATGAACGAGAAATTCGGGAGTTACGATCATCGGCACGAAGAATCCGGCGGCGGTATTAAAGAGTCTGACTCTCGATTGTTTTCTAACATTTGCGATATGTCCGAAGTTCCAGGTTACGAGATAATCAATCTTATGAAATGAAGCCAATGCAACATGAAGTGCATCGCCGAGAAACTTTCGGTGAAAAATCCCGCGTGAAATATAACCTTCCGCCAAGATCGCTGCTTCCTCCGGTAAATCAAGATTATTCAAGGGTTTAATAAGATTTAAGTAACCGGTTCGGTGCGGTTCTGAAAGACACTCGAGTTCCCTTTTTACCAAAATCGAGATAAAAGAACGATATTCTTTGAGTTCGTGTTCCCACCAACGAATCGTCAGATCACGCCTAAAAGGTTCACCATTATCAAGATATGCTCCGACTACGGAAGTTTCTAAATACAAACTTTTTTTCATAATAAAAAGGCTTGGTTTTTTTGATTTTGAGCGTTGCAGTATTTTTACAAAATCAAAATCCCTAACCCAAAATCCTAGATTCATAGATTAAACCGGGTTTAGTTTTTAATGTTCGGGACAAATATTACTTTAGAATTCTTAAAATCAAACGTCAAGCGATAGTTTTTCAAGAAGTTTCCGCCTAAAATACCGGCTTGTTCAAACCCGGAAGTTTCATTTATCAGATTTAAATCAAGTGAAATCGCTTTTAATTCCTTTCGTGAAAAATTGCCGAAAGTTACTTTCGGTAATAAAAATGAAGGAACTCCCTCGGTGATTCCGGCAGCACCGATGACACGCATTGTTTCCCCGGAATCATATTGGCTCAATTCATCCGAAACAGCTAACCTCTCGGAAATCACCGAAACGCTTGCTCCCGTATCAACAATAAAATTCAGGGGCGATTCGATTCCTTCTAATTTAACCTGACCGCTCAGAAATCCGCTCGACGTTAAACGAAGCGGCAATGCAGTCTTGTCTTTTTCGGATTTGAAATCCTCTGAATCTTCCTTTCTGCTTAATTCAAATGTTTCGTTGCCGTAATCAACGGTAGTAATGAATTTTGAGATTAAAGACAATCCGATGTAACCGTCAATCTCCTCATTTTTATTATGAAATTCGCGGATGTATATGGGAACATTGCGAACATGTACATCGCCGATATAAACCTTGTCTAAAAACCCGTAAACAATATCGAACCTGCCGTCGCCGCCTAAAGCTCTGGCAACTCCGCCCTTTGAAACCGGTTTTATTTTAAGTCTTTTTGAAGATTTCTCGGAAAGTACTGAAATCCCCGAACCCGTATCTAATACAAAGTTTAATAATTCACCGTCTTTTTCCAATTTAACCTGAATTACTGGACGATTGTTTAACAAAGGCATTTTGATCTTTGTTTCTGTTTCGCCTCCGATGTCATACAGGGAACTTCTTCTTCCCAGATACCGCAGGAATTTTATCAAACCTTTTATACGATCACGCCGTTCAGCATCACTTTTGGGAGAGATTTGCAGGAAGTGTTCATAAGCATCAGCGGCGGCTTTATATTTCTCGGCACGTGCGGAAACCTGTGCCAAAGAAAATACATAATCAGGTTCTCTTGAATCATAATAAACCGCTTCGCGTAAACTGAGAATGCTGTCTTGGATACGGTTCTCATAAAAATCAAGCATTCCAAGTCCAGCCCAAGCCAAAGCCTCTTTTTTATTCAGAAAAATAGAATTTGTTAAAAACTTTTTTGCCTCGTCGAAATTTCCCGCACTCAGATGAATTGCTCCCAAAATTGCAAAGGCATAGGAATTTTTAGCGTCCGCTTTAGCTACGTCATAGGCTAAATTATAGGCTTCTAATAAATGTCGTTTTTTATGTAAAATATAAGCAAGGTCTAAACTGGCGGCAGCGTGGCTGGGAGTGCGGCTAAGTATCTGTTTAAGAATTTTTTCAGCTTCGTTTAATTCGCCTTTTTGTGAGTGTTTTTTGGCTTCTTTGAGGAGTTTTTTTGTGTCCTGTGGTTCATTAGTCTGATTATCATTTCCGGCATAAGTAACTGCCGACAAACCCAATATTAAGAGAATAACTATGAAAGTCAGATATTTTTTATGGAAAGGAATTTCAAAAAATTTTAAAATATTTACTCTTTCTTTCATAATATCTTCTCCGTTAATAATTTGTATGGTAAACGATCTTAAATCTGTTTCATTTGAGAATTTCTCCGGTCTTCATAGACCACAAGACTAAATCCATCTCGTCGAAATCAATTTTTAGCCGTTCAGCGAATTTTTTTAGAAATTGTTCATAGGTTAGATACCTCGAACGGTTATTTGGTGGCTTCGGGTCATCAATTATTTTCAGTTCCGCCATACTTCGCAAAACGTGCTTATCAAGAATCGCATACCCTTTAAACCCTATATTCCGCAGATAATGACTAGCTTCTTTATAACCCAAACCTTTTATACCTGTTTCCTTGACAAGCCAATCGCGTCTTTCCAGATCGTCTTCAAAACTCTCAAGTTTTTCCCGCAGACGCATTCCGCAATGCTCTTGCAGAAATTTCCGCGAAGCAACGATATAACCCGCACGGGCGTTCGGATAACGATGTTTGCCGAGCAATGCGTCGGTTAATTCTTCGTGCGTCCCTTTCAATAAAATCGGACGAACCGCTTCAATTGAATTAAGCCCCATCTTTGCCGAACATCCGCCCGTAAAAAAACAAAAAACCATCTCTTCCCAAAGCTTCAGATCATTCCCGTTTTTCCAAATATCTTCAAACTCCGCCAACCGTCCGCGAATTTCCGAAACTCTTTCGGCGTGTGCCTGCTTGATTTTTTCTATAGTTATCGGCTGGGTTTCTTTTTTCACAAAAAAATTTATCTCTTAATACTATGTTTAATAAATTTATCTTGTCAATGATTTTTAAAATAAACTACCCCGCAGCAAGCTGACGGTGTATTAAAAGAGTCACCCTTGTCCGTCGTCTGAATCAGTTTTGCCTTGTTGCTGAACATAGTTCTTTATCATTTCTTCTGTTCCGTGTGTGCTG
>JALZKH010000145.1 GCA_030859345.1 Acidobacteriota bacterium | reverse complement strand
CGAAAATTAGTCGGTCAAAGCACCGACTACCACGAATTTTCTAAGAACAAAGAACTGTCGCCCTTTCAGGGCTAATAAGGAAACCCACGCTGCAAGCAGACGGGGAATTCTTTTAGATTAATTTATTTGTCAATAATTTTTTCAAGTCGTGCTACAAGATCGCTGTTCGGGGTTAATTCTTTTAATTGATTCAAGGTTTTCCGGGCATTTTCCTTATCACCTTTTCTCAAGTAAGCGATTCCCAAATTGTAAATTGTCGGTTCGTGATTCGGCTCAAGTTTAAGAGCCTTTTCAAACTGTACTAAAGCCTTTTCATAATCGGGATTTCGCCTCTCAACATAGGTTGTTCCCAGATCGGATAAGACATTCACATCGTCGGGTTTTATTTCCAAAGCCTTTTCATAATAAGTTTCTGCATTTTCAAACTGCCGGGCATCAAAAAAAGCGTTTCCCAAACTCGCGTTTGCAACAAAATCATCGGGTTTCAAGCGTTGTGCTTTTTGAAAAAATTCAAGAGCTTTTTCAAAATTCCCGATGCGTGCATATAGTTCTCCCGCTGTTATCTGAGCCTCGTAATTTTCAGGTTCTGCATTGGCTTGATCTATATTTTTTTGAACGTCTGGCAGCATTCCGCCTTTTTGATTAACTCCGCGGGGATTTATCGGTTGGTTGGCTACTTGCGGAGGCGACTGGTTTTGTTCAGTATTATTCGGCGTTGCAGTATTTCGATTTAAATAATTTGCACCCGAAAATCCAATTATCAAACCGATTATCATACCGATTATTCCAAATAATAAACTATTCTTTCCCATTATAAATTCAGTTCTTCAAACGCTTAAAATAAACCGCTTCGGTATTTCTTTTTATGAAAAAAACGGATTTATTTTCAAATTTTTCGTAATTATATAAACTTACTGACTTAAATTCCTGTTTAGGTTCAGCGATCAATTCCCAACCGTCGTTTCCGAGTTGAGCCAGAGCTTTTTGAAATGCAATTTCGGAAACTTTTAAACTCGCAGTTTGTCTGGCTTCAAATGTTTCGGGCAAATTCACATCTTTCAAAAACTTTGCATAATCCAATTCTTCTTTAATTTCCGACTGCTTACAACCCGCCGCACGGATTATACAGATATTGGTGATCCCGACGATTTTATTGATTCTTTCCGGTTCGGGCTGTAAATAGTAAACATCACTGATAACCGCATATTCCCATTGTGTGTTAACGGCTTTCTGTGCCGAACTTGGATTGAAATATGCAGAAATACCGCCCAAGAAAATAATCCCCAAAAAACTGAAAACTGAAATAATTAAAAATCGTTTCATAAACCTTTCTCCTTAAAATTGATACTGATATTATCACAAACTCGAGGAGAGAAAGTTTCAAAATTTTATGCGTAACTGTGTAATCCGGGTAATAAATAGCTTACACCCAAATAAGTAAAAATCACTAACAGAAAACCGAGAATCGCAAAATATGCTGAACTTCTGCCTTTCCAACCGCGTGAGATCCTTGTATGTAGAAACGCCGCATAGGTCAGCCAGGCAACCAAAGCACCCGTTTCCTTTGAATCGAAACCCCAGGGTCTGCCCCACGATTCATTCGCCCAGATCGCTCCCGTAATAAGCAGCATTGCAAGTCCCGCAAATGCAAGACTGGCGGTTTTATACATCAAACCATCGAGTGATTCCAAAGAGGGAAGTCTTTCGCGTAAATTTTCGGTTCTAAAGCTAAATAACAGCACGAAAAACAATCCCGCGATTGCCGTAATCAATCCGGAAAATTCAACCGGATTTGTTTTCAGCGAAAGAAACATTTTATCGCCTGCTCTTTGCAGAAACTGCTGCCCTGATTGTTCAAATTGCGATTCGCTGATGGCAGAAAATTCCTGAGCTGATAAATTTTGTTTGGCAATTAACTCTTTGCCCGCGATCACGACTTGAGCAGGATTTTGCTGAATTTGAGTTTGCAGACGCGGATAAACATCCGTATTTCCCTTTACTCCAGAAACCCAAAATCCGATAGCGAGAATTTGTGCAGCGAATGCACCGATCAATAAAATGTGTCCAATTTTTTTAGCTTGCTGATTATTTTGATATAGATAAAGCAGAAAAGCGATAATCACGCCGACCAGTAGAATTCCCGATACCGCTAATATCTCGCCGACAAAAGGAATTTCAAGGCGAAATGGAGTTGAAAACGGTTTCGGACTACTTTCATTCGGAATAAAAATTCCTGCCCGATAGACAAATTCCGTGAAAACGCTGAATTTGCTAATCGAACCGATTACGGAAATTGCAAAAACACTTGCCCAAATCGCCATTGCTTCGGGTTTAACCTTGTCTTTAAGCAAATAAACAACCGCCACGGCAAAACAAACAAGCGTAACGCCGTAACTTAAAGAAGCCACGCCGACGTGAATTGGTCGCCAATAAGAATCGAGTACGGGCGGCAGATCAATAAATTCCCCGCCGATAAATCTTGCAAGCGTTAAAATTAATGCCGCTAACGGCAGTGTAAATGCCGATAGAATCTGGAATTTTTTGCGGTTGACTAGTAAAAGTGTTGTAAAACCTGCACCGAAAGCAAATGCCAGACTCAGATCGTAAAGATTTGCGAAAGGAATATAGCGAAACATCCAGGGCGTTTCGGGATTTCCGGCAGAACGGAGCATCGAAATCTCACGTTCATGAGCGGCAACCCAACGGACAAGCCACGATGAAAGATTAAAAAATACGCCGAGCGTCGCCGTCCACATACTGATTTTTCGAGCCATTTCAGACGGAGCATAGAGATTCGTGATTTGAAACAATGCCGCCAAAATATAGCAAGCTAAAGCGACCATCATAAACGCTTCATCCGACAAAAAACTGCTGGTTTGCAAACGCCAAAAGAGAACTGCAAACGAACCGATAACCACTAAAATTGCGGGAAAATACTCCCAAACAGGTGATTTAATTTCAGCCGCTCTGTTTAATTCTTCTGCTGTAATTTCTTGTGTCATAATTCCTCTTTATTTTACAGATAAATCATTTACCAATCTGTTAAATTTATCTTCAAATCCCTGATGATTGCGGTTTGTATTCCCGCCTAAGATTATATTAAATTTTTCCGTTATCTCATTTTTTTCAATCAATGCCCAAACCCTTCTGTGCGAGATGAAAAATACGAAAATCAAAGCCCCGATCAAACCGATCCCGCCGAAATACCAGGCGATAAACGCTCCGTTAAATGGATCGTATTTGATTGACAGAACGTGAGCCAGCGGTGCTTTTTCAAATTCTTTGAGTTTCCATTTATACCCGGCTTTAGCCGCACCGACGGGAATATTTTCGGCAACATTTCCGGCAAAGGCAAAAACTCTCGTTTTTTCGCCGTTTTGCGGGCTAACTTGCAAAACAGCAACGGCATTGTTGTAATCGCCGGATTTTGTGTCGGGTTTTCCTTCCTGATTAAATGTAAAATCAGGAAGGAAAGATTCGTAAGCAATCGTCGTTCCATCAGCTAATTTTATTGAACCGTTTCTGTCTAATTTGATAGAAATCGGTTCTGCTCCCGCTTCCTGCGGAGTTAGTTCCAGGGTCATTGTTCGGGCGTTCCCGATTGGAACGGTTTGAGCCTGAAAAAAACGATATCCGCGATACGAAAACGGATTATTTAGACTCACATCGGCTTCTGTAACGCCGTGCTGCGGATCATCAATTTTAATATGTGTTCGCCAGTCCAATGTGTTGAAAACTTCAATCGAACCATTCGGATCAATTAATTTCTGCTGAATATCGGTGCAGGTAATCGTAAATGGAAGTTTAACGGCATAACGATTTTGCTGATCGAGATTAAATTCGATTAACTGAATTTCATTTGTCGTCTGACCGGGCATAAAATTAACGTCCGCATCAAATCCCGTCTGCAATGCGACGAAATGACCGAGAAATAAGGTTAAAAGTGCGACGTGAACAATGTATGCTCCAAGACGATTCCATTTTCCGCTCTCGCCGAAAACATATAACGTTCCTTTTTTATCATTGATGTTTGGTGTTAAACCATTTTTCTTAAAAGTTTTGCTGATAAATTCTGCGGCTTGCTCATCATTTTCCGCTTCGATCTGCACGACAGCGTTTTGTTTTTGTCCTAACAGCCATTTTCTCGTCGCATTCAGTTTCGGTTTAGAAATATATGACCAAGCAGAAGGAAAACGATCAATTGAAGCGAGAACGATGTTGAGCGATAGAACCAGTAAAAGTAAATTAAAATACCAACTGTGATAAATATCAAAAAGTCCCAACTCGCCGTAAACAATTTTTTGAGCAGGTGTCAGCGATGCAAAATACGCATCAAAACCATTGACATTTTGCTGAATAATGAGCATTCCGACAATGGAAAATGAAACCAGAATGCACAACAAAACCACACCAAATCTGACCGAACTTAAAAAATCCAAGATTCGATTAAAAATTGGTGCTGTTTTTGGTTTTACTTGTGATCTCGTTTCCGAAACCGTTTTGACTGATTCTTCAACTGCCGACATTGTTTTATAAAATTCTATAAAAAAAACTTAGGGTTTATGTTTATTTTAAAATCATAACTTAGCAGAATTTATTTGTCATCTTGAAATAAATAAGTTTGTTTGCTAAGTAAAAAAGTCTAATTTAATGTTTTTCAATTTGGAAATTCAAAATCTAGAAGTTATTCTTTTGTTGTTACTATCAAAAATAAATAATAATGGAAACAGCAACAATTGAAATACAGGAAACCAAAGTCGTCAGCATCGGCGAAAAACTGGCGACTTATTTTGAATTAACCAAACCGCGTATAGCATTTATGCTGGTTTTGACTTCGGCAGCGGGATTTTATCTCGGAGCAGCCCGGGGATTTGATATTTGGCTTTTTCTAAATTCGATGGCGGCAATAACTCTGCTGGCATTTGGCGTAGCGACCTTAAATCAATATTTGGAAAGAGATATTGATACGAAAATGGAACGCACGGCAAATCGTCCGCTTCCGACCGGAAGAGTTTCGCCGAATGAAGCACTTATTTTCGGAATTTCTTTGTGTTTAATTGCTGAAAGTTATTTATTTTTTGCTGTGAATACTTTAACGGCGGTTCTCGGTTTGGTTGTAATTGTCGGTTATGTTTTTCTCTATACGCCTTTGAAAACACGCACGACTCTTTCGACAGCGATTGGTGCGATTCCCGGTGCGATGCCGCCCTTGATGGGCTGGACTGCTTCGGCAAATGAAATCACGCTTGGTGCCTGGTTTTTATTTGCGTTTTTATTTTTGTGGCAATTTCCACATTTTCTGGCGATTGCCTGGATGTATAAAGAACAATATGCCAAAGCGGGCATAAAAATGCTTCCCGTGGTTGAAAAAGATGGCAGAATTACCGCCCAGCAAATAGTGATATTTACAATTCTGCTTTTACCGATAAGTCTTGCACCCTTTTTCCTGGGAATTTCCGGCTTAATTTATTTGTTCGGAGCAAGCATTTTAGGAATTTGGTTTTTATATGCTAGTATTCAAACTGCCCGTGCTAAATCCATTGAGAAAGCCCGCAAACTTCTGTTAGTTTCGGTTTTGTATTTGCCCATTATTTTTGCATTAATGGTTTTTAATCATTAAAAATAAAGAGAAATGAAAGTTGGAACAGCGACACCAATTAAAGAAAAGGGGCGAAAGCTGAAAAAGCGTCCGAACTTCAGCCGGCTCAGCGGAATGGGAAATGATAACGGCAACAACAATAACGGCGGCGGCGGTGACGACGGCGGCGATTACAAACCAAAAAAGATCAAATCAGAAAACACAAATCCTGAACCAACCAACAAATCCAAAATTTTAATGTGGTTTTTGCTGCTCGTCGTGCTAATGACCTTCGGCGGTTTAATCTCCGCTTATGTCGTGATTGCAACAAATCGTGCTTTAGAATGGCAGCCATTTTCATTACCGTTCCAAGTTTGGATCAGTACGTTCATAATTCTTGCAAGCAGCGTAACTTACCATTTTGCTAAAACAGCTTTGCACAAAGAAAGAGATGAGAAGGCGAAAAAATGGTTTTTAATTACAACCGTTTTGGGCGGAGTTTTTATTTCGTCGCAAATCCTTGCTTGGCTGGCACTCGTCAATCGGGGACTTTATATGCACGGAAATCCTTATGCGGGATTTTTCTATATTTTAACCGCCGTTCACGTAGTCCACGTTTTAGGTGGAATTCTCGCACTCGGTTATATAATTTTGCGAACCTGGAATAAAACTATTTCTAAGAGAGAAATTGAAAAACGCAAAAATGATGCAACGGCAATCGGCTGGTATTGGCATACGATGGATGGATTGTGGTTGATACTTCTGTTTTTATTGGGCTTTTGGAATTAATGGAAAATACGGCAGAAGAAACATATCAAAAAAACTCTAAGGTTTTTATCAATATTATTTCAATTGCAATTCCTATTGTTGTGGCAATTATACTAGTTTTTCCAAATAAACTGGACTTGGGAAACTGGACAAAAATTCTGCCGCATATAATCGGAATGGTGAATACTTTGACAACATTTGCTCTGCTTGCAGGGTTTTATTTTATCAAACAAAACAACATCAAAATGCACCGCAAAGCAATGTTGACAGCATTTTCATTGGGCGGAGTTTTTCTAATTTGCTATCTAACATATCACCTTTCAAATCCTGCAAATAAATTCAGCGGTCAGGGAGTTGTCAGATATATTTATTTGCTGATATTGTTTTCCCACATTATTTTATCGCTAATCGTTCTGCCATTTGTTCTCCGTGCATTGTTTTATGCTCTGACCAAACAATTTGAAAACCATCGCAAAATAGTTCGTTTTGCATATCCGATTTGGTTATATGTTTCGGTTACAGGCGTAATTGTATATCTTATGCTGTATCAATTATTTCCAACGTCTTAAAAAATTTACGTTGACGGTTGAAAATTAAAAACGTCGGGTGTATATTTAATATGTTGAAAATTTTCAACGCCAAAGTTGAGTTCATTGTTAATCAGCACGGGGGAACCAAATTCTAATTTATTTTAGAAACGGGGGCGAAGCTAAATTTTTTTTAGCAGGGAAACTTCTTCATTCCTAGCCCGACAGCTAACCTCGTAGGCGTGGCGAAGAAGATACGAAAAGAGTTGTTTTTTAATAAAAAAAAGCACAATTTTTTAGTTCTTTGTGCCGTAGTTTTTTTCAACAATTTGATAGACTGAAAAGTCTTCTTCAAAGAAAAAAAGTTCCGAAACCGTTTGTGTGTTTCGGAACTTTTTTATTTTAGAACCACATTCTATGGGGCATTTGTCAATTTAGAAAGTTTAATTTCTTTCAAGGGAATTTTGAAATTTTTATCAAAAGCCACTAATAGCGGTTTGGATTTTACGGAAATTGTAAAATTTTGCGATCTTTTGTTGATTAAAATCTTTTCTATCTTTTTTCCTTCGGAGGTTGTTATTTCGATTTCTAAGGGCAATGTAAATTCCGCCGAAGTTCCGTTTGAAGCACTTTGGGTCTGTGCGATGTTTAGCTCAAGCTGTTTAGAGGTTTGATTAAAGATTTGTTTAATCTGCAATTTCGGATAACCTTTGCCGTAAATCCATTGTTTAAAAAACCAGTCCAGATTTTTACCTGAAACTTCTTCCAATGCTTTTTGCAGATCGGCAGTTTCGACATTTTGAAACTTATGCCGGTTTAAATATGTGTTAATTCCTTTCCAAAATATTTCATCGCCTAATTCCTCCCGCAAAGTATGAATTATCACGCCGCCCTTTTGATAAGTTATCGGTGTAAACATTGTTTGCATATCATTTTGCGGATTAGCTTCGGGATTGAAAAGTGCGTATTGTGAATTTTCTCTTAAAGATATGTAGGTGAAAAATTCGGTTGCATCGCTTTCAATTTTTTCAATATATGCTTTGCGACCATACATTTTTTCGCGGAAGGCAGCTTCCATAAATGTCGCAAAACCCTCATTTAACCACAGTTCCGACCAGTTTCGGCAAGTTACAAGATTTCCGAACCATGAATGAGCGAGTTCGTGAGAAACGAGGTCTTCAACCAAGTCTTTTCCAAACGGAAATTTTGCAAACATAATTTCCGTATCAGCCATTGTCGTTGCAGTGATATTTTCCATTCCGCCGAACTGAAAATTTGCAACCATCGTTTGGTCATATTTGTTGTATGGATAATTAACTCCCGTCAACTGTTCAAAAATTCTGAACATATCTTTGGTTTTTCCGTAAGCTCTCGGAACAATGGCTCTTTGACCGGGATAGACATAAAAACCGAGCGGAATATCTTTATATTTATCGGAAACTTTTTCATAAGTCCCGACGATAAACGATGTTAAATAAAGCGAGTGCGGGACGGGCATTTTATAGTGAAAGGTTTGTGTGCCGTTAGTATTTTTCTGCGTGTCAAGCAATTCGCCGTTGGCGATCACCGTTTCGCCGGTTTTAACCGTAATGAATTGTTCTGTTGTTGCCTTGTCATCGGGAAAATCGAATGAAGGCAGCCAAAAATGTGTTTCTTCAGCTTCGCCCTGCGTCCAGATTTGCGAATTTCTAATTACTCTGCCGTTTCTTTTTAATTCATCAACAAAATAAATTCCTTTTTTGGGTTTTGCCGAGTATTTAAGTCTGACCGAAATTTTTTCATTTTTATCATACCTTCTATCAAGTGTTATCAAAACTTTTTTATCAAAATTTTTAAATACTAAATCTTTGCCATCGGCTTCCAGTTTTACCGAATCGAATTTTATTCCTTCAGCGTCGAGTTCGAGTAAATTGAAATCATCTTTTAGGGGGATAAGTTCAATTGTCGAATCGCCGAATACGGTTTTATTTTTACGGTCAAAATCGAGCCGGATAACGTAATGCTGAACATCATAAGTTCGTTCACGATTTAATGCGTTGATTTCTGCTAAAACAGTTGTCGAATAAATAAAGCCGATCAATAAAAAAAGAGAAAATATAGTTTTCATACTTAAAAAATGCCGAATATAAAATTATGAAATTAACGCGAAAGTTTGAAACAAAAACCTATCTGACTTTCAGACAAAAAAATAATAAGTTAAGATGTATGTAAATCAAGAAAAGGTTGATGTCAAATTAGACTAGGGAAATTTATGAAAAATATTTTGTTTTGGTTAATTATTTCAGTAATCAGCGTTTCGGCACAACAGACGACACCGACTCCCGTTTTATATTCTCAGGAAACACTTGCGAATATGAAAAAAATTCAGCAAGCTGCTCTGCAAAGTGATTATTCATTAAAGCAAACTGCTTATATGACAAATAATATTGGTCCGCGTCTAACCGGTTCGCCGCAAGCGGAAAGGGCGATTCAATATGTTGCCGATGAGATGCGAAAACTCGGACTCGAAGTTCAGTTGCAGGAATTAAAAGTTCCGCACTGGGTTCGCGGCGAGGAAAAAGGCGAACTTGTTGAATTTGCAGGAATGGCGAAAGGAACCAGACAAAAAATTGTTTTAACGGCACTTGGCGGAAGTATCGCTACGCCCGAAAACGGTTTGACAGCAGAAATTGTTGTTGTAAATTCTTTTGATGAATTGGAAAAACTCGGACGCGAAAAGGTTGAAGGGAAAATCGTTTTATTCAATTATAAATATGACCGCGAAATGGCAGAAGTCGGATTCGGAACAAATGCGTATGGAATGGCAACGCAATATCGCGGCGGTGGAGCGATTGCCGCCGCAAAAAAAGGTGCGGTTGCCGCTTTGGTTCGTTCCGCCGGTGCTTCGCAAAACCGTCTGCCGCATACGGGCGGAATGCGTTATGAAGACGGCGTTACGAAAATTCCATCTGCCGCCGTCGCTTTTGAAGATGCGGAGATAATCGCCTATTTAGCAAAAATGGGAAAATTGCGTATGAAATTACTTTTAACGCCGAAAACTCTGCCTGATACGACAAGCTATAATGTTATTGCCGATCTAAAGGGAAGTGAAAAGCCCGATGAAATTGTCATTGTTTCGGGACATCTTGATTCCTGGGATTTGGGAACAGGTGCTTTGGATGATGCCGTCGGAGTTGCAAATGCGATGCAAGTGCCGTATTTGTTGAAACAATTAAAAATAAAACCGAAACGGACAATTCGCGTCGTTGCATTTATGAATGAAGAAAACGGCTTCGTCGGAGCGAGAACTTATGCGGAAAAAGCAGATGTTCCAAATACTTTTGCGGCAATCGAAAGTGATCTGGGAGCGAGTCATCCGATTGGATTTGTATTTGCCGGAAAACGGGAAGCAATACCATTTTTTGCACCGATTTTGAATGTTTTAAGCAGTCAGGGAGCAAGTCAGATTGATCTGCGTCCGACGGCAAGTTCTGATATAAGCACTCTAACTGCCGTCGGTGTGCCATCATTTGCACCGTGGTTTGATACACGGACTTATTTTAATTATCACCACAATGCCGCCGACACTTTCGATAAAGTGAATCCAAAAAATTTGGCGGAAAACGGATCGGTAATGGCTGTTTTAGCTTATGGTCTGGCAAATCTGGAACAACCGATTCCGAGATAGATTACAATTTTGAATTACCGGTTGTGATTTGCAGATTGCTTTGATAGAAAATTAAGTATTAAATATAAACATTATGGACAAAAGACCGCCACCGTATTTTCCGCAGGGTTCGCTTTCGCCGAAGGACGAAAACCGTTATAGGAAATTTAAATTTACTGTTGGACTTTTAATTTTCGGAATGATTTTATTTCTGGTTGGAGCAGGAATTGGGATTTATTATTTGATAAATTGGCTTCTAACATAAAAAAGACAGGCATTATGCCTGTCTTTTTTGATTGTATTTAACTGAAACGATAATTTATTTATTTTCGTTGCCCCGTTTTGCTGCATTTGCTCTTGCACCCTGCATAGCTAACTGTTTTGCTTGCGGCAGTAAATTTATCGCTTTTTGCAATTGCGTATCATACTCGTTAAAAACCTGAAAGGAAGTTTGCGAACCGTATGCGGCTGTAACTAATTCTGTTTTGAGCCAACGCATCACAAATTCTTTTTCATTTTCTATTTGAGCGGGAGTGAAATTATATTTGGTTGTTGCAAATTTCTTAAACGAATTATAAACCTCATTTGAAAGTTTAAAATCAGCCGGTTTCAGATCGTAATTAAATAAAATCGGTCGGTCAACTTTATAAACCGGAAAATTAGGAGCTTTTCCGTAAGCCAGATCAAGCACAAATGCAAAAATCGGATCGGTTAATTTTCCTTGAAATCTGGCTTTCGCAATCGGAATGGTTTGGGGTTTGACTTCAACATCCGGTGCGATGCCGCCGCCGCCGTAAACTATTCTGCCCGAATCCGTTCTTTTTTCCGAACCTTTTGGTTTATCAGTTTTAGCATCATCTTCAAGCCGATCACTTTTCGTATAATAATCATAAAGTTTTCCATCAGAATAATCTCTCTGAATCAATCTGCCGGATGGTGTTTCATATTTTGCAATGGTTAAAAGCAGCATTGAACCGTATTCCAGCGGGTATGGATTTTGAACAAGACCTTTGCCGAATGTATTTTCGCCGACGATCAGAGCCCGGTCGTGATCCTGTAAAGCTCCGGCTAAAATCTCCGATGCAGATGCCGTATTTCCATTGACCAAAATAATAAGCGGAGTATTATCAGGTTTGTCATTATCCGCCTCATAAGAACGTGCCGAGCCGTCTTTTCGTCCTTTCTGAGTAAATATAATCTGTCCGTCATTAAGAAAAGTGTTCGCCACAAAATATGCCTGATTAACAAGACCGCCGCCATTACTTCGCAGGTCTAAAACTAAATTCTCCATTCCCTGCAATTTGAGTTTTTTCATTCCTTCCAGAAATTCATTATATGTCGTGCGGTTAAATCCGCCGTTCATATTTATGTAACCTACGCCCGGACGCAGCATATAAATCTCGGAGATAGAAGGAGTCGAAACTGCATCTCTGATAATTTCGACTTGTTCACGTTTACCTGTTTTGTATTTTTCAATTGTAATCTTTGCCACCGTTCCGCGAGGTCCGCGTAAAGAATCTCTAACCTCGGGATAGGCTTTACCAAGCATTGATTTTCCATTAACTTCAACAATTTTATCGCCGTATTGAAGTCCCACACGATGTGCCGGAGCTCCGTCAAATGTAGCTTTAATATAAGTTGCAACAACATTTCCGGTTTTGTCACGCATATCTCCGATGGTTGCTCCGATACCGAAATATCTTGAATTTTGGTTGGTTCTGAATTCCTCAGACTCTTTAGCATCAAAATAATTTGAATGCGGATCAAGAGTGTGCAGCATACTGTCAATTGAGGATTTAAATAAACCGTTATAGTTTATATTTTTCCCCTCAACGTGATTATCCTCAATCAGCGTCAGGGCTTCAGCCAGATCACTTTCAATCTTTTCAATGCTGGTTTTTTTTTCGGATTTGCTGACAGCAGAAGTTTTGCTGTTATTGTTTGAATCTTTTTTTGAAACCGCGGTAGTTTGGGCTGAAGTTCCAAGGATTAAAGAAAAGGTTATAAAAATTGCGAAAAATAAATTTAAAATTTTGTTCACTAAAGAAATCTCCTGATAAGAATTACTGGACGAAAATACAATTTATCTAAAAAATGATAACATTCATTAGAATAAAAAGCGACGGAATTAGTTGCTTGCACATTTGAAAAACATTTCCCGATCAAATAAATTTGTAAAAAAATTATTTGATCCATTTAATAAAATTTTTAATGTCCCATTTATTAGAAGTTAAAAATCTCCAAACTCATTTTCCGACCAAAGAAGGAATCGTCCGAGCCGTCAATGATGTCAGTTTTTATATAGATGAAGGCGAGCTTTTGGGTTTGGTCGGCGAATCCGGCTGTGGCAAATCAATCACCGCACTCTCTGTAATGCGACTAATATCTTCGCCGGGTAAAATTGTCGCCGGTTCGATAAAATTTAAGGGCGAAGAATTAACAAAAGTTTCGGAAAAGTATATGCGGAAGATTCGCGGCAATGATATAGCGATGATCTTTCAAGACCCGATGACTTCGCTCAATCCCGTTTATTCAGTCGGCGAACAGATTGCCGAAGCCCTGCGTTTGCATCGAAATTTAAGCAAAAAAGATGCTTGGGATGCAGCGATTGAGGCGATGGAAGAAGTTTCCATTCCTTCTCCTTCAACAAGAGTTAGAGATTATCCGCATCAGCTTTCAGGCGGAATGCGACAGCGTGTGATGATCGCAATGGCACTCGCCTGCGAACCTGAATTGTTGATTGCCGATGAGCCGACAACGGCTCTGGATGTGACGATTCAAGCACAAATTCTGGAATTATTAAATGAACTTCAACAAAATCGTAAACTCGCTATTTTGTTAATAACACACGATTTAGGCGTTGTTGCGGAAACTGCTGACAGAGTATGCGTAATGTATACGGGAAAAATTGTCGAACAATCGGGCGTTGATGAAATTTTTGAAAACCCGAAACATCCATATACGCAGGGACTTCTTCAGTCAGTTCCAAAACTGAGCGAAGCAGAATTAGAAGGAATAACCAGACTTTCAACTATTGAAGGCACAGTTCCGAGTCCGACAAATTTACCCGACGGCTGTCATTTTGCCCCGCGTTGTGCATTTAGAAAAGAAATCTGCACACACGGCGAAATTCCTCTGTATAATTTGGGGAATGAAACTGACGTGCGATGCGTTTTGTATAAAGATGAACAAAAAAATGCAGATCGAAGGTAAAAGGATAATTTTTGCGTCATATGAAGATTGAGATATTGAATCGGGCGAAAATAAAGAGGATTGGGACTATAAAAAATTATAAAATAAATGAATGAATCGGCAACAAAAACTGAAAAAGAAAAACTCGTTCAAGTGCGTGAAATGGTCAAACATTTTCCGATTGAGAACAGCGATGATGTGGTGCGTGCGGTGGACGGGATTTCATTTGATATTTTTTCGGGAGAAACACTCGGTTTGGTCGGTGAATCAGGTTGCGGAAAATCAACCGTCGGGCGTTGTCTTTTGCGGCTTTATGAACCGACTTCGGGCGAAGTTTGGTTTGAAGATGAAAATATAATCGAACTCGGAAACAAGGAACTGCAAAAACTGCGACGCGAGATGCAGATCATTTTTCAAGACCCGTATGCCAGCTTAAATCCCCGTTTGAATATTTATTCAACCGTTTCCGAACCGCTTTTGATTCACGGAATCGGGAATAAGGAATCCCGTAAAAAAATAGTTGCCGAATTGCTTGCAAAAGTAGGACTTGATCCTAAATATATGTCGCGTTATCCGCACGAATTTTCCGGCGGTCAGCGGCAGAGAATTGGCATTGCGAGAGCTTTAGCCCTTAATCCGAAACTGATTATCGCCGACGAACCTGTTTCTGCGTTGGACGTTTCAGTGCAGGCTCAGGTCGTCAATCTTTTGCAGGATTTACAGCAGGAATTCGGCTTAACATTTTTATTTATTTCGCACGGACTTTCTGTTGTCGAACATATTTCAAACCGCGTTGCCGTGATGTACCTCGGCAAAATCGTCGAAATTGCCGAATCGAAAACGCTTTATCACAATCCGCTTCATCCATACACGCAAGCCCTGCTTTCTGCGATTCCAATTCCCGATCCGAAAAGAAAACGTGACAGAATTGTTCTGGAAGGTGATGTTCCGACACCGATAAATCCACCGTCAGGCTGCCGTTTCCGCACACGCTGTCCGATTGCAATTGATGAATGTGCGAAGATTGAGCCGGTTTTAAAAGAAATTGAAGGCGGACATTTCTCCGCTTGTATCAGAAATGAAAATTACGAAAATTCTCCCGGTTTAAAATAGTTTTGAAACGATTCTACTTTTTGATTCGTAAATAATTACAAATCACAATAAAATACATTTATAAAAATCAAAGGTTTCTCAGGCAAATATATTTGAAGGTGAAAGAACTGTATGAATGAGGAAAATAATATAATCGAAGAAGAAAATGATAAGTGGCAAGCACCACCACCGCCGGAAAAGATCGAAGTGGAAGCTAAAGAACCGCCGCAGATGTCGGAACCGGCAACGCTGTTAAATATTTTTATCGAACCCGGCAAAACTTTTGAAGATTTGCGTCGAAAACCCAGATTTATAATGGCTGGTTTAATAATTCTCATTCTTGCAACCGGATATTTCTTCGCTTTACAGCAAAAAATAGGTGAAGAAAATATCAGAAGGGAAACTATGCAGCAACTCGAAAAAAATTCGCAGTTTGCCTCTCTGACACCTGAGCAGAAAAAACAGAGTATTAATATGCAGATGAATATCCAGAAATACTCCGGTTTTGCCTTTCCGATAATCTTGATTATTATGTTTTTATTAGGCGGACTGTTTTATTGGCTGGGCGTAAAAGTTATGGGAGGTTCTGCCGGATATTTGCAAGGACTCTCGGTGTATATTTATTCCTGGCTGCCGCCTGCCGTAGTTGCATCAATCGCAAATTTTATAATTTTGTTTCTAAAATCACCCGATGAAATTAATTTTATTTCGGGGCAAAAAGGTTTGATACGGGCAAATCCGACGATGTTTTTTGATGGAAAAGATTCACCCGTTTTAACAACCTTGTTAAGCACCATTGATTTATTTGCAATTTGGGGCTTGATTCTAGCCGCTATCGGACTTCATATTGTAGGCAAAATCTCGAAAGGTGCAGCTTGGGCAATTGTTTTGATAATTACACTTATCGGAATCACATGGAGAGTTGTTCAAGCATATCTGAGCGGCGTTCCGGTTTAAGATTTAATGAAAGAAAATGAAATCCTGAAAAATTGGTAGTTTCAATAAAAAGTTAATACTTGACTGTTGACTGCCAATTATTTCTCTTAATTATTCATATCTCAAAGACTCAATCGGATCTAAACGAGCTGCTTTCCAAGCTGGAAATAATCCAAAAACAATCCCGATTCCGACACTGGCAAAAAATCCGAGAATCGGAGCCCAGAGCGGAACGTAAGATGGAAATACAAGTCCGATTAAGAATGTAAGACCCCAACCGATTGCAAGTCCGATCAAACCTCCAAAACCGGTCAAAGTCATAGCTTCAACCAAAAATTGCAAAAGTATGTCGGAGCGTTTTGCACCGACGGCTTTTCTAATTCCGATCTCGCGGGTTCTTTCCGTGACGGAAACAAGCATAATATTCATAACTCCGATTCCGCCGATCATCAAACCGACCGACGAAATTACGATCATTGCCAGAAATACGCCTTGTGTTATGGACTTAAACTGATCAATAATGCTCGCCGCAGTTTCCATCGAAAAATTATTCGGTTCGCCGAAGGGAACCTGGCGGCGAACACGCATCAGGTCTTGAACTTGATCTTTTGCTTCATCAAGCATTCCGTTTTTTGCTATGGCAAGAATAAATAAATCGTCGGAATTCGGTTTTATACGAAGTGCCGAACCCATCGGCATATAAATCACATTCGACTGACTTTCGCCGCCGCCGCCGCCGAAAAGCTCTTCTCTTTTTTCTAAAATTCCAATAATTCTAAACTCGCGTCCGCCTATTTCGATTTTTTCTCCCAACGGAGAACCAAATGGGAAATAATTGTTTTTAACTTCCTGTCCGATTAACGCGACATCAGATTTGGATTCATTTTCACCTTGCGTAAACCAACGCCCTTTGATAAGAACTTCCGTTGTAGTTTTTTCTATGTCGGATGTAGTTCCCTGAAGTTTTACGGCAGAGGAAGTTTTCCCGTTTTTTCCTGAAACAAGTATTTTCCCGCCCCAACGATCACTGGAAACATCAAGAAAAGGAACAGCCGTTTCTATCGTCGGTAAATTATTCAAAGCATCAGCATCCTCAAAAGTCAGTGGCTTACGCATTCTCTCTTCACGTGAACGTCTGCCGATTTGAATTCCGACATTGTATTTATATAAAAATATAGAATTTGTTCCGAAAGATTCAATTTGTTTTTCAACCGCAACATTTATACCGCTGATGATTGAAGAAATAAGCATTACCGTAATGACACCAATAATTACCCCGATGATTGTTAGAAACGAACGAAGTTTATTATTTATCAAGGTCGAAAAAGCCATTCGAAAATTTTCAAAAAATGTATTGTTAACAATCATAAGTTTTAATCTGATCTTAATGCTTCAATCGGATCGAGCCGGGCAGCCTTCCAGGCAGGAAATAAACCTGCCAGCATTCCGACAGCGGCGGAAACACCGATTGCCAGAATCACCGCCCACCAGGGAATACTCGTTTGAAAGACATACATAGATATTATTATTCCGATAACTTCAGCTAATATTAAACCGATTGTTCCGCCGATAGCCGCAAGTGTCGCCGATTCCGCCAAAAACTGTTTCAAAATATCTGCTTGTTTAGCTCCCAAACTTTTCCTGATTCCAATTTCTTTTGTTCTTTCCGTTACGGCAACAAGCATTATATTCATAATTACGATTGCTCCGACAAGTAATGCGATTGTCGGAACTGCTATAATTACGATGAAAATCGGTCCTAATACTTGATCTCGTAGATTCGTTATCGCATCCGGTGTGAAAATACCGAAATTATCCTTATCGCCAAACGGGACTTTACGTTTTATTCTCATCAATGTGCGTGCTTGTTCGACCGCATCATCAAAAGTTTCATCGCTATAAGAAGTTCCGACAAAGTATAAACTGCTCCAACGGTTTTTACTTTTTAAATATGTCCTGATGGGAATGTGTATAAAACTGTCCTGTGGTTGACCGAAAACTGATCCTTTGGCGACTGCAACGCCGACAACTCGATAGGGAAGACCGTTGATTTTTATTTTCCCTCCAAGTGCTGATCCTCCGGGAAACAAATTACTTTCTATATCCGCTCCGATAAATGCTACTCGTGCAGCGGAATTGTTTTCCTCTTTTACAAAATAACGCCCCTTCTCGATTTCAACTTTGTCAATATCGGCAATAATCGGTTCAACGCCATCAACCGAGACATCTTCCAGAATTTCAGAACCTCGTTTGACCTGCATTCGATTGCCTCTGGTTTTAGCCCCGATTTTTTTAATTAAATCACCATTTTTACGAACAAATTCCAACTCTTCAAAAGTCAAATCTTTGTTTCGACGTTGTGCCTCGGCTAGTGCATCCGAATCTCTAAAATCTTCAAAGCTGAATCTATTGATGGCAAATGAATTTGAACCGATACCGGCTATTTTTTCATCCACATAGTTATTAAACCCCTGCAAGATTGACAGAACGACCATAAAAGCCGTAACTCCGATAATCATTCCAAGCAGGGTTAAAAATGAACGGAGTGTGTGAGCCCAGATTGCCGCTAATGCAAGTTTTAGTGTTTCGGTAAAATTCATTGTTTAGTTAGATTAAGTATAACAAAGCAAAGTTTAAAATCTTGTATGATTTACAAAAATTTACAAAATACAAAATTCAAATTAATAAAAAGATTAATTTAGAAATCAGTATTTATGATTGATACGCATTCAAAACGTAACAGGTTAGAACAAGAACCCGATAGTCAAAAATGTGGTTAAAATAAAAGTTATTGAAATATAGTTGGGAATATTTTCAATCATCTGATTCTTTCGTCTTTTTCAATTTCGCCGTAACGGATTGAAATTACGCGATGGGCTCTTTCAGCAACTTCCATTTCGTGTGTAACAACGATAATTGTATTTCCTTCGGCGTGAAGTCTTTCGAAAAGCAGCATAATTTCCGCACTCGTGGTGGTGTCCAACGCTCCTGTCGGTTCATCAGCCAACAAGATCGAAGGATGGTTTACCAAAGCTCTGGCAATCGCCACACGCTGTCTTTGTCCACCGGAAAGCTCATTCGGACGATGCGTAATCCGGTCGCTGAGTTCAACGGATGTGAGAGCTTCAACCGCTTTTTCGTGTCTTTCGGCTGAACCGAGTCCGGCATATATCAGGGGCAATTCGACATTGTGCAAAGCAGTTGCACGCGACAGAAGATTAAAAGTTTGAAAAACAAAACCGATTTCCTTATTGCGAATGCGTGCCAATTCGTCATCCGTCATTGCGGCAACTTGTTCGCCGTTAATCCAGTATTCTCCCTTCGACGGTGAGTCCAGACAACCGATCAAATTCATTAAAGTTGATTTACCCGAACCGGAAGGTCCGATAATTGCCAGATAATCTCCCCGGCGGACATCAAACGAAACATCTCTTAATGCGTGAAGCTCTTGATTTCCCATTTTGTATGTCTTCCAAATACCACGCATCTTTATCAGCGAATTATACGGATGGGAAATTTCCTCTCCGTTCGTTTCGATTATTTCCAAATTTTCCGTTTCTGTTTCCATTATTTTTATAGAAAAATGGCGAAGTTGATTTAGATTTTACTAAAACAACTTCGCCTGTGCATTTTTATTTTAGTTAACTGCTTTCTTTGCTGCCACCTTCTTTTTTCACTTCCTTTTTGACCAGATCGCCTTCTTTAAGAGTGTTTAGAATCCGGCTCGGTCCGGTTATAATCTGCTTTCCGGGTTCGAGTCCGCTGGTGATTTGTATGTCGGATTCGCCTGTAATTCCGGTGGTTACTTGAATAAATTTAACTCTATTTCCTTCCATCAAAAAAATACCTTTGATCGTTTCATCTTTGTCTTTTTTAGGTTTCGGCGGAGTATTGGCATTTTCAGACGAATCATCAACATCCGGTTTTTTTTCAATAACCGCCTGAATCGGAACAGCGACCACATCTTTTTTTACATCGGTTATAATTTCAGCCGTCGCACTCATACCGGGACGCAGACTGTTTTTTATTACATCAGTAATGTCTGTCAATTCAATTACAACGCGGAATTCTTTTGCTTCCTGAACATTTATGTTGGTTGAAAGACCTCCGGTTGTTTGTGATTTGCCGACGGCTAAAGGAGTTTTTTGGGTAACTTCTCCCTTCAATTCTTGATCTGTGAAGGCATCAACCTTAATGATTGCAAATTGTCCGACTTCAACTTTATCAATTTCCGTTTCATCAACCTTAACCTCAACATTAATTGTTGACATATCTGCGATGGTCAGAAGCGGAGTAGTTGAAAGTCCGGCAACGGCAAATGTTCCGACTTTTGTCGGAATATCGGCAATAACACCGGCAATCGGAGCGATTTGCAAAGTTTTATCACGCTGATTTCTTGAACCGCGTAGAACCGCCGCCTGCTGATTTGCTCTCGCTTGAGAAGCATTTGCTCCATAACTGGCGGTGGAAACCGAACGCTTGGCATCCCGCACGGCGACATCCTGCTGATTTGCTCTGGCTCGTGCTTCGCTGACTCTGGCTTTGGCTTCCTTAACGCGATTTTGAGCTTCTCTAACAGCGATATTTTGTGCTTTAAGCCTTGCTTGTGCGTTATTTAGGTTGGCTTGTGCCGTATCAACCCGGTCTTTAGCCTGATCGTATTCAAGTCTGGAAGCAACGCCGCTTTCAAGCAGTTCTTCGGTTCTATTAAGTTCACGTCGGGCAGCATTTACTTCTACTTTATTGCGGTCAACTTCCGTCTGCGATGCAACCGCTTGCTGGCGTGCTTGATTGACATTTTCTTCCGCCGATGCAACTTGCTGTAGTGTCGTGGAAGTAGCAGCTTCCTGAGCTATTAAACCCTGCTGTGCCTGTGAATACTGATTTTGTGCGGCTATCACTTGTGAACGGCTGCCCTGAACATCATCGCGGGCAGCATCGAGTGCAGCAACCTGAGCATCGGTGCTGGATTGAAGCTGATTCGGATCGAGCCTGACAAGCTGCTGACCTTTTTCGACCACATCGCCCTCTTTAACATAGATTTCTTCGATTCTACCCTGTACTTCACTTGAAAGATTAATAAATTGAATCGGTCTGATTTCGCCTGGAGCTATTACGGTCGAGCGTAATTCAGCTTGTTTTTTTATTGTAACAATCGTAACTTCCGGTGTATCGGAACGGGTTGCATACACGCCTGCAAATATTGCCACAATTAAAACAGCTAAAAGTGATACGCCAATAATTATTTTACCTTTTCGGCTAACTGCCATCTTATAATTCCCTCTAAAATAGTAATAAATTTTAATAAATAGATAACGCAAAATCATTTGTCTGTCAGCGTCTTGAATTTGTTACGATAATTCAATCTAAAGAGTTTCAAATAATAATTGATAATAAAAATGGAGAGTAAATAATAGTAATTAAACCTGTTCTCATTTTCCATTAACCGTTTTTCATAAGTGTTTACTTGATTTTATCAACATATTTGAAGCAAAATTACGCTTGACATTTACGAACACGGATTTACAAGTTAAAATACCTTTGCAATTTCTATTTATAATAATTTAACAAATCTTTTAGGTGAAATGCAGATGATAAAATGCCAGACTTGCGGGACACAAAATCTTGAGAGTTCACAATTTTGTGATGAGTGCGGAGATGCTCTAAATAAATATCAAGCACCGGAAGTGTCGAGCGAGGAATTAAAACAACCTGAAAATGTTAATTCTCAAAATCAGGAAGTGCCGATTTTTCAATCGGCTAACGTAACATCCGTCGGAGTTCCGATGGTTTCCATAGAAGAGAAAGTTGAAAACCAAGAGCCTTCCGATATTGAAGATTTAGAAGATAAAAATAATCAAGACAATAAACAAAGTGGTATTCACGCTTCATTGAGTATTGAACGCGGGACTTCAATCGGCACTGAATTTCCAATTTCTGCGGATGAATCAACCATCGGACGTTGGGATGCTGATAATGGGATTTTCCCGGATGTGGATTTGGATGCTTATGATCCGGAAGCAAAAGTTTCCCGCAGACACGCATGCATTATTTTAAAGGATGGAATTTATATGCTTGAAGATTTAGGTTCGACCAACGGAACTTTTATAAATCGCGGAAGAAGACTGATTCCCGGCAATCCGCACCGTCTGCAGGATGGAGATGAGATTATTGTCGGAAAAACATTTTTGAGATTTAATATTGAACAGTAAATTTTGATTTTCTAACTATACTAACTATAAAAGACACAATTTAAGATTATTCAGTCGGACTGAATATCTCCAAATACTATAAAAAAAAATGACTTATTGTCACGAATGCGGTTCTGAAATTGGGCAAGCAGAAGGATTTTGTCCTTACTGTGGAATTTCGCTTAAACCGGTTATCGTTAATGAAGAAAAACAGGAAACAGATAACGAATTTATTCACGAGATTGTTGAAGAAAATGTAGAGACAACAGTAGATAATGAAGGTGAAACTGCGAAATCTGGGGATGATTTATTAATGACTGAAACCATTATGGTCAATCCCACTGATTTTGAAACTGAAAATATAGAATCCGATCCTGATTCTTTAGCAGAAATTTCCGATAGACTTAAAGAAGATTTTGAGACTGATAAATCTATAACTCAAGCAGAATCATTAAACGAAGCTGAAGAAATTAACAATCTTACTGATATTAATGAGTCTGGCTCGGAAGATTTGCAGGAAAATACGCTTGAAGAATCAACAAAATCGAATACTGCTGCTGATTTAGAAAAAGAACCGGTAACAGAATCAAATCAACCAGTAGAAAAAGATGTAGCTGAGTCTTTAATTGACGAAGATGACAAAGATAGAGTTGCAAAAGACGATGAATCTGAATTTGATAACGACTCGGCAATTGCAGACATTGAACCGGAATCTGCCAAACAAAATGAAACAAAGGTAAACCCGCAAACAGCCGGTGAGGCTGCTCAGATGCAGCCTGTAGTTGATGAAGGGGCGATAACAATTATAAAAGGTTCTAAAGAATTAAATTCATCCCAACTTCCTGCCGATTCATCGAAAAAGCAAAACGATGAAACTGAAGGAGTCTCTTCAACCACTCCAAATATAAATTCTACTGATACAAGCGGCAAATCTGCCAAGTTGAAACCTCTTGATGAAGGAACAGTGCTTAACGGACGTTATGAAATTGTCCGCAAAATCGGAGGCGGCGGAATGGGAGCAGTTTATCTCGCCAGCGATAAAAATCTGGGCGGCGTTTTAAGAGCTGTCAAAGAAATGGTTCAGTCATATATCGAAGAAGCACAGCAGGATAAAGCCATCAGTGATTTTAAACGCGAATCAATGCTCCTGACATCGCTTGAGCATAATTCAATTCCGACCATTTACGATTATTTCTATGATGAAAAGGAAGCAAGATTTTATCTGGTGATGAAATACATATCGGGCGGTGATCTTTCGGCACGCCTCAAAGCCGCTCCTGAAGGACGACTTGATGAAAAGAGCGTTGTCGAATGGGGAATTCAAGTCGCCGATGTTTTAAGTTACCTGCATAAGCGTCAGCCGCCGATAGTGTATCGTGATTTAAAACCTGCAAATCTGATGATTGATGGTAATACAGACCGCGTAATGCTGATTGATTTTGGTATCGCACGTTGGATAAATAAAGAGGAAAAAGGTGTAACGGCAGTCGGCACGATGGGTTATGCTCCGCCTGAATTATTTAGTGGAAACGTCGAGCCGCGTTCCGATGTGTATAGTTTGGGTTCGACAATGTTCCATCTTTTAACCGGAGCTGACCCGCAAAGCAATCCACTTTTAATTTTCGATTTTCAAAAACATCCGCGTCCGCGTCAGATAAATCCCGGTCTCTCCGATCAGATTGAAAGAATTTTAATGCGGGCAGTTGAATACAACGCCAATAAAAGATTTGAGTCCTCTAAAAAGATGCGTGATGCTCTGATCAAGCATCTGGAAAATTTAAATTCGGAACGCGTTTCATATGGAATTACGCAAACTCCGAAATCAGTCGGGTTAGAAGAACAGCCGGTATTTTGCGGTTTCTGCGGGCAAAAAATTGTCGCTTCCGATATGTTTTGTGCTTTCTGCGGAGCTAAACAACCGCTGGCTCAGCCCGGTGTTCTTTCACAGGAATATGTTCATACCAAATTAACCGCAAGATTAGTGATTGCCGGAACGAGCGAGCTTGATTCACCGACATTTACGCTTGAAAAAACCGAAAATCTTGTTGGCAGACGCGATCCTTTATCAAATATTTTCCCGGAAGTTGATTTATCAAAATATGATCCGCAAACAAAAATTTCCCGCAAACACGCCCGCATCTGGCGGGAAGGAGAAATTTATTTGGTAGAAGATTTGGGTTCGTCCAACGGAACAGTTCTGATTTCTCAAACTAAAGACGCTTTAAAACTTGAGCCGAATAAAGCACAAATGCTCTCGGACGGCGATAAGATTAAATTGGGTGATATGACCTTACAATTTGTTGTTCAATAAAAATAACTGAAATTTTAAAATTATGAGTGCAAGAGCAGAGAAAGTTATTCCTGCAAAAAAAATAAATGCTAAAGAGGTAATCGTCGGTTTTGATGCCGAAAAACTAAAAGCACCAATTCTGTTGAGATGCGGGGCTTTGTTGATTGATTACATACTCATTATTAGCATTCCCGTTATAAGTCTTTTATTAGGAAGATATATGGGCGATGACGGGGCAAAATTGCTTAACAATGAAATCAGCAATGCGGGCTGGTTGATTACATTGCTTTTAGCCGTTACGAATTTTTTAATTTTTCCGATGTTCAGCGGGCAAACTATCGGAAAAGTTTTGACCGGATTAAGAATTACTACGATTGAAGGTAAAGATGCCGGTTTATTATCATTATTTTTACGGCATTTTATCGGTTATCCACTGACACTTTTAACCGGGGGACTTGGCTTTTTTATCTCGCTTTTTAATGCAAAAGGACGAGCCTTGCACGATCTAATTAGTAAAACAATGGTAGTTTATGGAAGGCAAACCATAAAAAAAAGTATTGTGAAAAGTGAACTGGATAGTAAGCCAAAGCTGAAATAGAAATTATAAAATTATGTCCCAATTAATTGTAACTAATTCGGATAATAGTGAGCAAATCATACCGCTTTCACGTTTGCGGACGACTATCGGACGTTCGGCTCGAAGCGATGTTTGTATTCCCGATGCCTTTGCTTCCAGACTTCACGCCGAGTTAAGACAGGAAGGCGATACCTACTGGCTGCAGGATTTGGGTTCGGCAAACGGAACTCGATATAACGGCACGGCTGTCAGTATGCCGATTCCGGTAATTTCCGGCGGCGAAATTCAAATTGGTGAAACTTCATTAGTTTTTGTAGATGAAAAAGAGGAAAAAAGCCAAAATTCAACTTTGATTACTGATAATACGCAAGCCTTAGACCCGACGATGACAATTTCTTTTTCAAGAAAGAAAAATCCGACCTCGGAAATTCTGGAATCACAATTTTCTTCACGTAATGATTTATTGGGCTTGATCAGCAAGGTTGGAGTTACCTTGTTGGCTTCGGTAGGTTTAGAAGAAACTCTCGACCAAGTGGCTACATTGGTGTTTGAAGCAGTTCCGGCAGATCGGGTTGTGATTATGCTGAAGGATGAAGATAAAAATGACTCAATGAAAATCGCAGTAGCCCGTGAACGCGGGAAACAAGAGCAACCCGATGAAGTCCGTATCAGTCGCACAGTTATGGAAGAAGTTTTGGTCAACAGAAAATCCGTGTTGACTTCCGACGCTCAACACGATCCGAAATTTGCCAGTCAAACTATGTCTTTACTCGGTGTCCGATCAGTATTGGCAGTTCCTTTAAGCGTGAATGAATCAAATGTTTTCGGCATAATTTATGCGGATTCACCGACCTTTGAAACAACTTTTACAGAAGAACATCTTAATATCTTAACGACGCTTGCTTCGGTTGCTTCGATCAGAGTGGAAAATGCGACACTGATGGAAGAAAGAATCGAACGCGAGAGGATGGAGCGTGAACTCGAACTTGCGACTGAAATTCAACAGCGTTTTCAGCCTTCATCTCCGCCAAATATCGAGGGTTATCAATTACAGGGAATATCTTTCGCCTGCTATGAAATCGGTGGTGATTATTACGATTTTATTCCACGTCAAAATGGAAATATGCTCATCGCACTCGGCGATGTTTCCGGTAAAGGAACAGCTGCCGCACTTTTAATGTCGAGTCTTCACGCCGCAATTCACGCTCAAGCCGCCGCCAACAGTTCTCTGACAGAATTAGTTAAAGCGGTAAATGAATATTTAGCGGTAAACACTCCGACCAATAGGTTTATCACATTTTTTGTTGCCGAACTAGATCCCAAGTCCGGCGATTTAAAGTATATTAATGCCGGACATAATCCGCCTTTAGTCGCACGTGTTGACGGAAGCGTTATCGAATTGGAATCAGGAGGTTTCCCGCTTGGAATTATGCCATTAGCTGAATTCGAATTGGGTTCTATCAGGCTTGAGCATAATGAGTTTGTAGTTATTTTTTCAGACGGCGTTTCAGAAGCCGAAAGCGTTGACGGTGAAGAATTCGGAGTTGAAAGACTGACAAATGTAATAAAAGAAAATATGCACAAATCTGCGGCTGGTTTAAGGGATAAAATCGAATTTGCCTTATCAAATTTTACCACCACCGCTCCCGCAAACGATGACATTACTCTAGTTATCGTTAAAAGAGTTTAGAATAATGGATAACGGAAAATGGAAAATGGAAAATGGAATAAATACTATTTTGATTGTTGTCATCAAATTTTTTTATCAAATTGATTTTCAAAAATCTTCAAACTTTAGTCTTCTCAAAAAACAACAGCATTTTTTTTATCTTTAGTTAAACTTTGTTGACCATTTATGTTAATTTGTTTTAATATAGATACGGGTCTTGCTTTATTAATTCTGAGATTTTATTCACAAATCAGTTAAAATATAAAAATCACTCCCGAAAGATTTTGTTTCCTTTCACAAATTTTCCATTTTCCACTTTCCGTTATTCATTTAAAAGTCTGTGTTTCAAAGTTGTCGAAGCACTCGTTCAGGCTTGTGCCGACGGTCAGATAGGAATCGGTCGGGTCAGGTTAAATGATTTCAAATCAAAATCTGAACAAAAAGAAGCCGCGTAATTTTGCGTGATTAAACTAAAACAAAAAAGGCAAAAGGATTTTAGAAAAATCCTTTTGCCTTTTTTGTTTAAAACAACAGTTTGTTTGCGTGTCTTTTCTTTTCTATAATCTTTATTTCGCAAAGTTTAGTTTTTGGATATTAGATTTTAGACTCAGGATTTACAGATTTATGGCATTTTGGCGTAGAAAGAAAAAAGATAAATTTTCAACATCAACTCTCGGACTCGATAAATCAATCGAGGAATTAAAAGCCGAAGAAGAAGCAATTGAAAGAGAATTCAGAACCCGGTTCAACAAAGCGATTGCCAAAACGCGGCATTCGATCAACGATAAACTTGATACAGTTTTTGAAAACCGCAAACAGATTGATGAGCAGTTTCTTGATGAACTCGAAGAACTACTGATTTCAACTGACATCGGCGTTTCGACAACTTTTCAAATTTTAGATTCCGTCCGCAAAGGAGTATCCCGTCAGGAAATTAATGATCTTCCCGCTCTGAAAAAAGCTATGAAGGACGAACTGCTTGAGATTTTAGCAAAATCGGGAGAAGTAGGAATTGCGGCGGAAACGGAAGTTTCAAATGATATAAAACCTTATGTTTTGATGGTCGTCGGCGTAAATGGTGTCGGCAAAACAACGACCATCGGCAAACTTGCCCAACGTATCAAAGACGAAGGAAACCAAGTGATGATCTGTGCCGCCGATACATTTCGTGCCGCTGCTTCCGAACAATTAGAAATTTGGTCGCAACGTGCCGGAGTTCCGCTCATCCAACAAAAACAGGGAACTGATCCCGCCGCCGTTCTTTTCGACGCATTAAAATCCGCCAAAGCACGCGAAGCCGATGTTTTGATCGTGGACACAGCAGGCAGACTCCACAACAAATCAAACTTAATGGCTGAACTCGAAAAAATGAAACGAATCGCCAGCCGCGAAGTCGAAAAAGCACCGCACGAAACACTGCTCGTAATTGATGCCGTAACAGGACAAAACGGACTTGAACAAGCCCGCCAATTTATGAAAACCGCTGACGTTACGGGAATCGTCCTGACAAAACTAGACGGCACAGCCAAAGGCGGAATCGCCGTCGCAATTTCAAAAGAATTGAATTTACCAATAAGATACGTCGGCATAGGCGAAGGTGTTGATGATTTAATGGTTTTCAATGCGGAAGATTATGTGAATGGATTGTTTAATTAAGTTTCTATGGAACTTGATGAATTTTTAGAATAAATTTGTAAGATTTCTTTATGGCGGAAAATATTACGAATAAAATAAATGTAGGGGCAGGTCTTGTGCCTGCCCAATGAGCGAAGCGAAAATAAACGTAAAATAATTACATTTTGAGAAATTAAAATATAAGTAATCGTGCAGAAATAGTTTAGACTATCAAGCGAGATGGGTAAAATAAAAGTAATCGAACTAACGAAAAAACAATGCGAAGCCTTGGAAAACGGTTATCGCCATGGCACGACACATAGT
>JALZKH010000167.1 GCA_030859345.1 Acidobacteriota bacterium | reverse complement strand
AAACTATGTGTCGTGCCATGGCGATAACCGTTTTCCAAGGCTTCGCATTGTTTTTTCGTTAGTTCGATTACTTTTATTTTACCCATCTCGCTTGATAGTCTAAACTATTTCTGCACGATTACTTAAGAACAAAATTTAGAGCTATCCAAAACAAGATTTGAGTGTTAAAATCTTAGTTAATTCAAAATTTAAGTATTAGTTCCAAAATACGATGCGGAAATAAACACCAGCAGGTTTAATTTTTCTTAAACATTGGAGGTTGATATAATGAGGTTAAAATTTTATCTATTATTCTTTATAGGTTTGTTTTTGTTGTTCCCTGCAAATACATTGGCTCAAACCGAATACGTTACAGCTTATAATTTTACGGATTTTCAAGGCTTTCCTTTTATCATTAAAGATAACTGGAGTGGCGGCATTTTATGGGATCGCAAAATAAAATCAATTCGCGTTCCCAAAGGCTATCGCGTAAAGATTTACTCGGAAAAAAATTTCAAAGGCACGCAGGCTAATTTAACCGATGATTGGAATCCGGGTAAATCTGCGTGGTGGATTTCTAAAATCCGTTCAATTCGGATTGAAAAAATCACCACTCCGCCGCCTTCGCCGAGTTCCTTTCCGGTAATTTACGCCCAATCTAATTATCAAGGTCCGGCAATGGCGGTTGAACGGGATTGGGCTGGCAACAGAGATTGGGACGGCAGACCGCACAGAATCCGTTCAATCAGAGTTCCCGAAGGTTGGAGATTGACTCTTTATGAAAATACTAATTTCCGCGGTGCAGAAACCAGAATCACGTCAAATATCACGTGGGGAACGGGAGATCATTGGAACGGCAGAGTTCGCTCTATAAAAGTTGAAAAGATAAATCCCCAACCACCAACAGAGCCGAAAGGATTTCCGGTGCTTTACGCGGGAACAAATTTTGACGGTGCGGCGGAAGCGATTGAACGCAACAAGTCGGAAATAAATGCCTGGGACGGCTCGCCGCATACGATTCGCTCGATTCGCGTGCCGCCGGGATGGTATCTGGTTTTATACACCAAATCGGGATTTCGCGGTAATTCCTACAATCTAAATTCAAATATAACTTTTGCTCCGGGCGATGCGTGGTATAACAAAATTCGCTCGATCAAAGTTTATAAAGGAACGCCACCGATACAACCGCGTTAGGGATTTTTTGAACATTTATGACCAGTATTTATTTTCATTAAGTAAGGCATATTTTGTAAATTTATGTTAAGGTCTGCAAGACGTACCTTATCCGAACCTTCTTATTTTTCCCGGAAAGGGAAAGGAGAAAAATAAAATGTCAAACAAAATCAAATCAAACAGATTTTTGGTCGTCGTGCTTACGGCGATTGTCTTTTCTTTTACTATTAATGCGGCGGCACAAGTGGCGGCACAAAGTGTCTGGCTGGGTATGAATCCTCTGCCGAGTTGGAATGAACGCAGCCGGGCAATTTTGCAGACAAAGAAAATTTCGTCCGATGAACTAAAACGCTGTGCCGTCGTGGTGCGAAAGCCGTCTCTGCTGCAGGATTTTCTCTTGACAAAAATGGGCTGGACATTAGTTAACGCGGCTCAAATTTATGGCGACACGACGGTTGTCAGCACGGCGGAAGCCTTTGACGGAATGTGCCGCCCGCTGAAATTTCAAACATATGTTTTTGTCGGCAAACTCCTTGCCGGAACACTTTCGCCCGCACAGATGGATTCCCGCACGGACGGTGCATTGGTCAATGTGCAGCTAACCGGCGAGAAAAACTTAACCGCCGAATATGTCCGCTATCGTGAAGCCGATGCACTTTGCTGTCCATACAAAACCGAGATGGTTACATTCCAAATAAAACCGGACGGCAAAAATTCCCTGCTCGTGCCGGAAGGAAAATATGAATCGTCCGTGGGAAGTGAAAATAATTCAAACAATTCAGTAGATAAAGCCGATAAACTCGAAGGTGCGATCTGGCGTTGGACGAGGCTGAAAATGCCGAATGAAACGGTAACAGTTGAGAAGCCCGAAAATTACACGGTCGAATTTATGCCGGACGGTAAAATAAGAGTTCAAGCAGACTGCAATCGCGGCGGCGGTTCATACACAAGTGACGGCAAAAGTTTGAAATTCGGGGCGATTTTTACAACAAAAATAGCTTGTCCGCCCGGTTCGCTCGACAGACGATTTTTAGAAGGCTTGGAAAGTGCCGCCACATTCAGAATCGAAGGGAACGATTTGTTTATCGAAGGTGATAACGACACAATGAAATTTTTCAGAGTCGTCAAACAAAATTAGATCGGAGGACAATTTTTAAAGTATGTTGAAGGATTTTAAGAATTTTATCGCTCGCGGCAATGTCATAGACTTGGCGGTTGCCGTGATTATCGGTGCGGCGTTTACAAAAGTTATTACGTCGTTTGCCGACGGAATTATTTCGCCTGTAATCGGTTTGGTTACGGGCGGAATGATTTTAAGGACAAATATATCAATTTAAGCGGTCAGGACGTAACCGGATTGACCGTCGAGCAGATCAGGGCAAAAGGTTTGGCGGTTATTCAATACGGCAACTTAATTACGGACATCATCAATTTTTTGATAGTTGCACTTGTAGTGTTTCTAATTGCCCGTTCAGCAGCGAAATACTTTAGATCGCTTGAACCTGAGCCTGAGGCAATGACAAAATCCGAAGAATTACTGGAGCAAATCCGCGACATTCTGCAAACAAAAAAAATATAAAAGTTATGACACGAAAAAAATTTATTTATAGTTTTTTGCTGAGTTTTCTTCTGCTGTTTCTATCGGCATACACCGTTTCGGTTGCGGCACAGACAAATAAATTACCCGCGGGAAATGCAAATAATCTTGTCAGTTACGGACGAAACGGAGCGATGTCCGCCGGACATTTAAATCAGCGGATAAAACCCGTTTTCGGACAGACGGCATTGAATCCCGCTTTAGAAGCGGTTAATCTCTATAAAATCAATTATCGTTCGCAGAACGCAAAAGGAAAATCGGTTGTTTTAAGCGGTCTGCTTGCCCTGCCGAAAACAAATGCACCGAAAGGACTCGTTATCTTTAATCACGGCACGACGGCTGACCGCAATCTTTCTCCATCGCGTTATAAAGGAAATGTAGATTCATCCGAAACTGAACTCGCAATTCTTGCATTTGCTTCGGGCGGTTATGCCGTGGCGATGCCGGATTATTTAGGTTTGGGAGACGAAAAAGGTTTTCATCCGTATCCTCTCGGCTCGGTCAACAGCCGTTCAGCGATTGATTTAATTTCACCCGCGAGAAAGGTTGCGGCTCAAAACGGCATCGAACTCAACTCAAACCTTTTTATCACGGGTTATTCCGAAGGCGGAGCAGTGGCAATGTGGACCGTTTATGAGTTGGAAAATAGGTCTGGAAAAGATTATCAAATTACAGCCGCCGCACCGATGTCGGGTTCGTATGATCTTTCCGGCACAACGAGAAATTGGTTAATTGCCTCTCCGACGGATCAGGCAGGGTTTGTAATCAGACTTTATCTGCTGTCCTACATAGCTTACTCTTCTCATAAAAATCAAGGCGTGAAATTAACCGATTATTTTAAGCCTTCAATGGCTTTTACAATCTCGCAAGCCTATAAAACGAATCGCTCGGACGAAGCAATTATCAAAAGACTTGCTTTAGCAGCAACTTTAATGCGAGCGAAAAATTCGCTTGAAAATGTTTTGACCGGACGTTTTATGGACGCTCTGCGGACTTCCGACACGAATGATCCGGTAATCAGGGAATTGAAAAATAACGATATTTACGATTGGCTGCCGCAAACCGATATGCTTTTGATAAATCTTGAAGAAGACAAAATCGTTGACCCCGGCAACACCGACAAAGCATTTGAAACAATGAAGAAACGCGGAAGCAGTCGGGATAAATTAGATCAATTCATCATCAAAGACAAAAATTTCACACACATCACCGGAGTTGCACCGGCACTTTTGCAAGCAAGGCGTTTCTTTGATAAAAAGTTAAGTAAATAAATCTTTTACAGAAAAGACAAATCAATTCAAAAAAGTTAAACTTAAATTACAAAAAACGGAAACTTAAATTTTAAGTTAAAGATATAAATTTATAAAAAGCAGGAAATAAATATGGGAAAAGGTGATAAAAAAACAAAACGAGGAAAGATTTTCGCAGGAAGTTACGGCAAAGCACGTCCGAAACCACAGACATTAAGCAAAATTGAAAAAGAAAGCGGAAAAGAAGGTCAAGATAATAAAAAGCCAAAGAAGAAGAAAGAAGATAACTAAATGATTATGCACTTCAAGTGCATAGGTTTTATGAATAGAACGCAAATAAAATTTGCTTAATTTCTTATTTCAATTTAAGAAAAAGAAGATTAATAAATTCTTGCAATGAAATTGCATAGTTTTAGACTAGCGTTCTGCGACCAATAAAGAATTTAGAAAGACATAAATTGAATTAAGATGTCAGAAAAAAAGTTAGTAAAAGTTAATATAAACGAACAGGAATTTGAGGTTGAAGACGGGATTCCGTTAATTGATGCCTGCAATAAAAACGGTTTTGGAGTTCCCTCTTTTTGCTATTATGCGGATTTGGAATTACAGGCTTCTTGCCGTATGTGTCTGGTTCGTGTGGACAAAATGCCGAAACTGCAAGCCTCTTGCTCGATTCCCGTAAAAGATGGAATGGTCGTTACGACACAGAGCGATGAAATCGAAAAAGCACAAAGAGCAATGGGCGAATTTCTTCTGGCGAATCATCCGCTTGACTGTCCGGTTTGTGATCGCGGCGGCGAATGCGAATTGCAGGAGATCATTTTCGATTGGGGCGATGTCGAAGAACGTTTTGTCGAACCGAAAAATGCACATCCTGAAAAATTTCTGTCGCCGATGGTCGCCAACGATCAACAGCGTTGCATACTTTGCAAACGCTGCACCAGAGTTTGCTCGGAATGGATGGGCGAAGACGAGATCGAAGCGGGAAATCGCGGTGTCAATACTGTTATCGGGACTTACGGCGGTTGGCTCGATTGTTCGCAATGCGGAAACTGCGTCGAAGTCTGCCCGACCGGAACTTTGCTGGATGGCGTGTATCGCCATGAAACAAGACCTTGGGAATTAGACCAAACTATTACCACCGATACATATAGTTCCGACGGAATGCAGTTAAGTATCGGTTCACGAAGTGGCTTGGTTCATAGAATAGTTGCCCGCGACAGATATGTTGACGGATTAAACGGCGAATTTCTCGATGTCAAAGCCCGTTTTGCACACGAATTTATCAATCATCCCGACAGAATCAAAACGCCTTTGATTCGTTATAAAAAAGGCGGAAAATTGATTCCTTCGACGTGGGATGATGCAATCCATTTTGTTGCCGAAAAATTTAAGGAAGCAGATGCACAGGTCGGCGTTATCGCAAGTTCGCGTTTGACGAATGAAGCGGTTTTCACTTTGAAAAGATTTTCAAAAGAAGTGATTGGAAACGAAAACTATGCTGTTTCGGATGCTTATGATTTATCGCCGTTCTTCAATAATTTAAGCGTTCCACTTTGCACACATAAGGAAATTCGATATGCCGAAACGATTCTTTTAATCGGCGGTGAACCTGAAGAAGAACAAACATTTACCGGCAAACAGATGCGTCAGGCGGTGAAAAACGGTGGTGCGAATTTAATAATTGTAAATGAAACACCGATTCGTCTTGTCCAATCGGCAACGCAGTTTATTCACATCAATCCCAATTCGCTGGATGCCTTTGCATTGACCTTGAGTGATTCCGCAGATGAAAATAATTTGAAAAAACTCGGAATCGAATCAAAAGAAATCGAACAAATGTTAAAAACCATCGGCGAAACCGAAGGTGATCTTATTATTATGTTCGGTGGAGATTTATCGCCTGAAGCCCAGGCAATTCTGGCAAATTCTGTAGGGAATTTTGCTACCGAAAATCGCAGAGTGTTGCTTCATCCGCTGCCGCTTTATAATAACTCGGTCGGTGCAAACGATATGATGGCGGACAAAAAATCCGTTGACGAAGTTATTAAAAATTCAAGAGCGTTGCTGATCGGCGGAAGTTTACAGGACAATTCAGGTTTGCAAAATAAAGATTTTGTCGTTGTTCAGGAACTTTTTGAAACGGAAACAACCGATTATGCGGATGTTATTTTACCAGCCGCAAGTTTTGCGGAAGTTGACGGCACTTATACGAATAATACAGGATTTGTGCAGAGAGTCCGTAAAGCGATTGAGCCGATTAATCAAGCAAAACCGGATTGGCTGATAACATCATTTATCGCCCGTGAAATGGGAATCGATTTCGGTTATAATCTTTCCGCATCGGCAGTTTTTCGTAGTATTGCAGATATTGTAAATGCTTACAGCGGTTTACGTTATCCCGATTTGAAGGATGAAACCAGACCTGTTCAGGTTAAACACGCAATCTCGGAAAATGCAGATTTATCAAATGAAAAAGAATCATTAAAAAAACGTGTCGAAGCGATGCCCGACGAAGCGGAAAAATTTACTGAAACACCGAAAGTTGGTCATAAATTATTCAGAATTACTACCTTAACCGACAAAACCAAACAGTTTCATCTGCTTGCCAACGGAAATCCGAAACCGGATAATTTACTGGTTTCGCCGCTCGTGCAATTTAATCTGGATGGAACTCCAATTCACTCAAACGGCAACGGCGATGAAGATAAAACTGGAGTCGGATTAAATCCGCCCGAAGCGGCAAATATGGATGCTTCGGATGTAAATTCAATTGACCGCGTGAATTTAGGTATAGATAAATAAAAAATTTATAGAAATGGAATCTATTGTACAAACAGCTTTTCCTTATATTGTAATAAGCGTCGGCATACTCCTTGCCTTTCAGGGCGTTCTGATGATCGTCGCTTATACGGTTTTAGCTGAACGGAAAGTTTTGGGTTGGATACAAGGGCGAATCGGACCAAATCGCGTCGGACCTTGGGGACTTCTACAACCGTTTGCAGACCTATTTAAGTTTATTTTCAAGGAAGACATTGTTCCCGATAAATCAACGAAATTTATCTTTTATCTTGCACCCTTGATAGCTTTGATTGCGGCTTTGATGCCAATCGTAGTTTATCCATTCGGACCGCCGATAAATGTTGACCTGAGTTTTTTGCCATACGGTTTGGGCGATGGAATCAAGCAAATTCCGCTGACGATTGCCCAGATTGATGTCGGTGTTTTGTATGTTTTGGCGATAACTTCGGTTGGAGTTTATGGGATTGCACTTGCAGGATGGTCTTCGAACTCAAAATATTCTCTGCTCGGTGGTTTGCGTTCTTCGGCACAGATGATTTCTTACGAACTTGCAATGGGAGCATCGGTAATCGGTGTCGTAATGCTGGCGGGAACTTTGAATTTAAATGGAATTATTTACGCTCAAATAAATTCACCGTTCAGATGGTTTATCATTCCGCAATTCATCGGCTTTTTCGTATTTCTGATCGCCGCGTTTGCCGAAACAAACCGTGTTCCATTCGATCTGCCGGAAGCGGAAACGGAACTCGTCGCGGGATTTCACACGGAATATTCCGCATTAAAATTCGCACTTTTCTTTATGGCGGAATATGTCAATATGTTCACCGTTTCAATGATGTGTGCCGTTTTGTTTTTGGGCGGTTGGTATATTCCCGGACTTGATTATCTCGCCCGTCTGATTGGTTTTGAATGGCTGTTCGGTGTCGGCACAATCGGTTATGCACTCATCAGCCACGTCGGATTTTTATTAAAGATTTTTGCATTTTTATTTTTATTTATCTGGGTTCGCGGAACTTTGCCGCGTTTCAGATTCGACCAATTAATGAATTTCGGTTGGAAATTCCTCTTGCCCGTTGCATTAGGAAATGTAATTTTGACCGTTATAATCGTATTTTTCTTAAATAGATAAAATTAAGTGGTAAGTGGTGAGTGGTAAGTGGAAAGTGAAAAACATCCAAAACTTACCACTTACCACTCACCACTTACCACTTACAAAAGATGGTTACAGCACTTTTTTTCATATTTGCAGGTCTGGCAATCGCGTCTGCGATCTCCTGCGTCTATCACAAAAACCCACTTTACAGTGCGGTTTCGCTGATCGGCGTGCTTATTTCGCTGGCGTGTATATATATAACGCTTGCCGCACCATTTATCGCCGCTGTACAGATTCTGGTTTATGCGGGAGCGATTATGGTTTTGGTTGTTTTCGTTATAATGCTTTTAAATTTAGACGAAGAAAACCCCATAAATCAACTTCGATATTTATATGCAATCGGCGGCGGATTAGGACTGATTTTGCTTGCTCAGACATTTTTTATTTTTTACGCCGTCAGCCGAACACCCGCAAAAGAATCAGTTTTGGATGATAAAGTAGGGCAGACCCTAAATATCGGTTCGGCAATGTACACAGAATATATTCTGCCCGTCGAAATTGTCGGTGTTTTGCTCCTGATGGCGATTGTCGGAGCAATGATTATGTCAAGGCGTTTACAGCGTCCGAATTTAGAATTAGTTGTAGATAATGAGAAGGATTAGAACGTAAATGGTAAATAGTAAATTGTTAATTGTTTTTTAACTTACCATTTACCACTTACCGTTTACCACTGGAAAACAATGGAACCAAGTTTAGAAACCTATTTAGCACTTTCGGGAATACTTTTTACCATCGGAGCAGTCGGCGTGATTTACAAACGCAACGCGATCGGGATGTTTATGTGCATTGAGTTAATGTTAAATGCCGTAAATCTGACATTCGTGGCATTTTCAAGACATTACGGCGATGTAACCGGACAGCTTTTTGTCTTCGTCGTAATGAGCGTCGCGGCGGCGGAAGCGGCGGTCGGGCTTGGAATTATCATCACATTTTTCCGCAACCGCGAATCGGTGGATGTTGACGATGCAAGTATTTTGAGAAATTAATTATTTAAATGATTAATGCCGATGTTTTGACATTTCAGGAATTTATGACGCACGAACCATTGCCATTGTCGAAAATTCACGGTGCGGTGCTGAAATTTTTGCAAGGGCGGAATGATGTTGTTTTATTCGGTGCTTATGCGGTAAACGCTTATGTTTCCGAGCCTCGAATGACACAAGATGTTGATTTGCTTTCGACAAATGCGGAAGTTTTGGCGGAAGAATTACGGGAATATTTGAACGATAAATTTGAAATTGCAGTTCGTGTGCGTGAAGTTGGAAACGGAAAAGGATTTCGGGTTTATCAAAAACGAAAAGAAGGTAATCGGCACTTAGTTGATGTCCGTTTAGTTGCAAAATTTCCGACAACGGAAATAGTTGAAAACATTTCAATTTTATCACCTGCTGAATTGATTGCGAGCAAAATTGTTTCTTATCAATCACGAAAAGGACAACCGAAAGCAGGAACAGATTGGCGGGATTTGGCTTTTTTACTTTTGAAATTTCCTAAATTAAAAACTGAAAAAGGTGAAATTTTTAAGATATTAAAATTAAGAAATGCTAACAATAAAACTTTAGAATCTTGGCGAGAAATTGTTGAACAAGATTTACAACCAGAAAACGAAGACGAAGATTTACTTTTCTAAATAGTTAAATGACTGAAAATAATTTATTAAGTCTGATAATTTTTGCACCGTTATTTGGTGCGATTGCCAACTGGATTTACGGCGGTTGGTTGAAGCAGAGAAACGAAACCGTTAGCGGAGTGATTGCTTGTGCGTCGGTGGGAATTTCTTGCGTGGTCGCTTTTATGATCGCGTTTGGCATCGGCACACCGCACGTTGGGGCTTTGTTTGCTCCCGAAGGCAAGCCGATTCTTGACCATATTTGGACGTGGATTCAGGTTGGCGATTTTCGGGCTGATTTCGGTTTGGGGATGGACAGACTATCGGGTGTTTACGCCTGTTTTGTTACATTTGTGGCTTTGCTGATTCACGTTTTCGCAACGGGTTATATGCACGGCGATGAAGGTTTTTATCGCTTTTTTGCTTATTTGAACCTGTTTATGTTCGCAATGCTGACGCTGATTTTGGCTGACAATTATCTGTTGATGTTTGTCGGTTGGGAAGGCGTTGGGCTTTGTTCTTATTTGCTCATCGGCTACTACATCAAACGCGATGAAGCGAGAAAGGCGGCGAAGAAGGCTTTTGTAATGAACCGCATCGGAGATTGGGGCGTTTTGATGGGAATGTTTCTCATCTTTACGATAACCGGCTCGTTATCTTTCTTTGACAAAACGGTTAACGGGCAGGAAGTTCAAAGCGTTTTTAGTTGGGTTTCGGCAAATATCATGACGGCTGAACCTTTTACATTTTGGATAATTTTCGGTGGCGGTTTAACATCGGCGGCAATTTTATTATTTATCGGTGCAACGGGAAAATCGGCACAAATTCCGCTTTTAACATGGCTTCCCGATGCGATGGCTGGTCCGACTCCGGTTTCGGCACTTATTCACGCGGCGACGATGGTTACGGCGGGTGTTTATCTGGTTGTTCGTTCAAATATCATTTTCCAAAACGCTCCGACGGCAATGTTTATCGTTGCAATCATCGGTGCGGCGACGGCGATTTTTGCGGCGACAATCGGTTTAGCCCAAAATGATATAAAGAAAGTTCTTGCCTATTCAACCGTTTCGCAGCTCGGTTATATGTTCCTTGCATGCGGGGTCGGTGCATTCGGTGCGGCAATTTTCCACGTAATGACACACGCATTTTTTAAAGCCTTGCTTTTCCTCGGTTCGGGTTCAGTCATTCACGGAATGCATCACGAACAAGATATGAGGAAAATGGGTAATTTGAAAAAATATATGCCGATCACGTTTTTTACAATGATGGCGGGTTGGCTGGCAATTTCGGGAATTCCCGTTTTTGCAGGATTTTTCTCAAAAGATGAGATTTTATATAAAACATTTGCAAATACAGCATTTGGTAATGTGTCAACAATTTTGTGGATAGTTGGTTTGATAACGGCGGTTTTAACGGCTATTTATATGACCAGAATGATGGTTATGACATTTTGGGGCGAAGAAAGGTTTCACGATGAGATAGTAGATGATTTGCCGGTTATCGAAAATTTAACCGAACCTTCAAGAGCCGAAGAAAACGCCTTTGCAATGGGTGAAGCACACGATGCTATCGAACCGGGACATGACGCACACGCTTTGGCACATCATTTGGAAGATGAACACGATGATGATGACGACGAACATCATCACATTCCGCACGATTTCAAACCACACGAATCGCCCTGGACAATGACAGTTCCGTTAATTGTTCTGGCAATTCTTTCCACCTTCGGCGGACTTATCGGAGTTCCCTATGCGTTGAGCGGCGGAACATTTGACAATTATTTTGAAAAGACACTTGAGCCTGTAATCGAAAAAGTCCACGTTAACAAAGAACATTCTGAAGAAATTAAACATTTTTACGCCGAAGAAAAAGCCGAAGCTGCCGGGGCAACACATACCGAACATTCAGCAGAAGAACTTTTTACGGAAAGGCTGCTGGCAGGTTTATCGGTTCTTTTGGCTCTGCTCGGCATCGGAATCGGTTGGTTTACCTTTCAAAGAGAACCGCTCAAGCGTATGCCCAAACTTTTTGCCAATAAATGGTATTTGGATGAAATTTATAACAAATACATTGTTGATCCGATCACAAATCTTTCCCGAAAAGGTTTGTGGAAAGGTTTTGATGTTGGATTTATTGACGGCACCGTGAACGGCATCGGAAGTTTTGTGATCGAATTAGGTTCGGCGGCGAGGCGTATTCAAGTCGGATTTGTCCGAAGTTATGCGGCGTTTATTTTGTTCGGTGCATTGGTTGTCATCGGCTACTTTATTTATTACGGATTTAGACTTATTAGCTAACTTTCAGCAAACAGCTATCAGCTATCAGAAAAATACTGACAACTGACAACTGACAACTGACAACTCTGAAATATGGATTTCATAAAAGAAAATCTGATAACAATTTTAATTTTGCTTCCCGTAATCGGTGCAGTTGCCGTTATCGGGCATTCTGTTTTTTGGAATGAAGTAAAACATTTGAAGTGGATAACATTTGGAATCACGATTGTTATCTTTTTGATTTCCCTTTTACTTTTGGGCGATGGAGCAATTTCGGCAAACGGGTTTTATTTTGAGCGAAATGTTCCGTGGATCGAGGCGATAAACACGAATTATCACGTTGGCGTGGACGGTTTGAGTTTGTGGCTCGTAATTCTGACAACATTTATTATGCCGATTGCTGTGCTTTCGACTTGGGATGCGGTTGAGAAAAGACATACGGCTTTTTATGTGTTTTTGCTTCTGCTTGAAAGTGCGATGCTCGGCGTTTTTGTTTCGCTCGATCTGCTCGTATTTTATCTGTTTTTTGAAGCCTCACTCGTGCCGATGTTTTTTCTCATCGGGATTTGGGGCGGCACGAACAGGATTTATGCGGCGGTCAAGTTTTTTATTTTTACGGCGTTGGGCAGTTTGCTAATGCTGGTGGCGATAATCGCATTGTATTATCTGCATTTTCAGGCAACGGGCGTTGGAACATTTGATTATGTAACGCTTTTAAATTCGCTCCAACTCGGTAAATTAGTATTTGTCGGGAACACGGGACTATTTTTGTTTCTGGCATTTGCACTCGCGTTCTCTATCAAAGTTCCGCTGTTTCCATTTCACACATGGCTTCCTGATGCACACACCGAAGCACCGACGGCTGGTTCTGTAATTTTGGCGGCGGTTTTACTGAAAATGGGAACTTACGGTTTGATGCGTTTTTGTTTTACGCTCTTTCCCGAAGCATCCCGCGAAATGGCTTGGATATTTATAATTCTGGCGATTATCGGAATTATTTACGGTGCATTAGTTGCAATGGTTCAGCCCGACATTAAACGCCTTGTTGCATATTCATCAATCGCACATATGGGTTTTGTGATTCTCGGAATGTTCTCATTTACAGAAATGGGAATGCAGGGGGCTTTATACACAATGCTCGCTCACGGCGTGACGACCGGAGCATTATTTTTGCTTGTCGGATTCATTTACGACCGCAGACACACACGGCTAATCACGGAATACGGCGGACTTTCGAGTATTATGCCGATTTATGCAACTTTCTTCGTGATAACGACAATGGCTTCAATCGGACTCCCCTTTTTAAACGGATTCGTCGGCGAATTTCTAATAATGATCGGAATGTGGAGTTCGACAATTTTAGCCGGAAGCTGGAACGAAATTGCCGCAATGTTTGCTGGAACGGGTGTGATCTTTGCAGCTGTATATTTATTGTGGATGGTGCAGAGAGTTTTCTTCGGTAAAATTACAAATCCGAAAAACCGCGGATTGCTTGACTTGAACGCACGCGAGATTGGTTTAATGATTCCGCTTCTTTTCTTAATGGTCTTTATGGGCGTTTATCCGAAACCGATTCTGGACGCTTCGAGAGATGCCGTCGTGCAGATACAAAAAAGAGTTGTCGGCGAAACGAAAGGCGGAACGATTACGGAATTAGAAATGAACAATGAAAAAGTTAAAAATTAAAAAAACTTCAATTTTTAACTTTTAACTTTTAACTTTTAACTTTTTTAAGATGAACATTTTATTATTAGCAGATTTAGTTAATCCAAACGTCAACTTGCCGATCATTTTGCCGGAAGTTCTGGTTTCCATCACGGCGATAATTCTGATGGTTTACGATAGTTTTAAACCGAATCAGCAGCGAAATACCGGCATAATTTCAATGATCGGACTTCTCGCTTCGGCAGCCGCACTTTTTTATTTATGGTCAGATCCGAATGTTCCCAAAAGTGCTTTTAACGGGATGATCGTAACGGACGGTTTGCGGCTCAGTTTTACGATTGTATTTTTATTTGTATCTGCTCTGACGATTTTAATTTCAAGTGTTTGGGTTGAAAATGAAAAAGTTCCCGCCGGTGAATATCACGCGATGCTCCTTTTTGCGACGGTTGGAATGATGTTTATGGCTTCGGGAAATGATCTGGTGATAATTTTTCTCGGACTCGAAACGCTTTCAATCGCAACTTATGTAATGGCGGGAATGCGTAAGAAGGATTTGAAATCAAATGAATCGGCAATGAAATATTTCATTCTCGGGTCTTATGCTTCGGGATTTTTGCTATACGGAATGGCTTTGATTTACGGTGCGACGGGTTCGACTAATATTACCGAAATTGCCGTGAAAACCGGCGATGCAAACTTTCCAGCTTTACTGCTTGTCGGCGGTGCGATGTTGATCGTCGGTTTCGGTTTTAAGGTTGCGACAGTTCCCTTTCACGTCTGGACACCGGATGTTTATGAAGGAGCTCCGACACCGATTACAGCATTTATGGCGGCGGGACCAAAAGCCGCAGGTTTTGCCTCGTTCCTGAGAGTTTTTGCCATCGGATTTCCACTAATCGCCGGTGTTCAGGCTTCAGAACTATTGCACGACACCTGGATCACGGTTTTGACGGTTATGGCGATTCTGACAATGACCGTTGGAAATATTGCCGCCATCGTACAAAACAATGTCAAACGAATGCTCGCCTATTCTTCGATTGCACACGCGGGTTATGCACTCGTCGGATTTATCGGAGCCGGCGTTGCCAAAACGGTTCTCGGACGCGACGAAGCAATCGCCGCCGTGGCATTTTATATGCTGACTTATGCGGTAACAAATCTCGGTGCATTTTCCGTTGTCGCATTGCTCGCACAGAAAAATGACCGCCGCACGGAATTTGAAGATTACAACGGCATCGGCTTCAAATCGCCAATTCTTGCTTTCACGCTTTCGCTGTTTATGCTATCGCTTTTAGGTTTGCCTCTAACCGCCGGATTTATCGGAAAAGTTCTCGTTTTCCGCCCGGCACTCGAAGCCGGAAGCGTATTGTTGACGATTTTGGTTGTGATTGCAGTAATCAACACAGCAATTTCCGCCTATTATTATCTGCGTTTGATCGTCGTGATGTTTTTCAAAGACAGAACAAGCGACTGGCTTGCACCGAAAATTCCTGCCACTATCGTAATCGTATTATTAGTAACGGTATTAGGCGTATTTTATTTTGGAATATTCGGCAACAGCACGATCAAATCATTTGTCAACGCCCAACCGCCTGTAAATGCACAGCTAAAATAAGTTTAACAATGGAAAACGGATAATGTTTTAAAATGGAAAGTGGAAAATGAAGCAAAGGAATATAAATTCAAGTTGAACTTTGAGTATTAAAAACATTTTCCATTTTCCACTTTCCGTTTTCCATTATCGAAGTTTTCCGTTTTCCATTAAATTTATGTCTGTTGTAAATGAAATAAAAACGAGTTTGGATGCAAATTGGATTCCCCGGATTTACGAGGAAAAAATTCGCACGCAGAGAACCCGTTCGCATCAGTTGGATGTTCCACGTAAAGAAAACCGGGCGATTATTCAACATACTCTTCTCGGTGTGGAGTTAAAAGTCGGCAACAAGCGTTTTCAATGTCCTGATTTTTCAACCGCCCGATATTTACAGTTGTTTGCACGGCTTGGCTGTCAGGAAATTGCTGTGCCTTACGATATTACAAAAATTTCAAGCCTTGCCGATGAACTCGAATCTTCGTGGCACAAAATGCTTTTGCTCGTTGAAATGGAAACGCAAGGCACAACGCCCGCCGCTCGCGGAAGGATAAAAGCAGCTTTGATTCGTGAGATCAGATATGAAATAGATGAGATCGGTGCGGGCGAACTGATGCCCGAATTCAAAAAAAGTACCAAACAACGCGAAAGTTAAATATTTAATCTGACTAAAGTAAGACGGGATGTTAAATTTCGCATACAAATAGTTTACAAACTACTTAAATTTTAAGATAATTTTATAAATATGTTGGACTCTGCACCTAATAAACAAATAATTCCGCAAACGGTCAATTTACCCTTCCCATATCACAAGCAGAATTTTTGCCGTTATGAACCGATTGAACAGCAAATCGAACACGCAAGGGTTTTGATCGTTAATAATTTGCTGCGTTATGAAACAGATTTATCTGAACTTGCAAAAAAAGATTGGGCGGACGATGCGGACAAAAATCTGCGGCTTGAAAGAAAATTAACGCAGATGGCTTGTGATAACATTGCCAGCAACATCAAACGGCTTGTGAAACAACCGAAATCTTTAACCGTTCATTTGTCTGAAGTCGCCGAAGCTGCCGAAACTTTTTGTCCCGATGCGATTGTGATGAGCGGAACTTTGACGGATTTTGATTATTATAATCCCGAATATCTCGAAAGTTTTCAAAAATTCATTAAGCAGACAAAAATTCCTGTCTTAGGAATCTGCGGTGCTCACCAACTTATCGGCTTTTCTTTCGGATGCGAATTGAGAACACTTGATAATCGCCGACAGGACGAAATCCGCACGGACAGAATGGTTGAATTTCAATATCGTTTTGTGAAAATTACTGATACGAGCGATCCGATTTTTGCAGGAATTGCGGACGAGGACAGCGGAATCTGGCAGGATTATACTTTAAAGGATAATATTTTGCGTATCTGGCAAAATCACGGGCTTCAGGTAATCGGAATTCCCGAAGGATTTAAGCATCTTGCAAAATCATATCTCTGTAACAATCAAATGATGGCGAAACATTCCGATGGGCAAATGATCTATTCGGTGCAGTTTCATCTTGAAAAATCCTTTGAAGACTGGTCAAAAAATCCAACCCGTTGGGAACATCCGAATGAATCACGCGATGGCAGAATCTTGTTTGAAAATTTTCTCAAACTTGCTCTTGAACATAAAGATTAATAATGTCAATAACTCTCTATTTAACGTGAGTTTGAGATAAGAAAATATCTAAATTGTTATTTTTCTCACCTTTGCGTATCTCCCGCGTCTTCAACTTTGCGAACTTTGCGGTAAAAAAAAAGAAAATTTAACCGCAAAGTTCGCAAAAAATCAATAGAAAGTTTCAAACCCTGGTTTAATCATCCAAAGTTTCGTCAGTATTTATTAAAAATTCTAATCCTGCTTTTTAAGTGGAAATGTTTTTTCCCTTTAAGGTTAGAACAGAATGTGATAAACAGTGTCAATAGATATTTAATAATGTTTTACGTAAAACATAAAAAATAATCGAGGCAAAAATATTACCCCGACTATTTTGAAAATTTACAGTAATTATTTTATTAAAAACATTCCTTGGGAACATTCTCTAAAGTGTTTTTTATCAGCATATCAACAACCGGATTGAAATCACCATTGGATTCTTCATAAACTCTTAATTGTTCATCGGCGGAAGTGCCGCGTTCTAAAATTGTGTAAATATGTTCGATTTCTTTTCTTGAACCCAATTCGTCAACGACTTCATCAACAAAATCAAGCAACTCGTGGATTAAATCTTTTACGGGAACTTCTTTTTGTTTCCCGAGATCAAGTAGTTTTCCGTCCAATCCATAACGAATCGCCCGCCATTTATTTTCCTGAATCAGGCGGCGATGATAAAGTCTGAAACCCAAATTGTTATCTATCAAAAGATGAAGTTTTGCAACGATCGCTTGAAAAAGTGCGGCAATTGCAATCGTATCATCAACTTTTGTCGGTATATCACAAACTCGAAATTCGAGCGTCGGAAATATCGGATGCGGGCGGATATCCCACCAGATTTTAGTCGCATCTTCCGCACAATTCATTTTTATCAGCAAATCTATATAATTTTGAAATTCCTGATATGAATTAAAATGGTCGGGAATATCGGTTCGCGGAAATTTCTTAAAAACCTCGGTGCGGTATGATTTTAATCCCGTATTAAATCCGAGCCAGAAAGGTGAAGAAGTGGTCAAAGCCAAAACGTGCGGCAGAAAATATCTCGCCGCGTTCATAATATGTATGCGGCGTTCCGGGCTTTCGATGCCGACGTGAACGTGAACTCCGAAAATAAGCAGACTACGGGCGACCATTTGCAGTTGGTCAATCAGTAATTTATATCGGTCGTGTTCATAGATTTCCTGTTCCGACCATTTTGAGAATGGATGTGTCGAAGCGGCAATTATTTCCATTCCCTTTTTGCGTGCGAGCGATGAGATTATACAGCGGAGTTTGGTAATATCCTCGCGGGCTTCCTGTATATTGGCACAAACTCCCGTTCCGACTTCGATCATTGATTGAATCATTTCCGGCTTTACCTTCTCGCCGAGCATCAATTTTCCTTCATCCAAAATTTCAGAAACGTGGGATTTTAACTCGCGTGTTTCCGGGTCAACGATCTGAAATTCCTCTTCGATTCCCAAAGTAAATTGGTCAAACATATTTTGTTAATATCTCCCTGATATTTATTCTTACAAGTAAAATGTAATAATTTATTTAGTATTTTCAACATCAATCGCAAATCGCAAATTGAAAATCGTAAATACCGAATTATTCTATTTCCAATTCTTTTTTAAGCTGCGATACATTTTCACGCGAGAGATTCTTAAAGCGAATTCCAACACCTTGCCCCGGATCAATATATGCAACTATACCTTCAATATTAAATAATTCTCCGCCGATAGTCATATTAAGAGCAACCGCTTCACCGTTTTCAAAATCTGTGCCGGTTTTCATATAAAGTCCGCCGATTCCAATATCTCTCGTATTGGCAATGCCCGTCGCATCACCACCGTTAAATTTTACATCAACAATTAATTTCTTACGATCCGATTGCCTTCTTTCCTGCGGCGTAATTGCTTCATCCGGTTTGTTTGGTAGCATTTATTTTCCTCCGGGTTTTTCGATATTAAAACTTATTGATACTGCTTTAATTTTGTATTGTAATCTATTTTTAATAATTTTGAACTCTATTTATTATAAATTAACACAACAATATATTTAAAAATCTCACGGGTTGCTTTTTTTTTTCTCTCAAGTTACCATAAATCACAACAAAATAAGCCTTTTATATAGTTTGTTTCCCCATCAAAATTTATAATCTTAAAAAGGCTGTTTTTATTTTAAACACGGTTAAATAATTTATGGGTTTTGCGACAACTGCCATCCACGCCGGAAATGAACCTGATACTGCGACGGGTGCGGTCAGCGTGCCGATTTATCAAACTTCTACTTATAAACAGGATGCTCTCGGTGAACATAAAGGCTTTGAATACGCACGAACTCAAAACCCGACAAGATCGGCACTTGAGCGAAATATTTCGGCTCTTGAAGGTGCAAAATTCGGCTATGCTTTTGCTTCCGGTATGTCTGCCACCGATGCTTGTCTGAAATTAGTCAAAGCTGGCGATCACGTAATATTAGGCGATAATACCTACGGCGGAACTTTTCGTTTATTTGATAAAGTTCTATCAAATTACGGAATCGAATTTGACTTGGTTGATACGACCGATATTGATAATGTTGAGCAGGCATTCAAGCCGAATACAAAAATGGTTTTTGTCGAAACTCCGACAAATCCCGTAATGAGCGTTACGGATTTAAGAGCGGTTTCAGATTTGTCCCACGCACACGGAGCGAAAGTCGTCTGCGACAATACATTTATGTCGCCGTATTTTCAGCGTCCGATTGAACACGGAGTTGATATTGTCATCCATTCGACAACCAAATATTTAAACGGACATTCCGACAGCATCGGCGGATTTGTTGCATTAAACGATGAAAAAGATGCTGAATGGATTCAGTTTATACAGAATTCTGTCGGGGCGGTTCTCTCGCCGTTTGATTCATTTCTTGTTTTGCGTGGCACGAAAACACTTGCCGTCCGAATGGAAAAACATAATGAAAACGGACTGGCGGTGGCAAATTTTCTTGCCGAACACCCAAAAATTCAAAAGGTAAATTATCCCGGTTTAGCTTCGCATCCGCAACACGAATTGGCAAAACGACAGCAAAGCGGATTCGGCGGAATGATTTCATTTGAAACAGGTTCATTAGATTACGCAAAAAAAGTTTTGGAAAACGTCAAACTCTGCACGTTAGCAGAAAGTCTGGGTGGCGTTGAAAGTTTGATTTCACATCCGGCGACTATGACACACGCATCCGTTCCATTTGAAAAACGTGAAAAGCTCGGAATTACCGATGGTTTAGTTCGGGTCTCGGTTGGAATTGAAGATACCGAAGATATTATATTTGATTTAGATCAAGCACTTAGTTAACAGAAAGTGGAGAGTAGAGATTGGAGAGAATTATTTTTATTAAAACTTTCCACTCCTTAATCTCCACTCTCTACTCAAAAAATTTATGTTGATTGTTGAAACGCACGCCACATCTCATGTTGGACGAGTCCGCAAGGGCAATGAGGATAATTACCTTTTGCTTCATATTTCGGACTTACAAAAATGGACGAGTTCGCAGGACGCGAGTGAGTTTAAAATTGAATCCCAAAAATTTGAAATTAACGACCAAGGCGTTGTTTTAGCAGTTTCTGATGGAATGGGCGGAGCGTTAGCAGGTGAAGTAGCCAGCCAGATGGCGGTTGAAACCATTTGTAATATAATTTTGGATGACGACCCCGATAAAACCGCTTCACCTGAAAGTTTCGGTGAAACATTGGTTGGAAAATTATATGATGCAACCGTTTATGCCAATCATTTAATTCATCAGAAAGGACGCATTGATGAACAGCATAAAGGAATGGGTGCAACTTTCACAGGCGTTGGAATCACGCCCGAAGCAGTAGATTTGGTGCAGGTCGGCGACAGCCGTGTTTATCTGATTCGCAATGCCAAAATCTATCAGATCACAAAAGATCAGTCCTTGGTTCAGCAGCTAATTGATGCCGGTCAAATCCAACCCGAAGAAGCCGATACTCACGCATTAAAAAATGTTATCTTGCAAGCACTGGGAGCTCAAAACGAAATTTATCCGGTCGCGGCACGCCTTATGCCGCAGCGAGATGATATTCTGCTTATTTGCAGCGACGGACTTTCAAACAAAATCAACGGTCCCGAAATACAAAGTATTATTTTTGAAAATATTGATAATCTGAGTGTTGCCGCCGGCGAACTCGTCAAGGAAGCAAATGAACGCGGCGGAGAAGACAACATAACTCTGATTTTAGCTAAATTGACCGGAAGTGCTTTGCCCGAACCGACTGATGAAGAAATCCGTTTGGAAACAATCAATCAGGAAAGCATACACGACACGGCGGATCAGGATACGGCGGAATTTGTATAAAATTAATTACGCCAATCGGGTAATTCTTTTTTTCCGGCTTTACGGACGTATATGGAAGAACCTTTGATTTCGACTACTTCAACTTTTTCGCCTTCTTCAAATTTTGTCTGTTCATCAATTGGAAACGCAGTCCAGTCGCTTCCGTAAACATTTACTATTGCCTGTCTTAACGCTCCCTTACTTTCTTTTTTTACCGTTCCGATCTGACCGGGTAAAGTGTCAATTCCAGTTTTAATTTCTTCATCTGCGGCAAACCTGAAAACATTGTCAAAAATTGTCCGCGACATAACGGTTAATAAAGTTGAAATAACTGCAAAAACGAGAAATTGACCGAACATACCGACACCCAAAACTGCCGCCAACGCCGCCCCGATTGCACCGATACCAAACCACAACAGCACAAATCCCAGCGTAAAAAGTTCCGCAATGATGAAAAAAACACCAAAAATAACCCACAATATCCAAATATATTGTTCCATTTATCTCCTCTGAAAAAAACTTTTTCACTGATAGTATCGCAAGTATTTAACAATTTGTCATTTATTGTCTTTTAGAATAGTTTTTCCGTTTGGACATCCAAAACAAGTCGTGCTAATTTATTCAGAGTAAGTCGGCTGGGGTGGCGGAATTGGTAGACGCACAGGACTTAAAATCCTGTGTCCCTTGTGGACGTGCGGGTTCGACCCCCGCCCTCAGCATCATTACTTTTCTTAAAATTATTCGATTTTCAATAAAAGTCTTGATTTATCAGGGCTTTTTTATTTGTTTGAAATACAAATTTAAGGTAAAAAATTAACCGGATAGAAAAATAATTTCTATCCGGTTTTGTAGAGTTTTTGTCCCTTTTGTTAAAAGGTTCGGTTTAATTTACTTAATCCTGAATTCTATCGTGTGAATTGTCGGATCATTTCCGGCAGTAAAGGATAGATTATAAACTCCCGGACTAAGTCCCGTGGTTTTCAAATTAAAAGCATAACGCCCATCTTCGTAACGGAAATTATTGTCCGGGTTTGAATTTCCGGGAGTTTCGATCTCTACTTGAGTATCGGGAGCAGAAACCAGCGTAATACCTATAACTTTGATTATGACATCAGGCGAGGAAACATTTCTTCCCTCGGCATCACAAAGCTGAAGTTTGATCGGATATGTTCCACCGCTTTTTACGGCTTTGCTAGGATCATAAAGCAGACAGACTGCATACCTCACTATTAAAGTCCCGGTTCCGACACTTGGCAGAGTCGTATCACCGCCGCTGTAACTGGCGTTGATTTTTAGTGCCTGCGGCAAAATATTGCCCGGCAGGAAGAAATCAGCGGTCGCTGTTCCGTTTATAACCGCCGCACTAATAGTGCCGATTGTTGTTGATCCGTCAAGCGTTGTTATAGTAAATGTTACAGTTCCTTCATCAACTGAATTGACATCGGTAGCAACATTTGCCGTTAAGGTTATATTCTGTCCATCCAGATTATAAATTACAGATACATCAGAAACAGACAGAGTTGTTGCCCTTTTCGGGAATTTGAAATAAGCAACCGGCATATCGTGATCGGAATTAACTTCCGGTCTGGTCGGCACTTGGAATTCAGGAATTTCCGGAAAATCGGCATTACTGCGGGCAATGGCATAGCGTTGCAGTATGGAATAAGCCGCCGAATTAACGATCACGTGATCGAGTGCCTGCGGAGTTCCTTCAAAAATAAATGTGTATCTTTGATCGGCAGACAGTTGATCGGTCAGATTGATAAAGTCGGGATCAACAAAATCAGGACTTTGATCAACGACAACTTCATCATCCGAGGTCGGCATTCCCTTGATAACAGAAATCGGATCGGTGTAACCGTCGTTAAATTGATACGCATTATAATCGCCGACCGAAATAACCGGAGTGGTCGGATTACTTGTCTGTAAATCCTGAAGTAGTCTCGCGGTTGATTCAGCCTGAGCGGTTCGTTTAGCACGAACGCGGGCATCGGTTTCGATGTTGATAAATGAACGCAGGTGATTAACGACGACGATTACAGACTGCGGATTTCCTCCGTCTGCACCAACCGTCGCATTTAAAACCAGCGGCGGACGGTCGTGAAGCGTTTCGGGCAGTCCGGTATTCGGATTAATAAATGTTTCCGTTCCGGCTTCCTGCGAAATCGAATCAATTCTTATTGTCGAAGTTTTGACAAGAAATCCGACATTCTGCATTCCCCCTAAAGGAGCTTGAATCAGACGTGCTTCATACATCGGATTGCTTCCGGTGGCGATAAATGTATCGCTGTTCACCTGATTGGCGAGAGCTTCCAGACTCGCTAAATCCAAAATTTCGATAACGCCGATAATATCCGGCAGACGCATCAAAGTACGGATTGCCAGAGCAGCTTTAATTCGTTGATTGTCGGAGTTTTTGAAGTTTTCGATATTGTATCCGGCAACTGTAAATTCACCCGCCTCAGGCATCGGAACTGGAATCGCACTCATATTTGCCGTGGTTGAAGGAGTAATTTCCGGCACGATTTTGTAATCTCCAAAATTATAATCAAGTGGTCCGATAACATTTGTAAAAGTTACATTTGATGTAACGGAGATGCGGGTTGAACCGACTAATCCGTCGCTGTCAATCAAAATTCGCTCGGGATTTTGATCCCAACGCGGGATGCAGCAATCAACTACGCCTGATGTCGGATCGGGCGGAACGGGCAAGGAAATTTCAATTCCCGGCTCACGAAACGGACGTGCTAAGCCGCTTAAAACCGTATAGGTTTCACCAAAATTATTGGTCGGTGCAACCGAATGTAGTGAATCGGCAGCAACACGCATTCCTTCGAGTCTTTCTAACTGATATATTGATCCGTTCGGATCGAGAATCGTTTGTGTTAAAACAATCGGAGTTGGCAACGGATTATTGCTGCCGTTGACAACAACATCGCTGTTACTGGCATTTATTTCCGTAAAATTGTTAAATTCAACCGCCGTGCCTGTAACCATTACAAAATCGCCAACCGTAACTGTTGGAGCAGCCGATGTGAAAACGAAAATTCCTTCGGAAGTCTGCGAATCGGCATCAACCGTTGCATCGGGTTCCTGCAGGAAAAATCCGTTATTTTTAAGTGCCGTCACGATTCCGTTCGTAATTACGCCCTGTCCGTTATAGGGTGAAACCAAACTATTGCCTTGAATTTCGTGAATTGCTGCTGCAACCGCGGGTGCCGGACAACTGTTTTCGACTCCCGGTGTCGGCGTGCGTTGCAGATAACTTGATGTATTTCTCGCTCCGCCGCCGCCATTCGGGCAGCGTTGGTTTGAAAGAGTCGCTGCTTGCCCGGAACTGTTTTCATCAACCTGCGGCTCATTTGGATTTAAAAGAACAAGCAGTCCCGGATCATCAGGATCGCTCGTATCATAAACAAGTGCGTCAATAAGATTTGCAGTTGTAACAGCCGAACCGTTCGGAAAATCCGTTCCATTTGCCTGATAGAGAGCAACTGCATCTTCACCGTTTTGGATGGCACCGTTAGGAATTACCAAATTAACACCGGAAACTGCCGCGTTACCGACCGTAAAATATCCGTTACTGTCGGTTGTGTATCCATCAAGGTCAATGCTTCGGTAAGATTTATCGTCACCACCGTTATAGAAAACTAAAACTAAACCGTCTAATGCTGTATTTCCTGTTCCACCGTCAAATAATTCAATAAATTCCGCTATATCCGATCCCGGTGTATCCGCATCGAGTTCATTAATAATAATGTTTGAATTTATGGGCGGAGTCGGTGACGGAGTTGGACTTGGTGATGGAATTGGTGTTGCCGTTGGACTTGGTGTTGGAGTTCCATCCGTTCCACCGAATGTCTGACCTGTATTGGGTTGCCCGGATGTGTTTGGTGAAGGAGCAGTCCAAGTGAAATTTCCGTAAGTAGTTCCCGTTCCGCTTAATTGCAGAGAATTTCCCACCGGATCCGCACCGCCTTCGTTGACTCCTATGTCTGTACAAGTTTGTCCGTCAGCCGCACCGCCGACGGCTGCGAAAGTTCCTTCATAACACAGAAACTGAATCAATCCGCTTGGTCCGACTAAGGCAATACCATCGGGTGAACCGTTTTGTATTCCGTTGCTTGGATAAGAAATAACTGCCGTTCCGTAACCGTTTTGCTGATTTGGAATAGTTCCCGAAAAAGCATCGGTATCATAAACTGCTCCGCCTGAGCCGTTGTAAAGAACAATTGAATAACCGGTCAGATCAGTTCCTGCCGGACCCGCAATTTCTATAAATTCATTGACATCAGTGCTGGCATTATCATAATGAAATTCATTGATAAAAATCGTTGAATCATTTCCCGGAACTGCCGCTTTTGCGGCGACGGGAGCTAAGACCAGAATGTTTTGTAAAATCAGAATTGTTAAAACTAAAAATGATGAAATACTTCGAAGAATGGAAGAATTCCCTTTTTCGACAAATCGGTTTGTATTGCTGTTTCTAGACATAGATTGATCCTCTTTTAATTCCTATTATTTAATTTCTAAAATCTGATTATTTATTTTTAAGATTGAACTTGCTTTTTTTGCAAAATTTTCTTCAAAATAGATGAACCTCAAGTATTGAAAATTCTATTATACAATAATTAAAATTCAAAAAATTTCTGAGGGGGTTATGTTTGCTCGAGGATCATAGTAACTTAAAATATTCTTTCAAGTAAAGAAAAGAACCGTGATTTAACCAAAATTTAATTTAGGGATAATAAATGTTAAATTTTTATCCGCAGATTCATTTAGTCTTTCATAAACTGTTACGGAAGTTCCAACATCAGCCGCAGACATAATTGTAAATTCTCTCTCTTTTAGCCGAGGAATAAATTTAATATTGCTTGATTAGAGTTCGGTAAGGCAAAAAATATTTAAGAACCTGTCTAACTATGTTATAAAGGCATTTAAACAGAACGTAACTGAATGTCTGATTATTTAACATTATTATTTTAGCTTTATTTAAAGCTTAACTAAAAAATTCCAATGGCATAAGTTCATTTTTTTTAATGATTTCTCAAAAGGCAAATCAAGCATTGAAATCTTGAGATGAAGAACGTAGATTACCAAAAAGCTATAAAAATATTCCATTCCGCATCAGGACTCAAAGCTGAAAAAAAGGCGGCTTTTTTGAACAAAGAATGCGGTGCAGATGCCGAGCTACGCCGAAGTGTCGAACAACTTCTGACAGCAAAGAACAACCTGAATATTACGGAAGAGCCGACAATAGCTCAGATTACAGAAGCAATTCCCAAAGATGAATTGAATTTTGAGCCGAAATTAATTGATCTTGAAAATCAAAAGGAAAATCAATTTGGTGATTACAAGATAATTTCCAAAATCGGTGTCGGCGGAATGGGTGAGATATATCTTGCCCACGATATTACTCTTGACCGCAAAGTTGCTTTGAAACTTCTGCCGCCAAAACTGACCGATGATAAGGAGTATCTGCAACGATTCAAACAGGAAGCCCGTGCCGCATCAGCACTTAACCATCCGTATATTCTGACCATATTTGCATTCGGGCAAAACGCCGACGGTGTTCATTTTATCGTTTCGGAATTTGTCGAGGGTCAGACACTGAATAAATTTTGTGAAGAAAATTGCGAAGATTTATCAATCAAACTGGATATTCTGATCAGAATCGCATCGGCACTCTCAGCCGCCCACGCAGCAGGCATTATTCACCGCGACATCAAACCCGAAAACATAATTGTCAGACCGGACGGCTATATCAAAGTGCTTGATTTCGGTCTGGCAAAATTGATAGAGGGAAATAAAACTCCCGATTCTCATTCGGAAGCGGCAACCAGACCTTTGGTTTCAACAAGTCCCGGAATGATTATGGGAACGCCGAATTATATGTCGCCCGAACAGGCAAAAGGTAAAGACATTGATGCACGCACTGACATTTTTAGTTTTGGCGTTCTATTTTATGAAATGGTTGCCGGACACCTGCCTTTTAGAGGTAGTTCTGCTATGGAAGTGATTGCGGCAATTCTTCATATCGAACCTCGACCGCTTGATAAATCATTAGTTCCACGCGAAATAACAAAAATTATTGACAAGAGTCTTAAAAAAGATCGAAGTAAACGCTATCAGACTATGAAGGATTTATTGTCTGATCTAAAAGAAGTCAGGCGTGAATTAGATTTTAAAAACAATCTAGAGCAGAGCGTCCAACCGAACGGCATAGATAATGTTGATCTTCACACGCAGATTTATAAATCGAGAACGACTACTAAGACTCTGGTCGGTCAAAAAGTTATCGAAAATGAAGCTAAAACACTGACAAAAAAACGATTGCCTTATTTTCAAATAGCACTCGGTATGATGATCTTAATGATTACGGGAGTTTCGATCTGGTGGTTTGCTTTTAGTGGAACGGGGAAAACGGGTGCGTCCGACTCTATTTTACCCGGTTCATTAAAAACATACAAAATAACAAATTGGTCAAATTCCTCCGGCGAACTCTCCAGCACAGCTTCGTTTTCACCGGATGGAAAATTTGTTGCTTACGGCTCGACAAAAACCGGTGCAACAAGCATCTGGGTTAAGCAAACCGACTCAGGTGATGCGATACAAGTAACAAAAAATGATTATTATAACCGTTATCCCATCTGGTCGCCGAATGGAAATGAAATTGCCTTTTACTCAAAACGCGGCAACACCCACGGAATCTGGCGTGTATCCTTGATGGGCGGATCGCAGACACTTATTGCTGAAAACATTGACAGCGAATCCAAGCCGCGTTTTTGGTCTGAGAGCGGAAAAATTTATTTTCAAGGGAGTTACAATCTTTTTGCAGCTGATGCAGCAAACGGCAAAGTTTCTCAAATCACAAACTTCCCTCCTAACGGAACTCCCGTAAGAATTATTAAAATTTCTCCTGATGAATCCCGCATTGCATTTCTGATGTTAGAGAATGACAGCTGGAAAATAAAAGTAAAAATGCTTAACAATACTCAAGCAACACAAGTATTTGAATCGAAAACACCAATTGAAAATATGATTTGGCAATCAGACGGAAAAAGCCTTTTGTTCAGCCAGAAAGTAGAAGATTTTTATCAAATATTTTCAAGCAATTTAAACGGAAGCGATCCCGTTCAGATTTCATTTGACGACGGCGACAGCTTCGTGCAGGACATCTCGCCGGACGGTGCAAAAATTTTATTCACTACGGTAACGGAAACCGCCGACCTTTGGAAAATAGATATAGAAACTGCTAAAGAATCTCTGTCAGCTTCGCAAATAGAAGCAGAATTATGGGCGGATGTTTCACCCGACAATAGTTCGATAGTTTATCAGTCAATTAAAAACTTGCGTCAGGGCAGTAATTTGCTAAATGGTTCAATCGTAACAAAATCCGTTTCAAAAGACGGCAGTCCGCTTCAGCTTGCCGAAGTCGGATTTATGCCGCAGTGGTCGCCTGATGGTGAAACGATTGCGTTTCTCAAACTTGCCGGTGAAAATCATGAGATATGGAAGGCGGCGAAAACGGGCGATAACTTAAAACGCATTTCTGCACACGGCATACAGGGATTGGAATATTCCATCACGCCTTATCATATTGGTCAGTTAAAATATCTTAGCTGGTCGCCGGACGGTTCGCTTCTGGCTTTTCCAACAACACAAGATGGAATTTCTGATATCCGGCTTATATCTGCCATTGATTCAAAAGAGAAAAAACTTTCCGATAATCGTGACAAAAACCAGTATCTTTATTGTCCGATATGGAACTCTGACGGAACAAAGATCGCTTACAGTTCGCGTACGAAACAAAGGGATTCAGCGGGCAAACGTAAGTATTTCGTGTGGGTTTATGATATTCAAGCAAATCGTCAAGAGAAATTAGTGGAAACGGAAGATGATGTGAGGCTTTTAGGTTGGTCTTTGAACGAAGATGAACTGATCTTTGCTCAAAAAAAAGAGTTAAAAGAATTTACTCTGTCGCCACCGGAAGTTCCGGTTTTGGCTGTATCGCTCAAGACCGGCGAACAGCGTAATCTGACAATTCTTAAAGATACTTATTTTAACAATATACATTTATCACCCGGTCGCAAAGCGGTTGCTTACACTTCGCGTTCAAGTGGGAATGATGATGTTTGGATTTCACCTTTAACAGCCGGAGATTCTCGTAAATTGACCGGGAATAATGATCCGCGACTGTATTTCTCCAGCCTTGTGTGGTCATCGGACAGTAAAACTCTCTTTTTTGGTAAGCAAACCAGATTTACGTTGCTTTCTATGTTAGTCAACCCCAAATTTACGGAGAATAAAAATGAAAAATCTAATGAATAAGATTATGTTCTTGTTTATGATTACGGTATTTTCCCTACTGCTTCTGAACAGCTGTTCGGTAGAAACCACGCAAGTAAGTCAAAATAGTTCAACCGAAAAAACATCCGGCAAAATGGATTCTGCACAGGAAAATGCAATACCCAGAAATTCCAAAGGAAATAAACCTGCAATTTGTCAAAGCGTTACCGAACAGGAATTAATGGATCAGATCCCCAAACTTCCAAATACATTATCCAAACAGTTTGACGACGGCAATGTTTCAATGAGCTATGACGACCACAAACTTATTTTTAAGGGATATATCCACGGTAACGGCAATAATTTTCGAGCATTACTTAATGGATTTGATAAATTCCGCAGTCAAGAATGTGTCAGAAAAGTTTTATTTGAAGGCAGCACTGATTCAGTAAATTTTGAATGGCGACCCGATCCCCGATTTATTTCACCGACACCGCCGAGCGATTGTAAAACAGAAATTGAAGAGGAATTTGCTAAAAGTCTGCTCAAAGATCAGATAAACAAAAATCTTTTCTATCACTATGATGAACAGACCAAAATATTAAAATTTAACGGATACATCCACGAACTTCCCAACAAGGGAAAATTCAATTCCTTAATCGGTCAACTTCAGAGATTGATGACGAACGGTTGTATTAAAAAAGTCGAATTTAACGGCGAGATCGTGAAGGGTTATAAAGCAATGAGACTCCGCAGTTTTGAATGGACAGTTTGCGGATCAGGCGAATGTGAATGCGGCGGAATGTGCGTCGCTTGCCCCTGCTAACTTATGCTTTTACCTGTGTTTGGTTTGCGTTTCCTTTTACTTTGCGAGCTGTGCGTCCTGTCGGGAACTTGTTATTTCTCCCGCAATATTGCCAGGCTCGCAAAGGAATAAATCTTGTTTTTTTATATCTACACCTAGACAATATCCTAATACTGAACTTCCGCACCGTAATATATTGGGAGTTGGGTTTCCGCAGAGTTTTTAAAAACTTTAGAATTTCGTTTTTCTAATATATTTATTGTTTAATTATTCCATATCGTTTATTCCATACACGATATTGTTTCCTTCTAAATGATCAATTCACACAAAATTCCTTTGAGATTTGCTCTAAACAAGCGATAATAAAACGGCTTTAACAATTTTAACTTTTCATTGGCACACACATTGCACTTAATAACCGCAGATGTTTTATATCTAGCGGAGATGGAGGTCTTAAATGATTTTATTCAAGAGATTGACCGCAATCTTTGCACTAAGTTTTATATTGCTCTTTGCAAATTCTGTTTCATTTTTTGCTCAGGTTGAAAATTCGGGTTCGAGTGTTTATGAACTGCAGCCTGGAACAAAAATCACAGTTCGGATGGCAAATGAAATAAATTCTAAATCTTTCGGAGTGGGCGATACATTTATTGTTCGAGTTGCCGAGCCGCTTGTGATCCGCAATGTTGTCGTGCTTCCGGCGGAAGCAATTATCGAAGGACGCATCACGGAAGTAAAACGGGCTTCTTTGGCGGGAAAAGACGGAGATTTAGAGGTTTTATTTGAAACGCTTCGATTGGAAGAAGGCACAAAGCTGAATATCGAAGGGGTTTTGGTAAATAAACTCAAAGCCGAATCATCATATACGCCGACAATTCTGGCAGTCATCGGCGGAACGGCAATCGGAGCATTGATCGGTACGGTTTCAGGGAGCGATAACGGAGCATTGATCGGAGCAGGTTTGGGAGCAGGAGCCGGAACAGGAACGGCACTTTTAAGAAAAGGTAAAGATGTCCGCATCAAAACGGATGAAAATTTTGAAATAAAACTCACGAAAAAAGTAACTTTACCGGCAAGAGATTTTTGAACAATTTAACAATTTTAAGTTTGGTCGTTGGCGAGAAACCGTTTCGACCTTTAAGAAAAGTCTGATATGAAGGGGAGAGCATATCGGGCTTTTTCTTATTTTAAATTGACAGTAGAACCAGTCGGCTTCCAAATTTGATTATTTTTTTATTTTCGAGTTTTTCTTAAAACTTCTTTTGCCGTTGCAACCTGAGCCAACGCTTGAAGACCTTTAGACTTAATTTGAAGTGCTTGAACTTGTGAGTCATTCCAATCAATTTCAGCTAGTTTCGAGAAAGTATTTTTAAACGAATTTGCTCCTATATATTCAGCAAAATAGGTCTTTCTTGTTGGAATTTTGATATTTATTTCAAATTCATCTTCGTTAAAATCGGAAGCTTCATTGATAGCTTTTATAGCGTTTGGCAAGGTTAAAATGCCAGTAGTTTTATCTATTGACAAAAGCAAGTCAGTTAAATAGAAGTAAGCATTAGCCTTAGCACTTTTATCAGGTACAGCTTTTATATTTTTTTCTGATTTAAGTGTATATTCTGATAGCAAGTTATTATCTTTTTGTGATTTAAAAGCCGAAATAGCTTTCAAATACATAAAGGCTTGAATTCGATTTTCGGAAATTTTCTCAACTCTTTTTTCAAAGGCACGCCAATTTTGCAGTTTAATTGCTTCCATTCCAGATCGCATATTGAGCAATAAATTTAATGAATCCCTGATTTCCACACTTTCAATGTCAAAAATTTTTCTTTCTGCTTTTTCATATTGTTTTAATTCAATAAGTCTGATTATTCCACTAATTAAATAATCCAATTTTTCATCAGCATTTTTTGCGTTTTCCGCTTTCTCAAGCAAATCCTTTCCATCATCTAAACCCAAAGGGTTATTAGAATTAGTAAGGCGTTGTGCATATCCCTTAACATCAGACAAAGTTTGTTGATTAAATCCGGCAGTTTGCATTAGTGCGGCAATTGTTATCGAAATGCTGTTTAAGCCTTCGGAATTAGCTAAATCATAAATCTGATTGTAAGATTTTAATTTCTCTATAAGGAAATAAGACCCGATTAGATTTGGTAGAGAATCGAAAAAACCGTTTGCCTGATTCTGTAAACGTGAGTTGAAGAAATTTTGCACAGCTGAAAAATAATTGGAAATTTTTTCTTTAGTAGTTGGTTGGTTTGACTTTCCGATAAAAGAAGTAAATACAAAAAAATTATTCGGATTTGTTTCATCTTTGGTCGAAGGTATCAAAATTCCCTCTTCATTAAAGACAGCAATACTTAAATAAATTGCATCTGAACTTTGATAATTTGGATTTACAGCAAGATTTTGCATTGCTCTTTGCAACAGGGCTTCGGCAATATCAGGGTTTTTCTCTTTTAGAGTTGATATTAGTTTGGGAAATTCACTAGGAACACCTTGTTGAAGAATTGCAGTTAATAAATCAAGCGTTCGTTTTTCATCAAGTTCCAATCCTTCTGAAACTAATTCAAGTCTTTCATCTAATTCCTTACCTTTTAAATTTTGCTGTTTGATTTCAAAAAATTTGTTTTGCAATAATTTCCCTTTTCAAGGTCTTTTCCAGCTAATGCTTTAAGGGATTTATTAAGTGTAATACTTAAATCTTGTAATTTATTGTTTTCTTCCGACGTTCTGTTATTTGTTGACAATAATTCCTGATAATCTGCAAATGACTGGTCAATAAAATCTAATAAAGATTCTCTTGCAAAAGGCTTATCGTAATCCCAAAGAGTAACAGCGGCTTCAATAATTACATAAGTTTTTTGTTGAAAATTTTCAATTGATTTTGATTCAAGCAAAATCTTTTTTAATAAAAAAACAGCCTGCTCTTTTTCAAATTTTTCTTTTTCACTCTCTTGTTTATTGGTGCTTGAAGTTTTTTTAGTGTTATCAACCTGTGAATATGATACGAAACCAAAAAAACTCAGAAAAATAAAAATTGTAATACATTTATAAACCATATTGATTACTCCGCACTTTTACATTTTGCACAAACTCCACATCCAGTCCCATTCTGTCGCCTAAGGCATCCTCCACAGTTCCCATCAGGACAACGACAACTTGTATAAACAGAGCCAATACATTTTTTTGCAGTTGGACAACCTGCTCTCTCCTCAGCAGGTAAAAAATTTAATGAGATAAGGGCAAGCAATCCAAATGCAAACAAAACTAATTTTATAACTATTGACTTCATTTTCTATTTTTAATTAGGGGGAACAACTGTTCCATTACTGCAAGTTCCACATCCACTCTGCCCATTAGGTATAAAACACCCGCGACAATCTGTATCACCGCAATTGCAACCACCCGTCCAAGTTCCAGCACACGCTTGAGTTTCGTTACACTTAACTAACCTAGCAGATACGTCATATAAACCGTAACCATAAATTAAAATCAAACTCGCCATAACAAAAACCAACTTCACAACTAACAAATTTATTTTTTTCATTTTTCAATCCTCCTTTATTTTTGAAAGACAATCCGCTTATTTACCTGCCGGATAATCTTTTCTCATAAAATTCAAAAAAAGTTGACTCCTGTTTTTCATTAAGGAAACCCTCATACGAACCCACAATTTTTTGATTTGTATCAACCCAAATGATCGTTGGGGTTGCATCAACTTTTAACTCGACTAAATTAACATTTGGGATGAATTCAATATCAATTCCATGCTCTTTTAGATAATGTTCAACTTCTTCCGCCTTATTTTTAAATACAGCTATAACCCGAATATTCGATTTTTCTTTACTTTCGGCAATAAGTTTTTTATAAAAAGGAAGAGATTGAGTGCAATATTGGCACTTAACATCTAAAACAAGCAGAATGGTGTTGGAGTTTTTACCAAAATTGACTTCTTGCAGTCCTTTAAAATCATCTCCCGCACTAAGAAGTTCCGCTTCAAGCGAGCCTAAATAAGGTTGGAAAAATATTCGATAAGCGAGTAATCCGACAAGCAGAGTAAATACTAGGACAACAAGAATATTCGCTAAAAAATTAAGATAGTAAAAGTCTTTTGAAATTTTCATTAGGTTAACTCCATTTTGATTAAGTGCTTAGTAAAAAGTTAAAATAAGATAATTCTTAATTTTCAAATATGTTTTGAGAGCATTATAGCCCCCCCCCTTTTTTTTTGTCAATTTTTTTTAGAGTAGATCATCTTAAAATTGAGTTGACAGTTTCGCATCTGAAATTACATAATTATCCAATCAATTAAATACACATCTTTTCAACAATAATTTTTTCTAAGGTTTCAGAAATTTATCTGAAAGAGGTCCAACTTATGACAATTTCCCGTCGTGATTTCTTAAAAGCAACAAGTTTAGCACTCGGAGCAGCGGCAATTCCATCGTGGGCATATTCGGCTGATCTAAGTTCAAAGCCGCTTCCCGATTTTGATAAAAATAAATTGGCTGATGCGGCACTTTCCCTTGCCAAAAAACTCGGTGCATCTTACGCCGATATACGCATCAACAAATACCGAATTGAATCGCTGGGCACACGCGAACGCGAAATTCGATTTGTGGCAAAAGGGCAAAACTACGGCTTTGGTGTGCGGGTTTTGGTCAAAGGAACTTGGGGATTTGCTGCAAGTCCTCTGGTAAATTTAAAAGAAGTTGAGCGGGTTACGCGGGAAGCGGTTGAAATTGCTAAGGCAAATTCTGTGTATCAGACAAAACCGATTGAACTCGTTGACGCTCCGAAAGTTTCGGGTAGTTGGAAAAGCACTTTTAAACGCGATCCGTTCGATGTGCCGATTGATGAAAAAATCGAATTTTTGCTGAAATTAAATGAAGCGGCACTTGGCGTAAAAGGCGTGAGTTTTGTGAATTCCTCGATGGCTTGGGTGAATGAGCAGAAATTTTTGGCAACGACGGACGGCACACGAGTCGAACAATACATCATTCGCGGCGTGCCGGATTTTTCAGTTACGGCGATTGACCGGGCGAAAGGCGATTTTCAAACCCGAAATGCTTTGGCACAAGGAAGTCAATCGGGTTGGGAATATACGAGCGAATACGATTGGATCGGTGAAGCGAAAAAGGCGGGCGAGGAAGCGGTTGAAAAATTAAAGGCGAAACCGATTGAACCCGGCAAATATGATCTTGTCTTAAATCCTTCGCATTTATTTCTAACTATTCACGAATCCGTCGGGCATTCAACCGAACTCGACCGGGCTTTGCTCTGGGAAGCAAATTATGCGGGAACTTCTTTTTTAACTCCCGATAAAACAAATAAACTTCAATTCGGCTCAAAAATCGTCAACTTTTTTGCAGATCGCACGCAGGAAGGCGGACTGGCAACCATCGGTTGGGACGATGAAGGAGTGCCGGGACAAAAATGGGATTTGGTTAAAGACGGAACTTTTGTCGGATGGCAAACGACGCGAAGTCTTGCACCGCTGATCGGTGAGAAAAAATCTACCGGATGCTTGCACGCCGACAGTTGGAGCAGTGTTCCGTTTCCGCGTATGCCGAATGTTTCGCTTGCACCGAATGAAAAAGATGTTTCCGCCGAAGAATTAATTGCCGATGTAAAAAACGGAATTATGATAAACGGACGCGGAAGTTATTCCATTGACCAGCAGCGTTACAATTTCCAATTCGGCGGGCAGACATTCTGGGAAATCAAGAATGGCAAAGTAATGGGAATGCTCAAAGATGTTGCATATCAATCCCGCACGACGGATTTTTGGAACGCCTGCGATGGACTCGGTGGCAAATCAACTTATGAATTACCAGGCACTTTCAACGACGGAAAAGGTCAGCCCGGACAATCAAACGCCGTTTCACACGGTTGTCCGGTCGCACGTTTTAGAAATATCAATGTCTTAAATACTGCTGCAAGCTGATCTCGGAGAAAATAAATAATGCTATTAAACGAAAAAGAAGTAAAACAAATAACCGACAAAATTTTGTCCTATGTAAAAGCCGACGATGCGGAAGTTTCGGTCTCAAGCGAAAAATATTCTCACTTGCGTTTTGCGAGAAATGCTTTTTTGACCAGCGGAAATACGTTTGAACGCGGTGCGAATATTACCGTTTGGAGCAAAGGCAAACGCGGTTCTTCATCAACGACTGATTTTGATGATGCGAGTCTTAAAGCGATGGTCGTAGAAGCCGAGAAAATTGCGGAAATTTCGCCGGTTGACCCGCAATATTTGCCGACATTGGAACTGCAAAAATATAAAGAATCAATGGCTTTTAATGAAAAAACCGCTGACATTTCACTTCCGGTGCGGGCAAAAAATATCAGCGAAATTCTTAAAAAAAGCGACAAAGCGGGAGTAATTAGTGCAGGTTTCCACGAAGCGAGAGCGATTGCGGGCGGATTTGCGACGAAAAATAAAAACTTCGGCTTTAATAAAAGAACTTACGCCAGTCTTTCGATGACCGCACGAACTCCTGACGGGCAAAGTTCGGGATATTTCGGGCGGAGTAGTGTTGCTATAAAGGATTTGGATACGGAACGAATCGCCAACGAATCAATCAGAAAAGCGATTGACGGACGCAATGCACGAACTATCGAACCCGGCGTTTATCCAGTAATTCTCGAACCGCAGGCGGTGGAAGATTTGTTAGGAGGAATCACATTTCAATTCGACGCACGATTGGCAGAAGAAGGTCGCAGTCCATTTTCCGAAACAGGCGGAAAGACAAAACTAGGTCAGAAGATTTTTGACGAGCGAATTAATATTCTGAGCGATCCCTGGAATCCGAACATTCCCGATTCGCCATTTGCACAGGGTGGAATTCCCGCCGGAAAAATTTATCTGGTCAAAAACGGCGTTTTGGAAAATCTGATCTATTCGCGTTTTTGGGCAAAAAAGAAGGAAACACAGCCGACACCGGGACCCGTCAATACGATTTTGGAAACGAGCGGCAAATCTGCAAGTCTGGATGAAATGATAAAATCCACGAAAAAAGGTTTAATTGTCAGCCGCTTCTGGTATATCCGCACCACCGATCCGCGAACCGCAAGCGTTACGGGCTTAACCCGCGACGGTGTGTGGATGATCGAAAACGGAAAAATCGCTTATCCTGTTAAAAATTTCCGTTTTAATCAATCAACAATTCAAATGCTGGCAAGCGGCAATGTTGAAATGATCGGCGAACCTGAAAGAATCGGCGGCGGAAACGCTTCGCTGATTCCCGCTTTGAAATTAAAAGAGTTTAATTTCACATCGCAATCGGAAGCTGTTTAATTTATGAAACAAAAAAAACTTTTCTCATTTCATAATAGGGGAGTTTTTATGTTATCTAAAATCAAAAATACCCTTTTACCAAAGCGATCTCTTCAGAAGTGTTCGTAGATATGTTTATCTTTATCGAATATTTTTAGGATTTATAACATTTATCGTTGTAAATAGACCTCTTGAAAAAGTAATTTAATGTTCAATTGCATAATTATACAATCCGGCTATCAGATTAACTCGCAGCATAAATCGGCGGCGGCGATTGCGATACCGTTCGCTCAAGATACGGAAAAT
>JALZKH010000126.1 GCA_030859345.1 Acidobacteriota bacterium | reverse complement strand
GTTCCGGGCGGAAAGAGCATATCAATCACATATTCCGCTACATTTCTGCCGATTCCTTCCGATGGATCGAGGTGCATACGAAAACCCGGTGCGGCATTTACTTCAATAATTCCACCGCCGTTTTCAGTCAAAGGTTCGGAAATATTCGGAGCAACGACATCAACTCCCGCAATATCCAAGCCGATAATTTGAGCGATGCGTTCAAACAAAAATACGTTTTGCGGATGAACTTCATCAGTTCGGTCAATCGCCGTTCCACCTGTCGAAATATTTGCGGTTGATTTTAAATATAGTTTCTCGTCTTTTTCCAAAACGGTTTTGAGCGTATATTTTTTGTGTTTGAGAAGTCTTTTTGTCTGAGAATCAACATCAATTTGCGTCAAAACATTTTCGTGTCCGTAACCACGACGCGGATCAGAATTTGTTTTATCAATTAATTCCTGAATCGTGTTTTTTCCATCGCCGATGATATGGGCGGGAGTTCGCTCTGCTACTGCAACAAGTTTATTATTAACAACCAACGCACGAAAATCTTTGCCGCTCAAAGATTTTTCAACAATCACATTTCGAGAATGTTCTTTTGCCTTGGCAAATGCGTTTTTTGCTCCACGCATTGTTTTGATTCCAATTGTCGCACCACGTCCGTGATTTGCATCGAGCGGTTTTATAACAACCGGAAAACCGATGTGTTCGATAACATTGTCCAATTCTGCTTCGTCCTGAATTCGATACCCTTTTGGAACCGGAACACCCATATCACCTAAAGTTTTCTTAGTCGCATCCTTATCGCCCGCTAAGTCAACAGCAATCATATTTGTTTTGTCTGTCGTCGTTGCTTGAATGCGTTGCTGATTCACACCGTAACCGAGTTGGATAAGCGAGTAATCATTCAAACGAATATACGGAATTCCGCGTTTTTCGGCTTCATCTACAATTGAACCCGTGCTCGGACCAAACCGCACATCTTCCCGAATCTCACGCATTTCCTGCACGTCTTTGGCGATTAATTCTTTTATTATTTCAATATCTTTTCCTTCCGCCAGATCAAGAAAAATTCGCACCGCTGAATGTGCCGCAAAACGTCCGACTTCTTCTTCGAAATAGGCAAAAACGACATTGTAAATTCCCTTTTCATCAGTTTCCCGCGTTCGTCCGTAGCCGACATCCATTCCGGCAAGCGTCTGTAATTCGAGTGCAAAATGTTCAATCACGTGTCCTGCCCAGGTTCCCTCTTTGACACGCTGTAAAAATCCGCCTTCCTCGCCGTAACTGCAACCGTGAGTTTTCAAACTCGGCATAGTTTTATTCACACGCCCGTAGAAACCTTTGATCTTATTGGTCGGCTTCTGCTCGTAATCCTCAATATCAAGCCGCATTATTATAAGCCGCTTGCGATAACCACTCCAATAGTTCGGACCGCGTAATGTTCTGATTTCTAATATGTTCATTGTTCATTGTTCGTTGTTTGTTGTTGATTGCTAATCGTGAAAAAATAACAACGAGCAACTGACGACGAACAACGAACGATTTTTAATCAATATCAGGCAATAAAAATTCCTTCGTTGGCGAAATCGGTTTTCGTGCAAAATAATCATATAACAAACCGTCGTTTAAGATGTGAATTTTTACACCGAAAATGCTGAATGCTTCGTTGTCATCTACTTCAGCAATCTCGTTGTAAGAAATTTCCGAACCGTCCACAATCGTTACAGTTCCTTCGCCGTGGACTTCCAAAACGCCGTCTTTGTTTAAAATTATTGCCGTGTTTTCATCAATTCCAATGCCGAGATTGTATGGATTATAGGCAACCGCCGTTATCAAACGGCTGATTCTCCCGCGTTCTGTAAAATGTTGGTCAATGATTATATTTTTGATTAATCCCAAGCCCGGCGAAAGTCTGACCGAATCTTTATGCGGATGCGGAGTTGATTGACCGCGGACGATCATCGAAGAACTCATACTTGCCGCTCCCGCACTTGTTCCGGCAATGACAAGATCGGTTTCTCGGGCTTTTTCACGAAGTTTTTGTGAAAATTCCGTTCCGCCCATCAGCGAAGTCAAACGCATCTGATCGCCGCCCGTCATAATCACGCCGGTGATTCCGTCAAGCATTTCGTCGGCATCGATCTCAAAAATATCCTGCCGCGAAATTGAACGCAAAACTCTCGGATTTTTGACACCGAGTTGTTGAAACGCCCGCATATAAACGTCCGCCATAAATTCGGGATAATCCGACGCGACCGGAACGATTAGAATTTCCGCGTCTTTTCCACCAGCTAAAGAAATGAATTTCTTCAAAATCCTGCGTTCGTTATATTTATCTTCCGCACCGCCGATTACGAGTAAATGTCCGCCGATAACTTCGCGGTGTTTTTTAGTTGTCATTTATAATTTTGTTTTTGTATTTGGTTTGAGTAAATTAAAATTCGTTATTTTCGGACTACCCCGCAGCAAGCTGACGGGGCATTCGCCCGAAAATTAGTCGGTCAAAGCACCGACTACCACGAATTTTCTAAGAACAAAGAACTGTCGCCCTTT
>JALZKH010000074.1 GCA_030859345.1 Acidobacteriota bacterium | reverse complement strand
GCCCGAAAATTAGTCGGTCAAAGCACCGACTACCACGAATTTTCTAAGAACAAAGAACTGTCGCCCTTTCAGGGCTAATAAGGAAACCCACGCTGCAAGCAGACGGGGAATTCTTTTAGATTAAAATAGGAGAAAAAAAACCGGAGATTTTTAGCTAATCAAATTCCACCTTAAAAAAGTGCATTTGCTGTCTAGACAATGGGGTTCACTTTAAAATATGAATAAATGGGATCGCCTTCATTTGTTTCACACTTTATTTTGATTTTCGATATTCCATCATTATTTATAAAATTTTGATAGGCTTTTAACTTTATTTTCGATTCTTTCTTAATAATGTCGTTAGATTGTCCAATCCCACAACTGGCTTGAACAAATTCAGAATCTTTCCGTAAAGAATCTCTCAATTGAATGTCAGCTCCGCCAGAGAATTCTATTGGATTTTGGCTACAAGTATTTTGGCTAAATATTACAAAAACTAAAAGTAAAATTATTTTATTCATTTGGTTAATCCTCTTCTCATTACTCATCAATCATCGGTTCTTTCTTCTTCGTCTTACGCTTTTCAGCCTTCCATTTTTTCCTTATCGCTTTGACATCAAATTTATCCTTTTTGCCATCACGCATATTTTCTATTTCGTGTTGGACTCTGGCGGCAACTAAGCGATAAGCCTCTGTGTTTGGAACGCCTTTGGTCATTTCGGCTAATTCATCATACTCCAAGAATCTGCCGACTTTTGCACCGATCTTTGAGCCGACTTTTTCGACTTTCGGGACGGTTGTGCCTTTTGGGAAGGCTTCGAAAGTTCCCCATAAATATAGTGGCAGGATTCCGACTTTGTTATTTATAGCGAGGTAGCCGATGACGGGTTTAAATTCTTCCATTTCGCCGGTCAGACTTCGCGTGCCTTCGGGGAAGATCAGGCAGTTGTAGCCTTCATTGAGGATTTGCGTTACGTGGCGGAGCGATGTGCGGAGGCTGCCCGAACGTTCGATTGGAACGAGCGATGTGAAATTGTTCATATACGCCCGTTTATATTTTGTGTCGAACCAATAATCCGCCGCCGCGACTGCTACGGTTTGGTCGGCGGCATCGTCGCCGAGTGCGAATTTCAGCAAGCCCATATCGAGGTGCGAAGCGTGGTTTGATGAAACGATAAAATTCGTGTGCGGCGGGACGTTTGAACGCCCTTCGATATTGGTTTCGAGGATGTTTTCGTAAAGTGCTTTTTGGGCGAAACTGACGATTTTGTTGCCGACCGTTTTGACGAGCGAAGGGATATAAAGTTCGTCGTCTTTGTTGTCTTCGGTCTTCGGTTCGTCGGCGATTTTCTTTGTTTTATCAACTCTTTGCACGACCGCCAAAACTTCGCGGACGGTTTGGACTTCGTTGAGTTCGTCAGGTGATAAAACACGACCGCCGCCGTCTTCGATTGCTCCTTGCAATTCGACAAACATCAATGAATCAAAACCTAAATCGGTCAAACGCGATTCGGATGCAACTTCCGAAAGCGGTTGATTTGAAACGCTGGCGACGATCTTGCGAATCCATAAAATATTGTCATCGCCCTTTGATTCGACGACCTTGTTTGTTTTATTTTTCTGCCGCTTTTCCAAAGTTTCAATCATTTCGACAACTTCGGGGCGTTTAACTTTTCGCGTAGCAGTTCGCGGCAATTCAAACGGCGTTAAATGCAAAACTTGGACACGCTTGAAAAATGGCAATGTCGCCGAAATTTCGCGGAAATGTTTCTCGACAATTTTGTTCGTTTCAGCACGAGTTAAGGAAATATCCTTTTCATAATCAGGCACGACGAGCGACGCAATTTTTTCGCCGCCGTTTTCGTCAGGCAAACCAACAACCGATAGTTCCTTGATAAAATCGGATTTAGAATAAAGGTCTTCAATCTCATCCGGGTAAATATTTTTACCGTTTGAATCAATGATTATATCTTTCGAGCGTCCGACGATATACAAATTTCCGTCTTCGTCGAGTCTGCCGAGGTCGCCCGTTTTGAGCCAACGATCTTCGTTGATTGCTTCGTCTGTGGCTTGTTCGTTTTTGTAATATCCGAGCATCACATTTTGCCCACGAGCGAGGACTTCGCCGACACCTTTGCTGTCGGGATTATCAATCATAACTTCAACACCCGGAAGTGGTTTTCCGACACTTCCTTTAAGCATTTTGTCAGGTCGCGTTACGGTCAAAACAGGCGAAGATTCGGTCAAACCGTAGCCTTCGAGGACATTAAATCCGAGTCCGTGCAAATCTTTTTGAACTTTTTCGCTCAACGCCGAACCGCCCGAAATCAGATAACGCATACGTCCGCCCATTCCATCGTGAATCGGGAAAAATACAATCGGACCGAGATTGAACGGCGTGTTGTCGCGTAACCAAGCGTTGAAATCAATAATATTGTCTGCCAAGTCTGCGATCCAATCACCACGATCTCTGAGCCGAGTTTTGATGCGTCGGTGAAGCATTTCCCAAAGTGCGGGAACGCCGACCATTCCCGTAACGTGTCCGTTTTCGATGGCTCGTGCGAGTTCGTCGCTCGACAATTCTTCGAGATAGCGAATTTGCGTTCCGTTTGTAAAAGGCGTTAAAAAACCTGCCGAAAATTCAAACGTATGGTGCATCGGCAAAACGGACAAAATGCCGTCCTCAACCGTCATTTCCAAAACGCTTGAAAGCATCGAAACCATCGAAGTAAAATTCTTGTGCGAAAGCATCACGGCTTTCGGCGTTCCCGTCGTTCCCGATGTAAAGATCAAGGACGCGGGCGAAGTTGCGACAATTCGATTCGGCAATAATGCAAGCCGTTTCGCTTCTTCGGTTTCGTCAGGCATTTCAAAAACATCTTCAAAAGTGTAAATCGGAACACGGACACTCTGTCCGCTCTTTTTACCTTCAACTTCCGAATGCCCATGACTTTTACGGACAGAGTGTCCGTGTTCCATTTCTTGCAATCTTTTCGCTAATTCAGGATTTTCTTCCAACAATTTTGGACTGATAACAATTGCCGATACTTCGCCAGCTGTTGCAAAATTGATAATTTCGTCGACCGAACTTGCGGGATCAATCGGAATTACGGTTGCTCCCGCTTTGATGATTCCGAAATAAGTCATTCCCCATTCGGGCATATTGTGCGAAAACAAAATCACGCGATCATCGGGCTGAATTCCCTTGTGAGCCAAAAAACCTGCGGCACGCAGAGCCAATTCACGAACATCTTCGTAAGTGTATTGCTCCATTTTGCCGTTTCGCTCGATCTTCATCGAAACGCGGGTTGGAAAACGCTTCGTCGCCGTATCAAACAAATCCGCAAGGTCTTTGTATGTATAATCGCGTCGCTCGACGGCTTTCAAATCTTCTTCCAATTGAGGCAAAACCCATTTTCGCAAACCGGGAAAATGTATGTTCAGCCAATAATCATACCAATCGAGATTTTCGGGATACCACGGCAGCAAATCCTTCTCACTTTTCTTAATCTTCGACATCAATTCCCGCACATTATCCGAGCGATAATTGTATTCGTTATCAACCATAAACGGCTTGAACATAGCAAAAGCGTCCATTGTTTCCTGCGTCGTGCGTTCAAACTCGTCAATACCTTTTTTCACATCCGAAACGATGTCATTGAGCCTGCCGCCGCCCCATTCGGGCGTGGCTTTATCGAGCATCGAATTCGCTCGCTTAGCCAATTTATTGAACATCGGCGTAGATGTCCGCTCATAAGCCTTCTGCGTTACGGGCGAAGTTTCGACCATCTTGTGGAAACGATTGACAAGCGAATTTCCCGTTTCTTTTTCCTTAAAATGTTTGCGTTTGTAAAGACTGACTAAACCCGTGATCCGCTTCATATCATTCGGATTTGAATCGCCCGTTGCGGCTTGATAAACAAGCGGTGGATCGTCATTGACCATCGCCTCCATCGCCGCCGCCAGCATTACGCCCGCGACCATATCAACGGGAACAACATCGAGAACGAGTTTTTCATTAATAGGAATAATGGGCTGACCGCGAAGTGCGATTAAAATTAGCGGTGCAGTCGTCGTAAAACCCTCATTCCAACCCGGAAACGGATACGCAACCGAAGATTCGACAATCGAAGGACGCACGAGGCTTTTCACAATATCGTCCTGCTGTGCAACGATCTGCTCGGCAAGCGATTTTGAATAAGTATAAATATTCGTCCAGCCCCAATATTCCGCCCGTTCTTCGCCAAGTTCCGTCGTGCGTTCACGAATCCACATTTTGCGTTCACGAAAGATCGCCGAATTTATCGCCTTTTCGTCGTCTAAATCACGCCCTTCTTCCCGAAGTCTTTGTCGTGCCAACTCCCGAAACTTAGCAATATTCACCGCATCATCCGCTTCCTGTCGTGCCTGTTCCGAAATTCTCGCACAATCTTCGATCTCCTGATTAACATCAAAAGTCGTCCCGACGAGTTCATCTTTTCGCGGAAAATATCCGACAACCGGCTCATTTTCCCAAATCGAACCACTCCTTTTCCCTGCCACAAAACAAGTCGAAACGTGAACCAGACAAGGACGCTTCATCATTCTCGCCAAACCCAAAACATTATTCGTCCCGACAACATTCGTCCGCAATGCCGATTCCAACGGCGGATTAAACGTAACATTCCCCGCCGAATTAATAATCACATCGCATTCCGACATTATTTTCTTCGCGTAGGTCTCGTCCATCCCAAGAAAATCGCTCGAAACATCGCCATTCACAGGAACGACCTTCTCGCGTATAAATTCCTCAAACCCGTCGCCATATTTCTCCCGCAAAGGATCAAACGTCGGCGAAGGCACAACGGAATTCCAAAAACGATTCAGCGTTTCCTCTTCATTCCTCGCCCGCACGATCATAAAAACCTTCCCGACATCGGGAAAATTATTCAACAACATCGAAAGCGTAACCTTGCCCACAAAGCCCGTGCCGCCGATGAAAAAGACATTTTTATTTTTATATATTTCGGTTGGTGATAATTTCATTCTCTCTATTCTTTTTCAAATAATTCTGGATATTTTTTTATTGCTTCATCTTGAGAAATATTAACTAAAGCTGGTGGACCGCCACCATGCCAGTCGCCATGCGGGTAGGTTTGTTCCCAAAATCGTTTATCAAGTGGATCTTGAAATAATTTATTCCAGCCACCGCTTTTAGAACTGAATCCAATTTTTTTCAAGTATTCGCTTGTCAGCCATTCGATTCGTTTACATTTTTCGTCGCCAACAACACCTTCCTCAACTTCAATCCAGTTCCCTATTATTTCAGTCTCATGTGATCTTATCATTATCAGTTCGTCATTTTATGTAAAACAATTATCAGCTTCTGTTAGTCAAAATTTTACTCTTCTCTAAATCTTTTAACAGTTTGCTGAATATTTTAGAAATTTCGTCCGCCGTTACATCTTTATATACGAAGTCATACGGAAAAAACTCATATTTTCCCAATTGTAATTCTTTGTTCATTTTTTAGACTTCTCTTTCTTTTCCTCAACAAACCCAATTTTGCGTTTCAGAAATTTAGGATCATTTAGAATCTTTTTTAACAACTGCGAAATAGCTACGAAATTTTGATTATATTTATCTGTCGTTTTTTCTAATTTTTCAATTCTCTTGGCTAATTCCTCATGTGAAGCAAGAAGCGAACGCATTTTTACAAAGGCTCTGACAACTTGAATACTTGCCTCAATTGCTGTCTGACTATTTAATACACTTGCTAACATTACTGCACCGTGTTCTGTAAAAACATAAGGATTGTAACGTCTTCCGCCACGACCTTTCTTTGAGGTGCCAATTTGGAACCTCAAACTTTCCGTTTCCTCATCATCAAGTTGAAACATAAAATCTTTGGGAAAACGATCAATGTTACGTTTGACTGCACGATTTAACATTTTTGTTTCAACACCATAAATTTCAGCCAAATCGCTATCGAGCATTACTTTTTCACCACGAATGAGATAAATCTTTTCTTCGATTTCATCAATCGCAATCAATTGCTCATTTTTCTGTTTGCTTGCCATAATCTATAACCCATCACAAATTGTGGTCTCTTAAATTTAATCCGTAACCTCACACAAACCAATAACTGGCTGATGCAACATTGAAATTTCGGCGTTTCTGCCCATATAACTTCTTGCCATAGCTATCGCTTCCGTCAAATTATCCGCACGTTCCCAACCTAAAATCTCTGGGACGTGGGCGTTTTCGGCTCCGGCGACGATTACTTTGCCGACGTGTTGGCGACCGTTTTCGCCCCAATACCACATAAAGAACGGGTGGGCGGGATGATAGGCGTTGCCGCGGCGATACATTTCGATATAGGCGGGATTTTCGGCGAATTCGCGTTCGTATTTTTCTCGCAGGTAAAAAGCATCACGCGATTCAGGTAGTAAGCGGTGGAAAAATTCGATGTAGCTCGGATGAAAATCGTGGTCGAATTCGTCAAAACACGGATGCGTGATAATCATTACGCCGCCTTTTTTTAGAAGCGGTTTGTTTTTATACATATTGAAGTGATAACCGAGTGCCATCACCTGCACGAGCAAAGGGTTCAAAGCCGAATAGACGTTATACGGCGAAATGTCGGGAATGCCCGTAATCATTATGTCGCATTGACCTTTAACGGGGACGATATACTGTTGATAATTCTTTTCAAGTATTTTGTCGTGAACCTTTTCCGTTTCGCCCGCAAAGCACGCGATAACTTCATATTGTGCCGGAATCGCGTGGAGCATTTTACGCCTGGCGGCACGCGGGAGTTTTGAAAATGTGCGTTTCATCGCTTCCCATTTCATACGGTCGGCGAATGTGAATTCGTCTTCATTTTTGGTCAAAATGTCGTAACCTTCGTCAAACATTTTGTTGTTCAAAGCGGTTTCGATGTGAAAAACATTGAGGTTTTCATCAACCAATTTTCCCAAACGGTGAACTTTGTGATTGAGTTCGGAATCGGGCGGATACATATATGAATCCGAATCAATAATTGTCTGCGGTTCGTGATGAGTCCTCAAACTTTCATAATCACATAACCCAACGGCAACAGATTTATGTCCGCCGTCCATCGGCACGAGATTTATGTTCAGATAAATCAGCAAATCCGATTCCATACAACGACGATTTATGCGAAGCGGTTCGTCGTGTTTCGTATGTCCGATTGTTACTAAACCTTCGTCGTCTTCGGCATCGTGATTGTAAAATCTGTCGGGATAAAACGCTTTGTGAATCGTGCTTCCGACCATCCGTTTCATTTCCCACTCGGTCATTTTGCGGTGCAAGGAATTGGCGACGATCAGATGAATATCATCCACGCCGTTCGCATAACACATATCCAAAACGACTTCGAGCATCGTCTGCCGCACGTCCGGCGTAGCCATCGGCGGCAACGGCAACGAAATATCATCCATCGCAATAGTCACCTTCATTCCCGGCTCAAGCTGTGCGTAAAGCGGTTTTGCATCAATCGGATTATTCACCGCATAACGTATCGCTGCTTCCCGATTCGGCAAGCCCTTGATCGGCGGATTCGGATAGATCACCCGCGTCCCGATCGGAATATCTTCCAATATAAAATCCTCACCAAACGGCATAATCCTAGGTGCCGAGTCGCGGTCAATATATATAACTGATTCGTGTGTTTTTCGTCTTAGCTGTAATGCCATATTTTAAATTTCGTTTAGAATTTTATCTCTTCTTTCGTTAAATTCTTGCTCGTTAATCAGATTTTTTGCTTTTAATTCAGATAAATTTTTCAACCTTTGTTCTATTGTGTTTTCAACTGATTGATGAGATTTATCTTGAAAAGAAACAAAGTTTGCACAAGCAGCATTTATATCATTCATAATTGCAACTTCGTCAACAACAGAAATACCATCTATTCCCTGAAATTTTCTTGTATATCCAGAATATTCTCGACCTAACCTAAGGACGTTCTCTTTCAAATCTGCGTTATTAGAATTAGATTTAAGTTTAGACAATTCAGTTTTATAAGCCTTCTGTGCCTTCACTAAAGTTTCTTTCCTATTTTTTATTTTATCTTTCCTATTTTTTATTTCATTTTGTTGATGCCGATTTAAGAAAAATCCTAATACAACTAATAAAATAAAAATAAGAACCGACCCCAAAATATCATTCATTATATTTCTCTATATTCACTCAATGAAAGTTTGCCTTCGTAATCAATGTCCGAGTTTTACACGGTCAAGCCAACCTTGTCTGCCGAGAATGTTTAGATAGAAACTTTCTTCTGCCGCAAAATTAACTGTTGATTCAGTTTCTAAAGTATGAACTGAAAGATTTATCGTATGTCCGAAAGTATCAAAAACTCCCGTCGCTGTTGAAATTCTCAAAGGAATGCCAGTTTCAATATCCAATCCGAGATTTTCTCCGTGAATTCTTTCAAACACACAGAAAGTTGAACCAGTATCAATCTTGGCTTTGACATCAGCTGTAATATCATTGAAACGCAAAACTGTAGGAACAGGAATTCCCGACTCAAGCGTGTTATATTGATAAGCAATTTTATATAAAATATCTTCTGCCATTATAACCACGCCCCGCAAAATGCCTCAGGTTCTTCAATAACTCTCACTAAATAAGGTGATTCGATACCTTTTTCCTTAGCTTGTTGAAAAACTTTGCGACCATCCTCACCGTTTGCAATCAATTTATCACCGTAAAGACAAACCCATTGACCTAGATATTCATCACGATTTTCTTTTAACCATTTTTCAGCCTTTTTAAATCGTGCAACTTGTTCCTGAACTTCCTTATTCTTAGTGTTTTGCTGTTCACCTTCAACCAAAATTTCAAGAACTTTTTCTTGTTCAACTTTTGGCAAGCTATTGAATGCTCTAACTACTTCATTTACAGATGGCATAAATCTATATCTCCTTTTCTGTCATAAATATATTATCTACTCATTTCCAATTCTCATCAATAGATTTAACCGCCATCACAATTGTTTCAACCGCATTTACATAAAATTTCGGCTGGATATTTTCAAAATCATCGGTCGGTTTGTGATAATCTTTGTGGTCTTCTACGCCGAAATATATGAAAGGAATTTTCTTGCGGTGAAATGCTCCGTGGTCGGATTGGAAAGTCCAATCGTCGCGTCCTAATTTCGGATCGTCGTGTCCGAGTAATAATTTGACGGGTGCATTTTTTTGAACCGCTTCGATGTATGGTTTTAAGTTCGGATAATGAAATGTTCCCGCTGCATAAAGTTCGCCTTTGTCATTACGTGAAACCATATCCATATTGATATTTAATAAAATGTCGCTTTGAGAAACGGGCAAATTGTCAACAAAATATCTCGCTCCCTGCAAGCCTTTTTCTTCGGCATCGAAGGCGGCGAATATTATCGAATTATTGGGTTTATTTTTCTTGAAATATTTTGCAATCGCAAAAAGTGCTGAAGTTCCCGAAGCGTTGTCGTCCGCACCGTTGTAGATTTCGCCGTTGTTTACTCCAACGTGGTCGTAATGTGCTGAAATTACAATATATTTATTAGGAGATGTTTTTCCCTTGATAAATCCAAAAACATTTACGCCGTCGAATTTATTTTCTTTTTGGTCGGTGAATGAAAATTTTTGGATATAGCTTTTTTTCAAAGGTTTTATGCCGGATTGACCGAACCTTTTCAAAATATATTGACGTGCAGTTCCGCTTTCGGCTGTTCCCGTTTCGCGTCCTTTTAGTTTATCCGATGACAAATATTTTATGTCTTCGATCAAACTTTTCGCATCAATAATATTTGATTTTGACGAATCATCTTTTTTTACGGAATCACTTCTTTGTGCATCGGAAACAACTGAAAAAGTCAGAAAAGCAAGTGCAAAAAGAACTGCGATTAAACCTGTGAATTTTATTACTCTCATAATATTTATGTTAAATCTAAAATTGCCCAATCGTGCTGTAAGGCGGCTTGTTTAAGACGAAAATCAGGACTGACCGCGACGGGATGTCCGACGATGGAAAGCATCGGCAGATCGGAAATGCTGTCGGAATAGGCGTAGGAATCGGATAAATTTATGTCGTTCTCTTCCGCATATTTTCTGATCCAAGTCGCCTTTGTTGCCGAAGCCATCACCGGCGGAAGCAAACGTCCGGTTGCATATCCGTTGACGAATTCCAGACGGTTTCCGACAAAAACATCGATTCCCAGATAACTCGCCAGCGGTGCGATGCTGAAATCCAATGCTCCCGTAACGATTACTTGTTTGTGTCCGAGTTTTTTCGATTTGGCGATTAAATCCGGCGTGCCGTCAAAAATTGCTGGTTTTAGAGTTTGTTCAAATAATTCGTCGGCGAAAAATCGCAAGCGGTCTTCCGATTCGCCTTTGTAGCTTTGGAAAAAATATTCGTTAAATACGTTTCGAGAATAAAAATCGGTTATGCCGAACATCGGCAGTTTTGCTAATGTGCCGACGCTTTTTTTGATGGTTGAAAATAAACCTTGTTGGCGGCGTGCGTAAAATGCTAATGTATGCACGAGATTGGTGCTGACAAGTGTACCTTCCAGATCATAAAATGATGCCGCTTGTGATTTTTTGGTCATTGTGTCTAAATATAGATACTTTTAATTCAAACTAATAAAAGAATATATCAAAGATTTTACCTTTTAGTAACTTGAAAACGCTTGTTTTTTTATTTTTAATAAAAAATTTTAAAACCAAATGAAAATGTAATTACAATGTATAAACACAAAATTCAGATTATTTTAATATTGTCTATTTTCCTATTTATATTTTCTGTATATTGATAAATGATAAATGATAAATGAAATATGAAAAGAGCTGTTTTTCCGGGGTCGTTTGATCCCTTAACAATGGGACATCTTGATATTATCGAACGAAGCGTTGATTTGTTCGATGAGATAATTATTGCTGTTTTAAATAATCCCGACAAAAAGCCTTTGTTCTCGCCGGAAGAAAGATGTGAAATGATCGAAAAAGTTTTGTTGGATTTTGATGATAAAGGATGTAATTTAATCATTGAAAGTTTTAAAGGTTTGCTCGTTGACTATGTAAAAAGCCGTGATGGGCACGCGATAGTAAGAGGAATTCGGGCGGTTTCCGATTATGAATACGAACTGCGTATGGCTCTGATGAACCGGCGTTTAGAACCGGAAATCGAAACGGTTTTCTTGATGGCGGCGGAAGAATATTCTTATGTTTCATCGCATCTTTTGAAACAGATTTTCACGCTTGGCGGGCGTGTCGAAGGACTTGTTCCGACATTAATTGAAGAAAAGATGCGTGAGAAAATGAAAAAATAATTAGCAAACAAAAGAGGGGAAATATGAATGTAATGAAAACTGAATTCTTGCGTGGACTTGCCATTGGGTTGGCAATAGTTGCGTTTCTCGCCGGAATTGCCGCATTTGTGATCGTTTATATCAAAAAAGGTGAAATCAGCTTTTTACCGATTGGAATTTCAGCAGTCATTCTTGCGTCAATTATGCTTGCGACGAGAACAAAAAAATCTATGGATGAATAAATGATTTTAAACGTACATCACGCTCAAATAACGATTCCAAAAGGGAAAGAAGAAACAGCCCGCGAGTTTTACTGCAATTTATTGGGTTTATCTGAAATTGAAAAACCCGATCCGCTCAAAAATCGCGGCGGATTTTGGCTTGAATTAAATGATTTACAAATTCACATCGGCACGGAGGATGACTTTGACCGCTCAAAAACTAAAGCACATCTTGCATATTTGGTCGAAGATTTGGACAATTGGCGTAAGAAACTGACAGCGAAAAATATTCAGGTCAAAGATAGTATTCCAATTTCACATTACAAAAGATTCGAGTTTCGTGATCCGTTTGGAAATCGTGTCGAATTTTTACAAAAAATCTAATTAAAATATGAATCCGCAAGAATCCGAAATAAACAAAAATCTGTTTTCTAAAAACGTACAAAAAATGCACGGCTCATCAACGCTGAAAGCCGCACAATCCGCCGCCCGTCTGCGGGAAGAAGGTCATCAGGTGATTGATCTGAGCGTTGGCGAACCCGATTTTGACACGCCCGAATTTATTAAGCAATATGCTTGGGAAGGGCTGCAAAAAGGTTTAACCAAATACACACCCGCCTCTGGAATGAAAAGTTTTAAGGAAGCAATTGCTGAATTTTACGCAGAAGAATTCGGAGCCACTTTTTCGCCAAATGAGGTTGCGGCGGCGTGCGGCGGAAAGCAGGGACTTTTTAATGCGATGGCAACAATTATTAATGTGGACGATGAAGTTCTGATTCCGAAACCTTACTGGGTTACGTTTCCTGAAATCGTTAATTTTTGCGGTGGAAAAAATGTTTACATTGAGACGGAAGAAACCGATTTTATTTTAACTGCCGAACAAGTAAAAAATGCAATAACCGATAAAACAAAACTGCTCATTGTTAATTCACCAAACAATCCGACGGGGCGTGTAATTCCCGCCGATGAGATGCGGAAGATTTTTGACGTTTGTATTGAAAATAAAGTTTATGTAATAACGGATGAATGCTATTTGTTGTTCGTATATCCACCTGCGGAAGTTTTTTCGGCAGCGAGTTTGCCGAAAGAATATCGAAAATATGTCTGCGTCGGTGGTTCTTTTTCAAAGACTTATGCAATGACGGGTTGGCGAATCGGCTATACGATCACAAATGAAGACTGGACAAAGCAAATGACCAAACTGCAAAGCCATTCGGCGACTCATCCGACATCTTTTGTGCAGTATGCCTGTGCGAAAGCCATGGAAAATCGGGAAAAATCTTTGGAAGCAGTAAATGGAATGCTCGAACAATACAACAAACGCCGTGATTGGTTTATTCCGGCTTTGCAAAATATCGAGGGTTTTAAAGTTGTAATGCCGGAAGGTGCATTTTATGCCTTTGCAGATGTGCGGAATTTGCTCGACGATAAATTTGAATCATCCGCAGATTTTGCCGAACAATTATTAATTGAATCTCACGTTGCCACAACCGATGGAGCAGGTTTCGGTGCGGATGGATTTTTGCGTTTATCTTATGCAACTTCGATGGAAAATTTAGAAATGGCAATTGAGAAAATTAAAGAATTTATTAGATAAAATTATTCACTTCCCGTCATCATCAAACCAATTTCTTCAACCGAAGTCTTTTTCGGATCAACTACGCCAACTATTTTCCCTTCACGCAAAACCAAAAGTCTATCCGCAAGTGCCGTAACTTCTTCGAGTTCGGCGGAAACTAATAAAACGGCTGTTCCCGCATCACGTAATTCGATCAATTTTTGATGAATAAATTCGATTGCACCGATGTCAACTCCGCGTGTCGGCTGCGAAACAAGCAGCAATTTCGGATTGAGTTCAAATTCTCTGCCGATGATTAGTTTTTGCTGATTTCCGCCTGAGAGAGATTTTGCCGAGAGATTTGGGTTTCGCGGGCGGACATCAAAATTGTTGATTATTTCCAATGTTCGTTTTTTGATTCCCGAATTGTCTAAAATTCCTGCGGATGAAACGGCTGGCGGGCGATAATGAACACCTAAAATAGAATTTGCCGACAAATCCGAATTCAGCAGCAGTCCGCGTTTGTGTCGGTCTTCGGGAATATGTCCGATGCCTAATTCTTTGCGTTCACGGATGGAAACCTGATTGATATTCTGCCCTTCAAAAATTATATCGCCGCTTTGATTTTCGGGTGCAGTAAGACCTGCAATGGCTTCGATAAGTTCGGTTTGCCCATTTCCTTCAACTCCGGCGATTCCGACAATTTCTCCTTTTCTAACCTTAAACGAAACATTATTTACAGCAATTCCGTGTCTGCCTTCAACTTTTAAATTTTCAATTTGCAGAACAGTTTCAGTCGGTTCAGCATCGGTTTTTTCGACTCTCAAAAGCACTTCGCGTCCGACAATCATTTTCGCTAAATCTTCACGTGATGTTTCATCTGTTTGCACAAATCCAACCGATTTTCCATCACGCATCACCGTAACCTCATCGGAAATTGCCAGAACTTCGTCGAGTTTATGTGTAATAATAACAATCGTTTTGCCGTTTGCCTTCATACGACGCAAAATCCCAAAAAAATCTTCAGTTTCCTGCGGAGTCAAAACCGCCGTCGGCTCGTCCAGAATTAATAAATCCGCATCCCGATAGAGTGCTTTTAATAACTCAACCTTCTGCTGTTGCCCGACAGATAAATCTTCGATCAATGCGTCGGGTTTCAAACCTAAACGCAATTCATTCGAAAGTTTAAGTATGTTTTCATTTGCTTTGTCCAAATCCAAATTCGCAATACTGCCCGTTTCCGCACCGAGAATTACGTTTTCGGCAACGGTCATCGTATCAACCAACATAAAATGCTGATGAACCATCCCGATTCCGAGATTTATCGCGTCGTGCGGATTGTAAATATTTACAGGTTTTCCTTCAACAAAAATCTCACCCGAATCCGCTCCGTAAAATCCGTAAGCGATCCGCATAATCGTTGATTTTCCCGCACCGTTTTCGCCGACAATCGCGTGAATCGTGCCTTTTCTAATTTCCATCGAAACATTGTCATTAGCGACAACATCACCGAAAGTTTTTGTAATGTTTTTTAGTTCAAGCATTTTATTGGAAATAATTTGAAAGGAAATTTATAACAATTACAAAACAAGCTAAAATGAAAAAAAATGTGGAAAAGGAATTAAGATAGTTTAAGGATTTATAAAGCTCCGCAACAAGTCCGAAAGTAAAACCGAGCAGAAAACAAAGATTCAAAATGATCGAAAATGAATCTGCTAAGGCAATACTTTTTACTAAAATTATTGCCATTAAAACAATCATTATGGAATAAAATATTGTTCTCTTGCTCATATAAAATCCCTTGTTTACATTCCTTTTGAAAGAACATAACCAACAATTAAAACTCCAATAATCAGCGTGGTAATACCAATTTTCATAAAAATTCTTCCTTTGTGTGTTAGATCGGAAAATCCGTTTGTAATACCAAATAATCCATTGCCGATTCCCAAGGAAATCAAACCCGCCGCCCAAGTGTAATCTCTGAATTTATAGAGCGACCATCCGCCGTAAGCAATTAAAAGCAGTCCTATTGTTATTAATAAGATTGAACTTAGATTCAGATTATTCATTAGAATTTTACCTTAATTTTCTTCAACAAATTTATAAAACAAAAATTATTGAGCCATTGCATCCGTAACTTTGATCTCACCGTCAACTATTTTTTTTCTGGCTTCATTAACCTTTTCAATTGTTTCTTTTGAGATCAAACCTTTATTATATTGATCCAAAGCATAAGCCACGCCGTCTTTATCAAGTCCAAAAACGTGAAATCCGCCTTCAAATTTCTCCGTCTTTACATCTTTAACGACATCGAAAACCGCATTATCAACCCGTTTGACCATTGAAGTTAAGACAAATCCGGGTTTAACGCCGTTCTGATTAGAATCAACACCGATAACATATTTTTTCGCCGTCCCGTCCGCATTTTTTCCGGCTTGTTCAACGGCATCAAATGCTCCGATTCCAGAGTTTCCCGCCGCAGTAAAAATTACGTCCGCACCTTTTTGGATCTGGGAAATTGCCAGTTCCTTTCCTTTTCCCGGATTGTTCCAAGCCGAATCGGTTACACCGACGTAATTTGTCACGACTCTGGCTTCAGGATTTATGGATTTTGCACCTTCTTCATAGCCTTTTTCAAACCTGTGAATCAGCGGAATATCCATTCCGCCGATAAATCCCAAAATTCCGCTTTTTGATTTTGCCGCCGCGATCATTCCAACCAGATAAGAACCTTCGTGTTCCCGAAAAACCAAAGAGGCAACATTTTTCTTAGGCGTTGTGCCGTCCGCTTCAAAAATTACACCGTCAACGATTGCAAATTTTATGTTCGGATAATCAGTTGCTACCTTCTGCATAATCGGACCTTGAGCAAAACCGATTCCAATAATCAGATCGAAATTCTTTTCGGCAAACGCACGCATCGCGGGTTCGATTGAAGTCGGATTTCCCGGCTCGACATCATACAAACAAATTCCCAATTCTTTTTCCGCACGCTTCACACCTTCCCAAGCCGCCGCGTTAAATGAACGGTCATTTTTGCCGCCAATGTCGAAAACTATTCCAACATTTGTGGAACAATCCTTTCTCGCCTCGATCTTTGTGCAGGAAGAAGCTAGAAAAATTGACAATAGAATTATCGAAGAATTTAATACAAACCTGAATTTCATACTTTTTTTTTATTCAATGACGGTCTTAATTAATTTTAATTCTGCTGGCTTTTTACTGCTTATTTTATACGCATTTTGTATTTTTTCACTAATTAAATTTGCTTGTTTTTCATTTCGGCAATATAAAATGCCTAAATTTTTACCAAATTTTATTTCATCGCCGAGTTTTACTTCGCAAACATAACCGACAAAATGATCAATCGAATCTTCCGCCTTTTGCCTTCCGCCGCCGATTTCGGAAATTGCTAAGCCGATCTCCGAGGTCATAATTTTATTAATAAAACCCGAACTTTTTGCTTTGATTGCAAATTTGAATAAATCTTTGCTAAATAAAATTTCAGGTTTATCACAAATTTCAGGATTTCCGTTTTGCAGTTCGATATTTTGACGGAATTTTTCCAACGCTTTGCCGTTTTCTAAACAACTTTGAATTTTAAGTTTTGCGTTTTTAATTGAGTTGGAAACTCCGGTCATTTTTAATATCCTTGCTGTCAATTCAATTGAAAGTTCTAAAGTCGGCTGCATTTGTTCATCAATTTCACTCCGCAGAATTTTTATACATTCATAAACTTCCAGAGAATTCCCGACGTATTTTCCAAGCGGCTGATTCATATCGGTTATTAACGCCTGAGTTTTTACCCCGCAGGAATTTCCCGTTTTGACCAACGCTTCAACGAGTTTTTTTGCATCATCGAATTCCTGCATAAATGCACCGCTTCCTGTTTTTACATCCAAAATAAGTGCATCCAAACCCTCGGCGAGTTTTTTTGACATAATCGAAGCGACGATTAGCGGTATTGACGGAACGGTTGCAGTTGCATCGCGTAATGCGTAGATTTTTTTATCCGCCGGAGCAATTTCCGCCGTCTGTCCTGCCATCGCATAGCCGCATTTATTGATAACTTGTTTGAATTTTACTGTTGAAAGCCGGACATTATAACCTTCGATTGATTCGAGTTTATCAAGCGTTCCGCCCGTGTGTCCCAAACCTCGTCCTGAAATCATCGGCACGGCAACTCCGCAACTTGCGGCAATCGGTGCAATTAATAAAGAAGTTTTATCGCCGACCCCACCCGTCGAGTGTTTATCGGCAATCGGTTTTTCAATGTCGGAAAAATCCAGAACTTCTCCCGAATCCAACATCGCTTGTGTCAAAGAGGCTTGTTCATCCGCATCTAATTCATTAATAAACATCGCCATAATCAAAGCTGTAACCTGGTAATCCGCCCAGCTTTCGTGGGTTACACCTTTGATAAAAGAAAAAATTTCTTCTCTAGACAACCTTTCGCCGTCGCGTTTCTTCGTAATAATATCTTGTGGACGCATTTAAGTAATTTAGTTTAACAGAATGGGTTTTGCCAGAATAATTTTTAGAAAAAAGCAAAAGATTATTTATTTTTCGTTCCAAATGTAGCATAATAGTATTGGAAATAGTTTTTATAGGAGATAACAATGAAATTTATATCAGGATTCACCGCTTTCATCTTAACCTTTGTACTTTCAGTTTCGCTTGTCGGTTTGCTGTTCGGCTTTCCGAAGTTGGAAAATTCACAACAGATTTTTCAACTTCGCACTAACAACAGTATAGCGAAATACAAGATCAAATCACTTTTGAAAAGAGACGTTTTTCGCAATGGATTTGCTAGAAGTAAAAAAATCAGAAGTATCGAAGGCTACCGTAGTATGTCAGATGTCGAACTTTACAGTAATGATACTTATCGCCAAGCGATGAATGAATATTTTATAAAATCTTCGAGTATGAATGATTCTAATCTGCCGAGAGATTTTCAATATGCGTGGCGAAAACATATGCAGGCTTGGCAAAAACAAGCGACTTATTTGAATTCTATTAACGATGTGAACAATTCAGCTTCTAGTAGTAATTTTCATTCTAGCAGCTATTCCGATAACACAACCGAAATTAATGAGACTTGGTATCAAGTTTTGAGAATTGCCGAAAGATACGGCGTAGAAATTATTCCGGCGTATTATAATTAATTTTTAGTTTAAGTTTTACTCAATAAAATACAGGCTTCGGCTTTGATTGCACGGTTTTCTCCAACCGCATCCAAGCCTTCGCCTGTTTTTGCTTTTATACTAACTTGATCTAATCCGACTTCCAATTCTTTCGCCAGATTCTCACGCATCTTTTTAATAAAGGTATGAAGTCTCGGTTTTTCCAAACTGATTACCGAATCAACATTTTCCGTTTCGTAATTCTTTTCCTTCATCAAACGAATTGCTTCACGCAAAAAAATCAAACTTTCCGCATCTTTCCAACGCTTGTCCGTATCGGGAAAATGAGAACCGATGTCGCCCAGAGCTAATGCTCCTAAAATCGCATCCGTAACGGCGTGAAATAAAGCGTCCGCATCCGAATGCCCGACCGCACCGAATTCGGATGGAATTTCAACTCCGCCCAGGATCAAGGGCTTGTCAGGTTCTAATCTGTGAATATCATTTCCAAATCCGATTCTCATTTTTGTAAAAAAATCTCGGCAAATTTCAAATCTTCCTCGTGCGTGATTTTGATGTTTTTCGAACTTCCCTCAACTATTTTTATCTCAATGCCCATCTGCTCAATCAAAAAACATTCATCTGTTGCAATTTTGCCGATGTCGTTTTCTTCAAATGCCCTTATTAACATTTCGTACCGAAAACACTGCGGCGTTAATGCCCGCCGAAGTTTTGTGCGGTCTATTGTTTTTACAATTTTCCCATCCGAAATTTCTTTAATTGTATCCGTAACTTTTCCAACCAAACAAGCCGCACCGTGTTCTTCGGCTATTTTTATTGTTTTTGAAATTTCCTCAACCGAAACCAGCGGTCTTGCTCCATCGTGGATGGCGATTATTTCAGCGGATTTTTTATCAATTGTTTTTAACCCGTTGAAAACAGATTCAGCCCTCGAATTGCCGCCCGTAATTATTTTATTTAGTTTTGTGAAATTATATTTTTGAACCTTTCCGCTGAAATTATTAATTTCATCAGCCGCTAAAACAAGCACGATCTCATCAACCAAATCGCACATTTCAAAGCGTTCGAGCGTATGAATTAAAACAGGTTTTCCGTGAATTTCAATGAATTGCTTGGGGATGTGTCCACCGAATCTTTTCCCGCTTCCGGCAGCAACAATAATCGCAGTATTCATACTCGGCTATACAAATTTTAGAAAATAAACGACAATCGACAATCGCAAATTGAAAATCGCAAATCCCCTAGTTTTCCTCGATCATTTCGTGCTGACCAAAACCCCGTGCCTGCTTACGCATATTTTCCGAGCGTGTATCGTGGATATTTGTCGAATTTTCGTGCTGAATATCCTCATTGTCTTCCCAAAGTCTGCCGAAAATCATTTTGCCTGCCGTTGTCTGCAGAACAGATGTAACGGCAATTTCGGCGGAATTTCCGATAAGTTTGCGGGCATTATCAACAACAACCATCGTGCCATCATCCAAATATGCAACGCCCTGATTGTATTCTTTACCTTCTTTTAAAATGAAAACCTTCATCGCTTCTCCCGGCAAAACAACTGGTTTTAAGGCATTTGCCAATTCATTGATATTTAAAACGCTGACACCGCGAAGCTCGGAAACCTTATTTAAATTAAAATCATTTGTTACGACAACACCAGCAAGCTGCTGTCCCAGTTCAATTAGTTTCAGATCAACTTCCTTAACTTTGGGAAAATCAGTTTCGACAATTTGAATATCAAGCGAACTGTTGTTTCGTAATCTTTGCAGCATATCGAGTCCGCGTCGTCCCCGTTGACGTTTTGAAGAATCGGCGGAATCTGCAACTTGCTGAAGTTCGGTCAAAATAAACTGCGGAATAATTAATGTTCCACCCAAAAAACCCGTTTCGGCAACATCGGCAATACGACCGTCAATGATTACGCTGGTGTCCAGAATTTTATAATCTTTTTTGACATTTTTATCCGAAAAAATTCCGCCGAGAGCCGTCAGATCAATATATTCACCCTTCGCTGCCCCAACCATCAAACCGATATATGCCATAAAAAATGCGAGTGCCACGGTCAGGAAAGTTTTCATTTCAGCCGGAACTGCCGCTGTTTCCTGACTGCTTATGAGCATTCCGATTAAATATGCCCCGATAATTCCCAAAGTTGAACCGATTGCAGCACCGATTAAAGTTCTCAGGTTTGCACGGCGAACACGCATCTCAAAAGCGATGACGATAAGAGCAATAATAAGTCCGACAAATGCAGACAAAAAGCGTCTGCCCTCCATACCCAGATTCCAGGTATTCACAGAATCAACATCGGCAAACGGATTGAGCATCCAGCCGACTGCGGTTAGCAAAACTATAAAGCCGATTCTGATTATAAGCACGTCGATTTTCATCAATTTTAATTTTAACACGAATTTAATTTATCTGATAACAATAATCTCTTACTCAATTTTGAGAACCTGTCCGTTCAAGCCGATTGATTCTGAAGAAAGCAGATAAATAACCGTACGGGCAACATCATCAACCTCAATTCCTTTTTTCACTCGAAAAAGTTCTTCATCCATTTTACTGAATTTATCAAAATGCGGTAGTGCTTTTTCCTTTTCGCTGACCGCCACAGCATTTACTCGAAATTTATTCGGCAGAGTCTTTGCCAAACTTTTTGTCCAACCGGTCATAGCCGAGTTTGCGGCGACAAAAGCTGGATTTTTTGACGTTTCATCTGAATCACAAGCCGAAAAAATATTTACAATTTTCCCTTTCGGACGAGTTTTCATCAAACGCAAAGCCTCTTGCGTTACAAAAAAAGTTCCTTTTAAATTCGCATCAATTATTTTGTCAAAAATTTCTTCCGTTGTATCTTCAAACGCCGAATCACTCTCGAATTTCAGACAATTTACAAGTAAATCCAAACGCCCGTATAAATTTTCAACTTCCGCAATTAATTTTTTCGCACCATTTACCTTTGAAACATCAGCTTCAAAATAATTTGCCAAAGTTCCCAGAGATTTTAATTCTTCAAGAGCATTTCGATCTGCATCCGTCGGACTTGAAAAGCCGACAATTACATATGCTCCAAATAAAGCAAGCTGCATCGCCACGGCACGCCCGACGGGATTCGTTCCGTCAGTTATAAGTGCGACTTTTTCAGAAAATGCGTGCTGGCTCGGTGAGGGCATAAATTTTGTAAATTGTTCGTGGTTAATTGTTCGTTGCTTTTTTGTTTTGTGTACTAACAAGTTATCATAAAATTTACATAAAAATGTGGCAAGTCAAGAAAAATCCAAACTCGTTGAATACTCTAAATTAACAACGAACTACTGACAACGAACCACGAACAAAATCAATGGCAAAACAACCGAAAACAATCTACGTCTGTCAGGAATGCGGAAACCAGGAACGCAAATGGAACGGGCAATGTCCCGATTGCGGAAAATGGAATACTCTAGTTGAAGAAACCTTTCGTCCGACGGCTCAAATTACCGGGAAAAATGTCGGCAAATCCGTTTCAACTTTTCGCGAAACCAAACCGATTTCATATAAAGATATAGAATCGCAGGATGATGCACGCACAAGCAGCGGCATCGAAGAATTTGACCGTGTTCTCGGCGGCGGAATTGTCGCGGGTTCGTTGGTTTTAATTGGCGGTTCGCCGGGAATTGGAAAATCAACATTAATTCTCGACGTTTCAAATAAATTGAGCGAATCGGGCGGTAAAGTTTTATATGTTTCGGGCGAAGAATCGGAAAGGCAAATTAAAATGCGTGGCGAAAGATTAGGTCTGAATGCCGATAATTTATTTCTGCTGCCCGAAACAAACCTCGAAGCTATTCTAAATGAAACAGCAAGACTAATACCCGATTTTGTTATTGTTGATTCGATACAAACGGTTTTCAGCGAAAAACTCGAATCAGCACCGGGTTCGGTTTCACAAGTTCGCGGTGCGGCAAGCGAATTTATGATGTTTGCCAAAGGCACGTCAACGCCTGTTTTTCTAATCGGTCATGTTACCAAAGAAGGCTCAATTGCCGGACCGAAAGCTCTCGAACATATTGTTGATACGGTTTTATATTTTGAAGGCGACCGTCATCACAACCACCGGATTATACGTGCGACAAAAAACCGTTTCGGTGCGGCAAACGAGATAGGCGTTTTTGAAATGACAAATGAAGGCTTAGTCCCCGTCGGAAATCCCTCGGAAGTCTTTTTGCAGGAACGCCCCGAAGGAGCAAGCGGTTCGGTTGTAACGGTTTGTATGGAAGGCACACGCCCGATGCTTGTTGAAGTGCAGGCACTCGTTTCAGGCACAAATTACGGCACAGGAAGACGTATGGCACAAGGTTTTGATTACAATCGAACTTCCCTGCTTATCGCCGTCCTCGAAAAACGTCTTGGCTTCCAACTCGCCAATGACGACGTTTATATAAACATCGCCGGTGGTTTGGAAGTTAATGAACCCGCCGCCGATCTCGGTGTCATCGCAGCAATCTCCTCAAGTTTTAAAAACCTCCAAATCCCGCCCGAAACCGCAGTCTTCGGCGAAGTCGGCTTAACCGGCGAAGTTCGCGGAGTTTTGCAAGCCCAAAGTCGTGCCAGAGAAGCTCAAACGCTCGGTTTTAAAAAACTTATTTTGCCTGCTTCAAACAAAAGGGGTTTAGAGAAGTTATTGGGAATCCGTGTTGTCGGTGTGCGAAATTTGGAAGAAGCGATGGATGAGTTGTTTTAATTTCAATACAAATTTATGAATTTTCTTGCATGGATGGCTCTGGTCGGTGGTTTGCTTTTGTTGATGGCTTTGTCAGCTTCATATTTGCGGCAGACTCCGATTTCTACTTCTTTTATATATCTGATTATCGGTATTGCAGTCAGCCCGCTTGGGTTTAATGTGGTGGCGATTGATTTTGAGGCGAATAAGGTTTTTCTTGAACATCTGACGGAAATCGCCGTGATAATTTCGCTTTTTGTCGGTGGATTGAAACTGCGTTTGCCGCTTAAAAATAAAGCGTGGAGAGCGGCTTTTCGGTTGGCACTTCCCGTGATGGTTTTTTCGATTGTTTGCATTGCGGTTTTTGCTCATTTTGCATTTGGATTCGATTGGGCAATTGCAATTTTACTTGGAGCGTTGCTTGCTCCGACCGATCCGGTTTTGGCTTCGTCGGTTTCGGTTGAAAATGCGAACGATAAAGATCGTATGCGGTACGGGCTTTCGGGCGAAGCGGGGTTTAATGACGGAATGGCGTTTCCCTTTGTCGTGTTCGCACTCTTGATGCTGGAGAATAATGGTATCGGAAGTTGGATCGGCGGATGGGCTTTGCATCGGCTTGTTTGGGCAGTTCCGGTTGGACTTTTGATCGGTTACGGACTCGGATTTTCTGTCGGGAAATTTGCGATCTGGCTGCGTAATCATTATAAAGATTCATCCGCTCCGAATGATTTTTTAGCATTGGCTTTGATCGCACTTTCTTACGTTTTTGCGGAACTTGTCGGAGCATGGGGTTTTTTGGCAGTTTTTGCGGCAGGATTGGGTTTGCGATACGCGGAGATAAAAACTGTTGAAGAAAATCCGATTGGCGATAAAAGTGAGGTTTTTGAAGACCTGAAAGAAATTGCCGATGAGCAGAATAAGGAAGATAAGTTTGCCGATGCAGATGAGAGTTCGCACACACCCGCTGAAAATGTTGTTGATGTGGTGCGTGAGGCAAAAGCGATGAAAGAACCGGCAATCGCCGCCGGTGTGGTCGTTTCAGAAGCGATTTCATTTGGTATTACGGCTGAAAGAATTTTAGAAGTTTTTCTTGTAATGATTGTCGGAATCTGCATCTGGAATTACTGGGATTGGCGGGCAATTCCTTTGGCACTAGTATTTTTCTTTTTAATCAGACCGATTTTAACGCAGATTTTTCTGATTGGAACACCGACGGGAAAATGGCAGAGGTGGATGCTTGGATGGTTCGGCATACGCGGCATCGGCAGTATTTATTATTTGGCTTATGCCTTGAATCACGGGCTAAAATCGAGTAAGTATGATTTAACCTCGCTTGTAATTTCAATTATTGCTCTAAGTATTTTAATCCACGGTCTGTCGGCTCAACCGATTTTGAAAAAATATGAAAATTTAATAAAGGCAAGAGATAAAGTTAAACCTGATAAAAATACCAACCGATAAACAAATTTTAAATTTTTATTTTAAGAAAATCTTCTGAAAGTAAAATTTAATCTTTAAAGATAAACTGTTCATCACTATTTTTTTCCGATTTCTCATTACCGCCGTTATAAAAAGTTGGTGGTGAAAATGGATCAATCTTAACTGGAATTCCATGTTCGGTGAGACTTTCCGACATAATTTGAGCAATTAATTCCTGTTCAAATTGAGTAATGTTTTGAAATTTAATACCGATGCCATCATCTTTTACAAAATACAGGGCTTGGCACTGAAGCGGCAGCCAATTTTTATTTGGCAGCATAAGTTCCAGTCTAAACTCTTTTTCTTTTTCTATATTCTCATCCCATTCGATAAAACAACCACCGATGCTGATTTGATAAAGCATCGTGGCAACTTTTTCGCCCGATTCGGTGATTCGAAATGCTGGAATATCCAAAGTTAACCGGACATATTTTCTATTATTTATTGACATTAAGAATAATTTGACAGGAGATTCGGATTTATCAAGCATATGCCTGTTAAAATTTATTTTACATAGTTTTTTATTCCAAATGCAAATTTATTATTTTTTAGAGATTTTAAGAACGCTTAAATAAAACAAAAAACTCGCCATTTTCAGACGAGTTTTTTAAATTTTTGGTTATTGATTAAATAAGTCGGTATTGCAAACGTAAAAATTTGAACAATTTTTAGATTTTATTTCCCACCTGTTTATTCAAACTCTCAGGTTAGTTTTTCGCCGCCTCCGTTTTTTCACAAACTTCATTGAAAGCATTGATTAATTCTTGTGCAATCGTTTGCGGCGGACGACCTTCTAAATCCTTGCGTTCATACATTTTTACGAGTTCACCGTTTTTGATAAAACCGATTGCGGGCGATGAAGAAGGATAAGGCTTAAAATGTTCGCGGGCAGTTTCAGTTGCATCAATATCAGCACCGGCAAAAACCGTGATTGATTTATCGGGTTTTACTTCGGAGTTTTCCAAAGCCATACGGATTCCGGGGCGAACTCCGCCAGCCGCACAACCGCAGACCGAATTGACGACAACCATCAAAGTTCCGTCCGTATTTTCAATCGCTTCTTTCACATCTTCGGAAGTTTTTGTTTCTTCGATACCGAGCTGAGCTAATTCCTGTCGCATTCCACCTATCATTATTTCTGGATATGGCATAAATTTTTTATTTTTCCTCTCTTTATAAATAAATTTGTCAAACTTGACTATTAAGTAAAGTATTCATTTTCAAATGAAAATAGTCAAGTTATCGAAACTTATATTTGTTAGATCAATTATTGATTTATGGAATAATTTCAACGGGAGCTCCAATGGGAATCATATCGAAAAGCTCTTTTATGTCGGTATTTGTCAAAGCTATGCAGCCGTGAGTCCAGTCGGTCAAATTTCCGTTTCCGTGCAGATAAATTTCGCCGCCGAGTTTTGTTTTTTGAGGCGGCGTTTTCTTATTATTTATAGCTTGCACTATTAAATCGTGTTGTTCTTTTGTAATAAGTTCTTGCTTAAACCCACGCTCCGCATCTTCAATGTTTGGATAACTTACGCCGAGCGAGAGGTAAAAATTACTTTTAGAATTTTTTGTAAAAACATAAAAATCGCCTTCGGGAGTTTTCCCGTCGCCCTCTACTTCCTTATCTCCGACGGGTGCGAAACCGAGTGCAATTTTGTAAGTTTTTATTAATTTTTCACCGTCAAAAAGTTCAAGTTTTCTTTCTTTTTTCTTTACTAAAATTTTTGGATTTTCTAATTCCGACAAATCTAAATTATTTCGGGGCATAACAATAATTTGATTGAAAAAAATTATGAGCAAAGGAAAAATCAGCAGCAAACTCATAAATATTAGAATTTTCTTTTTCATAACTTCTCCGAAATTGAAATTATTCGCGGATCATCGCCGTCGCCTTCCATTTTTACAATTAAAGTTTTTTCGGGAAAAGTAAAATTTTTAAGCCGCTCCGCCCATTCAATTATTATAACAGCGTTTTTATTTTCCAAAATCTCATTCACTCCGACAGCAAACACCGCATCTGATTTTTCATCAATCCGCCATAAATCTATATGATAAACCTCGAATTTTTCAGCCTTGTAAAGATTTACAAGTGTAAATGAAGGCGACGTAACTTCATCAATATCAAACTCAAGAGAATTAACAATTCCCTTTGTTAATAATGTTTTTCCCGCTCCCAAAGTTCCCTTTAGCAAAATCATCTCACCGCCGTTTAATGATTCACCGATCTTTTCGCCTAATTTAAAAGTTTCTTCGGGTGACTTACAGATATACTTTTTAGTTTTTAATTTTGGGGCTTGAGTCATTAAATTGATTATCAAATATTTATTTTTCAGAATATGTTAATTCCTTGAACGCATCACTTAAACATTCCCGCACATCAGTTGCCAGCATTGTTCGTTTGCCAAATTTCTTTTCGGCAATATCGCCTGCTAAACCCGAAATATAGACTGCCGCGACTACTGCTTCAAAAACTTTTTCTACCGTTTTTGCCGTTTCATATTCAATTGCATTTTTTATGTGTTCAGTTGCTAATGTTTGAGCAATAAATCCCGTAATAATTCCCGTTAAATTATCTCCATTTCCAGCTTTTCCAAGTCCCGAATTTCCCGTCGGATTTATCACAACTTTTCCACTCGGTTCGCCTATCAAAGTTCGCTCGCCTTTTAAGACCAAAATTACTTTATATTTTTCGGCAAAATCCCGCACAGCTTGAACTCTATCTTTGATAGCTTCTTTATCAGCAATTCCCAAAAGTCTTAAAAACTCGCCTTCGTGCGGAGTTAAAATCAGAGGCAATTCATCCAAACCTTCCAAATCAAAAGGTGAAAGCGAATTCAAACCATCGGCATCAATAATAATTGGAGTTGTTCTTTTTTCAACAACTTCCCTAACAAGTTTTCGAGTTGTTTCCTCATCCGAACTTAAACCGCTTCCAATCGCCAAAACATCGGCTTTTTCGCTCATTTTTTTTATTTTCGTAAACGCCTTTTCACTAATCGCACCATCTTTAGTTTCCGCCAAACTCTGCGTAATAACTTCGGGCAAAACTCTCGCTGAAACAGATTCTTGTGCCGATTCGCTTGTCGCAACCGTAACCAATCCAATACCCGAAACCATCGCCGCATTACCAACCAAAACCGCCGCTCCCGTATAATTTTTTGAGCCGACGATTAAAAGTGCGTTGCCGCGTTTATTTTTGTATGAATCGCTTGAAAATTTTGTATTTTCTACCCAATACCAAGCATCTTTTTTTTCTATTAAATATAATTTTGAAGCAGTTTCATCAATTAATGATTCGGGAGAACCGATATTTACAACTGCTAATTCTTTACTTGCCTGATAAGCGGGAAACATAACATTTGCTAGTTTTGGAGCCGTGAATGTTATAGTCAAATCAGGTTGTGCAGCAGTAAAACGGTGATCTTTAACCTCAGTTCCAGCTGCATCCAATGAATAGCGAAAAGCTGAATTTGCATTTATACCGGATGGTAAGTCAAGAGAAATTATGAATGAATCTCTTCCTCTAGGTTGCCAATGATGTAAATTTCCAATTACTTTTTCTAATTCTCCTTCAACTTTTCTACTTAGACCGGTTCCAAAAAGTGCGTCTATACAAACATCTTCTTTGAAATTTTTGGTCAAATCACGAAATTCATCAAATGTTTCAACTTCATAAAAATAGAAATATTTTAATCCTTTTTTTGAACCCGGAAAGGCTTCTCCAATTTGCTCGTGTTTATGAGCAATCTCAAAATTAATTCTTGAGTCACCTTTTGTATCTTCTACTTTTCCAAACAAAATTATTTGAATGCTTGCTCCTGCCGTCCATAAAATTCTCGCCAAAGCCGCACCGTCGCCGCCGTTATTTCCTTTTCCGCAAAGAATCAAAAAAGATTTTCCTTCAACCGACCCTCCGAGTTTTTCTTTGATTATATTCGCAGTTGCGTGAGCGGCATTTTCCATCAATAGAATTGACGGAATCCCGTATTTTTCGGTGGTCAAGCGGTCAACTTCCCGCATTTCTTCAGCTGTCAGGATTTTTTGCATAACAGTTTATAAATTGCCACAAATTTGCGGAAAGTTCTATAAACGAATACAAAAAAGCCGTATTTTTTCAAATACGGCTCCATTACAAATTGGAGTATGTGAACAGACTTGTAACGGATTTCGGGCTTAATAAAAAACTGCCACTATCATTTGACCACCTTTATTCCGTTATTAATATAAAGGTCTATTGATATAATTATTCCAAAAAAACTGAAATTTATTTATGAACTAATCAATACATTTACGAATCAAACATATAAGCTAAAAAAATAAATATTAAAAAGATAATTACACCAACAACATAGTATGGCTTATTATCTCTCCTATGCTTTCTCTTATGGCGATGTTTTTTACTTTTTCCCATATTACTAAAATCTGTGTAGAAAAACTTCAATACAATTTATGAAAATAATAAAATTATATATCAGTTATCAAATTTTGTCAGTATATTTTTGTGGATTTGTAATAAAAAATGCTCCCGGCAGGAATTGAACCTGCGACCTCTCGCTTAGGAGGCGAACGCTCTATCCAACTGAGCTACAGGAGCTTGACGATTTTTGTTTTTTTTATGAATCGTAATTTAACAATGAATTTATTTCATATCCGTTCAATTTATCGCGTCCGCCCAAAAAATCCAATTCGATTACAAAAAGCATTTTGACAATGTTTCCGCCGACTTTTTTGACCAGATCTGCGACTGCACGTGCTGTGCCGCCCGTAGCTAATAAATCGTCAACAATTAGAACATTATGACCGTCACCGACTGCATCTCTGTGCATTTCCAAAGTGTCTTGTCCATATTCTAAATCATATGATACCGAAACTTTTTCCCATGGCAGTTTATTCGGTTTGCGGACGGGAATAAAACCTGCTCCTAATTGATAAGCAACGGGAGTTCCAAAAATAAATCCGCGTGATTCGATGCCGATAACTGTGTCAATTTTTTCATCCTTGACCTGTTCAACCAACGCATCAATCGTCTGCTTAAATCCGTCCGCATCCTGTAAAAGCGTCGTAATATCGTAAAAATTTATGCCTTCTTTCGGAAAATCCGGCACTTCTCTTATAAGTTTTTTTAAATGTTCCATATTTAAATTTTAGATTTTAGATTTTAGATTTTGGACTGGGGATTGTTTTTTCAATCGCAAATTGACAATCGCTAATCTCCTATTTTTCAATTAAAAATGTATAATGCAAGCCTTGCGGCTCTAAAACTAATTCTTCAATTTCTTCGACCCGTGCATAAGTCGGTCCCGTCAGTAAATCGGCTTGAAATTCCTTGACCGATTTTTCTTCACCTTCAGCGTAGGCTTCAACCCTTCCGTCTTCTAAGTTTTTAACGTAGCCGCGAACCTGATGTCGGGCGGCGGCACGCTGTGTAAAAAATCTAAAACCGACTCCCTGCACAAGTCCGCTGATGTAAAATTTTCTGGCAATCATATGTTAGTGAAGAGTGATGAGTGGCGAGTGATGAGTGAAGGCTTTTTTTACTCTTACCTCTTTACTCTCCACTCGATTAGCCAAGTGAATCCAAGCATTCCGATAAACTTCTTAAACGGCAAGTATAGATCGGCATTCCACGCAAAGTAAATTTGCTTGCCGGAGTTTGCCGCAGTTCTTCAGCCAAAGCCAGAAAATCCTTCGGTTCATCGGTTTCAAAACTTATCAGATATTCCTGCTCACTGAATCCGAAAGCGTGCGTCATATGAATTTTTATGTTGTCGAATTTTTTGCCGACCATAAAATTTTCCTTAATCAGAGCATCTCTTTCTTCAGCCGACATTTCATACCAATCACTGCTTTTTTGGCAGGGATATAGAAAATGATATTTTTTTTCTCCGGCTATAACGTGAAAACGGTCTTCAACACTTTTGCTGCAATCGCTTGGCACAAACATCATTTTTTGTGTTACAGAAAGATAATTATCTACCGTTTCAAAATAACTGCCGAGATTTGTACCATAAAGTTTGGCGGTCATATCCTGAATTAAATCAAGTGAATTTCCGACCCGCCAGAACATCAAATCTGCTTTTGAATCAAAACCGATCAACGAATAACTGAAAAGCAGAAGATTGTCGTCAAACTCATTAAAAACTTTTTGAAATTCCGTCTTAAAAATTTTCTTGGTTTCCTTATTCAATTTACGCCATTCCGGGTTGACTCGAAAAAACATAAAGTTGACAAACTGTTTTTCGATAACCGGAAAAGCGTGAGGTGTTTTATTGTCCGAAACCAGACGCAAACCGCTCGTTTCAGAATCTTCTTTTTCTAAATCTAATAACTCCATTGATAAATTCTCAAAAACCTTAAATTATTGCTCATCGGCGGTCGGACCATATACAGAAGGAAGCGGCACATCTTTCAAACGCAAAAAGACCGAATACTGTCCGCGATGATGGATCAGGTGATTCATCACCATTCCACGCAAAACTGCGATTCTCGGCATCTCAAAAAAAATTTCATCGCCGTTTCTTAAACGCCACGTTTTCAATAAATCTTCATCCGAAACATTTTGCAGAACCTCTAAAGCAGTTTCAACTTATGAATCGAAATGCCCGGTTAATTTCGCTCCAGTATCAAATTCGGGAACTTCATAACCTGAAACTGCAAAATCCAGTTCTTCCTGATTGACAATAATTTCAACCCAGCCCGCAACATCTGAAATGTGATTGGCGAGTTTTCCAATCGTCATAGATTTCTCGTGCGGCGACCAATCCGTTTCACCTGCAGGAAATCGTTCAAGCATTTTTCGCGTTGCCGTCGCTTCGCTTCTCAATTCGGAGGCAATTGTTTGTCCTAAAGTCGGTCTGCCTTGTGTTTGTTTTCCGACACTCATCTTTTCTGCTCCTTATTTAGATTTGATGTTTAACAAATTTTTCGAGATTATTGTGCCAAGTTTTATTTACATTGTCCAAGTGCAGATTTCAGATTATTTACTTTATTTTATTAAATTTTACTTTACAGTAGATTGATAATTAATCTATGGTAAAATAACTTTTTGATTCAAGAATAATGAAAAACATTTTAATAATTTTAATTTTTATTCTCAGTCTTTGTATTAATTCTTCGGCTCAACAGCGTCCGCTTTTGACCGATGATATTGATATAACTCCGCCCGGCTCGATTGAAATTTCCGCCGGAGTGGATTTTATTCAAAACGCAAAATTTCCTCTTTCGGGATTAAGAGGTGATTTAACCCGCGTTGGTGATATAAGGCTTAAAACGGGTTTTGCTTCAAATGTCGAAATCCAAATCGAAGGCGTAGTTCAGGAATATCTGGCAATAAATTCTCAGACGGCAAATCCCGCAATTCCTTTGAATGTTTTTGGAAACTCAACAAGTGATTACGGTGATATTCAAACCTCAGTAAAAGTTAAATTAAGAAACGAAACTGAAAACCTGCCTGCTTTAGGTTTCAAATTCGGTTTTCAACTTCCGAATACAGATCAATCAAGAGGAATCGGCACAAATCAGATAAATATTTTCAGCAAAGTGATTGTTCAGAAAACCTTCGGCAGCCAGCCTGGACAAGACCCGAAACTCAAAGTTTACGGCAATTTAGGTTTGGGAATTCAAACCGCTCCGCTCGAGAGATTCACTCAAAACGACGTTCTGCTATACGGTTTAGCGGGAATTTACAGAGTTAATGATTCAATAAATATCGCCAGCGAAGTCAACGGACAAATCAGCACAAGAAGCGGTGCTGCTCCACTCGGCACTGAAAGCAAAGGACAATTCCGCATCGGCACACAAATTAAAACCTCGGGTTTGCGTTTCGACACGGCGGCAATTTTAGGCTTGACCAAATTCAGCCCGCGTTCCGGCATAACATTCGGTGTTACTTATGTTTCACCGCAGATATTCACTCCCGCACAATAAGTTGTTAACGGAAAATGGAAAACGGAAAATTTTTTAATACTCAAACTCCAACTTGAATTTATATCCCTTTTCTTGATTTTCCGTTTTCCATTTTCCATTTTCCATTATTTACAGGGCTGTTCCCCTTTCCGATATTCGGCGAAGTTCTGATCGCTTCAGTTACAAAATCTTTCGCAATTCTTACAGATTCAAATAAATTTTTCCCTAAAGCCAAATTCGCTGTAATTGCCGCCGCCAGCGTGCAACCCGTTCCGTGAGTTGAGGTTGTGTCAATATATTCTGCTTCAAAAATATGCAGTTCATCGCTGACAAATAAAAAATCTCTCGCCAGACGATTTTTGATTTTTGATTTTTGATTTTTGATTTTTTCTTTATTTGAAATCTGAAATTTGAAATCTGAAATCTGCATATGCCCGCCTTTTATCAGGACATTTTTTGCTCCTAGTTTCTGCATTTTTTCGGCGGCTTTTTTTATGTCGGCTTCATTTTTGATGCTTATGTTTGAAATTCTTTCGGCTTCAGGTAAATTCGGTGTGATTAGATCTGACAGCGGAAAGAGTTTTTTAATAAGCGATTGCAAAGCCGCATCATCAATCAGATCAAAACCGGAAGTCGAGCGGACAACCGGATCAACAATAAGATTTTTCAAATTGTTTTCTTTTATGATTTTCGCTGTTTCTTCGATTATTTCTCGTGTCGGAAGCATTCCTGTTTTCAGAGCGGAAATTTCAAAATCATCTAAAATCGGCTCGATCTGTTTGCGGACGGATGCCGCCGTTTGATGTTCCGCACCGAAAACGCCTTGTGTGTTTTGAAATGTTATCGAGGTTATTGCGGCAGTTGCAAAACAACCGAACGCGGAAAAAGTTTTTATGTCGGCAATAATTCCCGCACCGCCCGAAGGATCAACTCCGGCGATTGTCAAACAGATTTTTGTCATAAATTTAATTTTCGCAAATTTTCCGTATTATTTAAAAATTCGATTGATGCAAAACCTTTTGCACCTGTTCTTAAAACTGTTTGATAATTTTCCGCATCAAGTCCTCCGAGTGCAATAACAGGAAAAGGCTCCAGCTTTTCGCAAACTTGCTGCAATTTTCCCAAACCCTGAGGGTCGCCGTATTTTATTTTTGATTCCTTAAAAAAAATCGGACTAAACGTAATAAAATCCGATCCTTCATCTTTGGCTTGCTGTGCTTTTTCAAGTGAATGAGTTGAAACTCCGATGATAAATTTGGACGGAAAATTTTTACGTATTTTTTTTGTCGGGAGAGATTTGGAAGTTAAATGAACTCCATCCGCATTTGCCGCCAGAGCTATATCGGCACGGTCATTTACTAAAATTTTTGTGTCTGAATTTTTTACGACTTCTGCCACTTCTCGTGTTAGGTTGTAAACTAATTTTGCAGTAAGGTTTTTCTCACGGATTTGGATTAGACTTATTTTCGCTTCAACAGCAAGTTTAACCATCTTGATCAGTTTTTTCTTTTCAACATTAAAATTTTCAGCCGTGAATTTGCCCTGGGTAATTAAATATGCAGTTGGATAATCTTCTTTAAAAATCATTAATTCATTTTGTTTTTGAATCTTCTTTATTAGGTTTTCCTTCAATTATCTGAACATTCTTTTTGAAATTAGCAATTTCCCAGAATGCGATAAATAAATTTAAAACTCCCAAACCGGTAATAGCACCGCGAAACCAAGGCGATGCAACGGTTGATTGAATAATCGGTAATCCGGTAGTTTCAACCAATAATGCAAGCAAATGATTATCGCCCCAATCGCCAAGTCCGCCAAAACTCATCCAGGGCAAAAGCGTTAGTGCAACGCCTGCTTCGAGGCAGACGATTATAAAAAAAATAACGGTTAATCTTGCAACCATAAATTCAAGTATAACCGTTATTAACGAAAAACAGATAGTGGAGAATGGATAATTTTCTAAAAAATTATTTTCCATTCTCCACTATCCGTTTTCAATTATTTTACTGGGCTGTGAGTTCCTTATTTAAACTTTCCAAACGGTCGCTGACATCACAATAATCAACATCAATCGTATATATCTGCTCGAATAAATCTTGGGCTTTGTCAATTTTACCGTTCGATTGATAAGCATTGGCTATTTCATAATTTAACCCCTGTTTCTCGTCTCCATTTAAATCGTCCGTTTTAAGAGCTTTTTCTAACCAGATCAAAGCCAGATGCGGCATTTGTTTTTCCATAAAACAATATCCCAGCAAATTACAGCATTGAAAAAACCGCCGTGTGCCGTCATTTTGTTTAACACAATTGGCTGCGTCCTGAAATTCCCTGATTATCAGTCCCATTTCCTGATAAGCTACGGCGAAATGATAGTGATTTTCATAATCATCCGCACTATCCGACTGACTTTTCTCTTCTAATCCGAGATCATCTCTAAAACTTTCAAAATCATTATTTTTTTCTTCTGCGGTTTCTAAACTCTCTGTAACCAACACTTCCTCCGATATTTCTACTATTTCTTCAGAGTAAATTAAAATTCGTTATTTTCGGACTACCCCGCAGCAAGCTGACGGGGCATTCGCCCGAAAATTAGTCGGTCAAAGCACCGACTACCACGAATTTTCTAAGAACAAAGAACTGTCGCCCTTTC
>JALZKH010000015.1 GCA_030859345.1 Acidobacteriota bacterium | reverse complement strand
ACTATGTGTCGTGCCATGGCGATAACCGTTTTCCAAGGCTTCGCATTGTTTTTTCGTTAGTTCGATTACTTTTATTTTACCCATCTCGCTTGATAGTCTAAACTATTTCTGCACGATTACTTATTTTTCCTTATGTTCGATTAAAAGTTGCTGATAAACTTTGTCATTTTTCGCTTTGTAATATAATTTCTGAAAAACCTTTGCAGACTCGGCTTTTACGAGGTCTTCTTCTTTGGGTAATTCTTCGCCCGTTTTTTTATCATATTTTCTGCCTGATTTATGATTTGCATAACGCCTCGCACGGGTTATTCCCATCTGCAAAAATTTTCGTGCCATATCCATCCCGACAAAATCTTTCTGATTTTTGTATTCTAAGAAGATTTCATAAATTTTTTTGCTTGATTCTCGTGCAATTTCCGGAGTTTTAAAACGCCAGTGCGGAAGAATTTCGGATTTGTAAGGTTCAACCAACAGAACTCCCTGTTCACCGATTCCTACCCGATAGAATTCTGGATTTTTCCGCAAGTCCAGTTTCTTATATTCAAGCGAATAATCAAATTTAGTGGACATAGTTTTTATTTTCGATTTGCTTTTATATTTGTCTAACTATTTAATTTGATTTAAATGTCCGACTTAATAATTCGTAATTGCAAATCGCAAATTGCAAATTGAAAGTTCCTTAGCTTTGCTTGATCCACTTCCAAACTTCGGGAATGGTCGCACGTTTTCCATACATCAGCATTCCAACCCGGTAAACTCTCGAAGCGATCCAGACCAAACCGAAAATTGTCAAAAGATTTAGCAAAATGGCGAGAGCGATTTGCCAAAACGGTGGAACTTCCGCCAAAATTCTGACCGGCATAACTATCGGAGCAAAAAACGGAAGTATAGAAACCCAGAAAGCAAAAGTCGAATTCGGATCGCGGACGACAGCAAAACAAAAATATAATCCAAGCATCAGGAGCATTATCGGCGGAAAAGCAAATTGTCCGCCTTCCTGCATATTCGTAACCATCGAACCGATCAGAGCGTAAATTGTTGCATAGATAAAATAACCCAGAAGGAAAAATATAAAGAAATAAATGATAATTTGAGGCGAAATGTCAGGCAAAATAATATCCGCACCGCTAAGCATTGCACTGACAAAACCAAACGAAAGCAGAATCGTTAAAGTAGTAACCCAAATTGCCAGCTGTGTTAAACCGGCTAACCCGACACCGACGAGTTTGCCCAACATCAATTCGAAAGGTTTTGCCGAAGAAAATAAAATTTCGGCAATCCGCGTTTCCTTTTCTTCAACAATTGCCGACATAATTGATTGCCCGTAGATTAACAGAACAATATAAATCAGCATTGCCACAATAAATGCCGCCCAAAAATTTCCACTGTCATATTTTTCTTCACCCGTATCGGTAATAGATTTGACTTCAAACGAAATATTTTTACTTAACGCTTCAAGTTTTTCCTCGCTGATATTTGAATCTGCCAATCTCTGCGAGCGGACTGCTTCATTCAGAGAATTCTTTAATGCAGTATTCGTCACAAAATCGCCCGGTTTTCGTGAATAAAATTCAAATTTGCCATCATCATTTGAAATATCTGCGGGAATAATTATATAAGCATCCAGTTTTTTGTCGGAAATCTGAGCGTTCAGTTCCCGTTTAATCTGTTCCAAAGATTTATTTTCAGCGTTATACTTTACGAATTCAAACTTCCCGCCAATTTGTTCCGCCGAACGATCAAATTGTTCTTTCTGCGAAGCATTCGGATTATTTAAAGTTTCCTGAGCCGCTTTTATGGCTTTTGCTTTCATTTTTTCAGGCGATAAATTGTCCTGAAATCTCTCGGAAATCTTGCCTGATTTATCCGCCACAGCAATTCGGGTTGTTTCGCCTTCGATAGAAAAAATAAATATCGGCACAATAATAAACAGCGATGCGAGCAAGGGCATCAAAAATGTGGTTATTAAAAATGCCCACGTAAAAACCACTTTTTTATATTCGCGTTTTAGAACTGCTAGAAATTTCATTATTTATCTTTTACGTTGTCAATAAAAATATCATTTAGGCTCGGTTCGACCATTTCAAATTTCGTAATCACCGCACCACTTTCAATTAATCTTTTCAAGAGCATCTGTGAGTCAGCATTGTCGGCTAAGAAAATTTCCTTATCATCGGAATGTTCGATAATGCCAGAAACAATTTTTGTATCATTTAAAACATCTTCGCCGCCTGTGCAGCGAAGTGAAATAACATTTTTCCCGTAACTTTCTTTTATTTGCCGCAAACTTCCCGATAAAACTTTGCGTGATTTATTAAGTAGAAGAATATCATCGCAGAGTTTCTCCGCTGTTTCCATTAAATGAGTTGAAAAAATAATCGTCTTATTTTGAGCTTTTATCTCGCTAATAACATCTTTCATGAATTCGACATTGACCGGATCGAGTCCCGAAAAAGGTTCATCTAAAATCAACAAATCGGGATCGTGAAGCATCGTTGCAATGAACTGTAACTTTTGCGACATTCCTTTTGAAAGATCGGTGGATTTCTTTAGTTTCCATTCGGAAAGTTTCATTCTGTCCAGCCAAAAATCTATCCGTTGATCGGCTTCTTTTCCCGGAACTCCTTTTAAAGCGGCAAAATAACGAAGTTGATCGTGAACTTTCATTTTTCTGTAAAGTCCGCGTTCTTCGGGCAAATAACCGATTCTATCCCGAATTTCAGGCGTGATTTTTTTGCCGAACAGTTCAACTTTTCCTTCGTCAGGAATCGTTATCCCGACAATCATCCGAATCGTTGTCGTTTTCCCTGCTCCATTCGGTCCTAAAAACCCGAACACACGCCCGGCTCTGATTTCAAAACTCAAATCTTTGACCGCCGTAAATTCCCCAAAATATTTGCTGACATTTTCGACCTGCAGGGTTATATCTTTTTCAATCATATTTTATTATTCTTTAACATTAACATAAATTATTACGCTATAAATGGTTATGAATGTTTCAGATTTTGATAATTAATCTAGTAAAGATTTGTTGAAAAATTATTTAAAATGATTGGTAATATAATCTATGAAAAAATCACATCTTTATTTTGCCAATTTGATTATTTCAATTCTCGGACTGTTAACCATAATTTTTCTGGTTGCAAAACAAATCATTACGGGAAATATTTGTCCGCCGCTTTTTGAAATTCCCGCTTGTTTTATTATTCTGATATTATTAATTTTAATAATTTTATCGCACATCAAAATTTTTAAAGACAGAAATATGATCTATTTCCTTTGTGCAATTTTAGGATTATTGATTGCGATATATTTCAGTTTTTCACAGATCAGAGGTTTGCAGGATTGTCCTCAATGTCTGATTGGAATTCCTTTATGTTATTTATCGGTGCTGATGTTCACATTATTACTGATTTTGAAAATACTCGAAATAAAGTTTCAAACCGGAGAGAAAAATGAAACCTAACAGAATTATTTATTACATTTCAACAGTTCTTTTGAGTGTCTTTATGGTTTTAGCGGCTGGAATGTATATCTTTAAGTATAATGAAATCGCCGGAATTTTTACTTCATTGGGTTTTCCAACATACATCATTTATCCACTTGCAACAGCTAAAATTCTCGGCACGATTACGCTTTGGTCAAATAAATTAAAAACTTTGAAAGAATGGGCTTATGCCGGATTTTTCTTTAATTTTATTCTGGCATTATCCGCCCACATAAATGCCGGCGACGGCGGTTGGCTGTCTGCCGCCGCTGCATTAGTATTATTGATAACCTCTTATATTTTTTATAAGAAAATATAAGAGGTTAGAAAATAAACTTTAAGGAATTTGCGGTTTGTTAAATAGAGAACAACAAATGAGCATCAAAGTTTTACTTGTCTGACGGTAATGACCGGTTCAACATTCCGCAGTTCATCTATTATTTTTTGCTCAAGCGGTGAATCAATTTCTATAACGGCTAAAGCCTCGCCGCCTTTTTCATTTCTTCCTAAATAAAACCGCGAAATATTTACACCGTTTTCGCCCAGAAGCGTTCCGATCTTACCGATCACACCCGGAACATCTTTGTTTTTACTAAAAAGTAAAAAACCACTCGGAACTGCTTCGATTGCAAAATCTCCAATTTGCGTAATGCGTCCCTTTCCATCTGAATAAACCCTTCCGCAAGCGGTTTGTTCGGTTTTACTGGTAGAAACTTTCGTACAAATATCTGCATTTAGAGATTTTTCAGTTTTGTAGCTGATAGTTACATTAATTCCGCGTTCTTCGGCAATGTGCAGAGCATTGACGACATTCACGCGGGAAGAAACATTTTCCAGCAAACCTGATAGAAATGCACGGGTTATTGGATTTGCATCTTTATCGGCAAGTTCGCCGGCATATTCAATTTTGACCTCTTTTAGGGGTTCTCCATCTATCACCTGATTCTGAAAACGTCCCAGACTTTCCGCCAGATCAATAAACGGCTGAAATGCTTCAAGTTCCTTCGCCGCAAGGCTCGGAGCATTTACGGCATTTCGCAATTCGCCGGTCAATAAATAATCCCGCATCTGTTCGGCAACAGTTAATGCAACACCTTCCTGAGCTTCGGTTGTCGAAGCACCGAGGTGCGGAGTCGTAATAATTTTCGGATTATTTAATAAAGGTGAATCTTCCGCCAGCGGTTCATTTAAAAAAACATCCAATGCAGCACCCGCAACCGTCCCGTCCTCAATTGCTTCAACTAAAGCCTCTTCATCAACCAGTCCTCCTCTTGCACAGTTTACGATTCGCACTCCTTTTTTCATTTTTGAAAACGCATCTTTTCCAATAATCCCTCGTGTTTCATCCGTTACGGGTGTGTGAATCGTAATAAAATCAGCATCTGAAAAAACTTCATCCAGACTCCCGATTTCGATATTCAATTCTTTTGCCTGTTCTTCAGAAACAAAAGGATCAAAAACTAAAATATTCATTCCGAAACCCTTAGCAATCTTGGCAACGTGCTTGCCGATTCTACCCAAACCAATCACACCAAGCGTTTTCCCGTAAAGTTCCACGCCGACAAAACTTTTCTTATCCCAAATTCCCGTCTGCAATTTTGCGTGTGCCTGCGGAACATTTCGAGCAAGCGAAATTAAAATTGCAAAAGTATGTTCGGCGGTTGTGATCGTGTTGCCGTCCGGAGCATTCATCACAACAATTCCACGTTCCGTCGCCGCCTTAACATCAATATTGTCCACGCCGACTCCGGCACGCCCGATAACACGAAGTTTTTCTGCTTTATCCATTATTTCAGCAGTAATTTTTGTTGCACTTCTGACAATTACGCCGTCAGAATCCTTTAATCTTTTGATCAATTCTTCAGGCGATAATCTGGTTTCTTTAACCACACTAATATCTGCATCTCTTAACGGTTTGAGTTTTTCATCATTGACATCATCAGCTATAAAAACTTTTATTTTGTTCATTGTTAATTGTTAATCGTAAATGGTTTATTTAATTTTTCCGTTTATGGTAGCATTATGAAAATTGTCTATAAAGTTGATAAGACAAATAACATCTGATCATCTACAATTCACAATCTACAATTTATAAATTATGGAAATTTTTGTTTACAAAAAAGGTGAAAAATCCATTCGGGAAAATGTTCCGGTTGAGGATTTATCAGAACTTCTGGCTGATGAAACAATTATGGTCTGGGTGGATCTGGACATCAGAAATAAGGAAGATTTACGCGAGGCTGAAAACATTTACAAAAATATTTTTAAGTTTCATCATCTGACAATCGAAGATTGCCGTGAGGAAAGAAATCAGCCGAAAGTCGAAGAGTTTCCAGACTATTTATTCTTTATCGTTCACGGAATTAAGAGTCAAACCAACACTTCAAACTTTGTTACCAAAGAACTTGACGGATATTTAGGCAAAAATTTCGTCGTTACAAACCATAATGAGGATTTTCGTAGTATTGACGGTGTAAAACGGCAAATCCGCAATAGTCCGAGAGTTTTTCAAAGAGGTGCGGCTTATCTTTTACATCAGATTTTGGATAAATTAGTAGATATGTATATGCCGATTGTTGATGATTTTGATACGGCGATCAATGAACTTGAAGACCGCGTATATGAAATGGACACGAGCGACAATGCAATTTTAGAAGAAATTATGGACATTCGCCGAAGCGTGGGTCGTTTAAAGAGAATTTCAACACGGCAGCTCGAAGTTTTATACAGAATTTCACACGGTGAATTTCCGCAGATTCCTGAACATATTCTCCCTTTTTACAGAGACGTTCACGATCATCTTCTGCGAATTTACGATATGGCTGAAAGTTACAGGGATTTGGTCAGCGGTTTGTTTGAAATTCATTATAGCGTAACCGCCAACAAAACAAATGAAGTAATGAAAACATTAGCTATTTTTTCTGCAGTATTACTTCCACTTTCGGTAATTACCGGAATGTACGGAATGAACTTTGAAAATATGCCTCTCCTTCATTCACAATACGGATATTTAATTACTTACGGAATAATGTTTGTGGTTTTCGGTGGATTATTAGTTTATTTCTGGCGTAGAGGTTGGTTTGGATAACTTAATTTTCTGCATTAAATCTAGTCAGATTTTAATTATTCGACTAAACTTTTGAATTGAGTTATGATTTATTTATGTTGAAATTAAAAAAAATGGCATTACGGCGAACTAGAATCGTTGAAAAAATTTAAAACCAAACATGAAACATACAGCAGACTAACTGCCCTCGTAGTGATGATTTTGTCTTTCTTTTACTTTTTCAGATAAAATTTTCAAATTGATAAACTAATCGCATACAGAATACTTAAACAAATCCCGCCGTAAACTCCCGCCAGTAAATCATCAGCACAAACCCCTATTCCAGCAGGAAGATTTTGTAGATAATCAATCGGGTAAGGTTTTGTAATATCGAACAGGCGAAAAAAGAAAAACCCCGCAAAAATCAGCCACCAGGAAGTTAAAAACGGAACAAACAAAAAGACTAGCAAAACGCCCATCACTTCATCAATCACGATTTTCTGCGGGTCTTTATCGCCGAAAAGTTTTGCCGCACGCCCCGAAGTTCTTACTCCAACCAGACATAAAACCAAAAACAAAACGAGATTCAAAACCCAGAACCAAGCCGTTATTTCCGCAACTTCCCAACCGTTCGCAATAAAATACTCAAGACTTTTCGCCTCCGCCGAAACTATTCCGAAATAAATCAAAACTCCGACAATCGAACCCCAAGTTCCGGGAGCAAGCGGCAAATATCCGACTCCGCAAGTTGTAAAGCAAAGCGAAAAATAATCGAAAAAATTCTCAGGTTTTATTTGTCGGTTTTCCAAAATTTCACTTTCAAAAGCAGCGGAAATTTCAGCGATTTGATTTTTCTTTGACATAAATCGGGTTTATTCTATTTGATTACGCTTTCTAACTGATTCGCTTAGATTTTGTTCAAAAGATGCCAGATGTGAAGGATTAAATTTTCCCTTGGCAGATTGATGATAATACTGTGCCGTTTCGACAAATTCATTTATATGCTGCTGATTTTCAAAGTAACGCTTGGGAATAAAATGAGTTCCGACAAAATTTACATTTATAAAAACAAAATCATCAAGTTCTTTTATTTCACCAATGCTCAACCAGGAATGTTTTGTTGTATTTACATCGGTTATTTCAGTAAACTCATTTTCATCAAAAATAATTTTATGTTCGCACAGAATACCGTTATTATGAACCGATTCTATTTTATTTGCTGCTCTTTTCTGCATCAAAACCGAAATTAAATAAATTCCAAGCATTAAAAATAAACCCACGCCAAATCTCAGAATGATGCTGACAAATATTTCATCGAAATTCTTAAAATTTCCCCATCCCGAAAAAAGTAAATAAAATAAATCTGCAAAAATAAATATATAAAACATTGTTGTATACATATATACAAGCGGTTTGTGCGATGACTGACTTTGAGCATATTGCTGATAAAATTCAACTAAATCATTCTGTTCAAGTTCAAAATTTATTTCCATAGATTTAATTTCCTGAAATCTTTAACTAATTTTTATTCAAACAATCTCTCCAACCAAATCATAATTATGTGCTTCGGTGATTTTGACGTTGACGAGTTTTCCCGAAATGGGAAGGAAATTTTCTGGAGCATCATTTATTAGAATTTGACCGTCAATTTCCTGTGCTCGTCCTTCTAAGCGTCCTTGCCAGAGGAGTTCGGATTGTTCGGAAATACCTTCAAACATTACCTTAAAAGTTTTGCCGACCTTTGCTTTATTGTTTTTCTTGGAAATTTTGGCTTGTGCCTTCATTAATTTTTTACGGCGTTTTTCGGCGACTTCAAAATCAACTTTATTATCTAAATCAAACGCGGGCGTGCCTTCTTCGTCGGAATATGTGAATACGCCGACATTATCGAATTTACAGTTATTGATAAATTTCATCAGTTCGTCAAAATCTTCTTCCGTTTCGCCGGGATAGCCGACGATGAAAGTTGTGCGGATGGCGATATTCGGAACTGCGTCGCGGACTCGTTTTATCAAGCGTTCGAGCGATTCGCGTGTGCCGCCGCGTTTCATTGCTTTGAGCATATTACGCGAAGCGTGTTGAAGCGGCATATCGAGATATTTTACAGCTTTTTCGTTGTTGGCGATGGCTTCCAAGAAGCCTTTGGAAATGTGCGTTGGGAATGTGTACATTACACGAACCCAATTTAGCTTTTCGATTTTGCAGAGTTCGTTTATGAGAATTGCCAAACCGTCCAAGTCGCCCAAATCTTCGCCGTAGCGGGAAGAATCTTGAGCGATCAGCACGATTTCTTTTACGCCTTGCTCCGCCAGAATTTGTGCTTCTTTCATTATCGAACCGAACCGACGCGAGCGAAATGAGCCACGCATCGAAGGAATCGAGCAGAATGCACAAGGTCTGTCGCAACCTTCGGCGATCTTGATAAATGCCGTGTGCGATTCGGTGGCACGTAGTCTCGGCGTGTATTCGTCGTAAAGATATGTGGCGGTTTTATTGCCGATGGGCGTGAGTGCGGTTTCGTTAAATTCTTTAGAATCTTTTTCGGTCGCATCAATAATTTTATCAAGCTGACTCGTCCCGATAAACGCATCAACTTCGGGCAATTCTTTCATCAGATCATCCCGATAGCGTTCGACAAGACAACCCGCCACGATAACTTTTTTTGCTTTTCCCTGTGATTTCAAATTAGTCGCTTCCAGAATCGCTTCGATAGATTCTTCCTTAGCCGATTCGATAAACCCGCAGGTATTGACGACAACCGTATCCGCATCGTCCGCACTATTCGTAATTTCGTATCCAGCGGCTTTCAACTGCCCCATCATTACTTCCGAATCAACAAGATTCTTAGGACACCCAAGACTGACAAATCCAACTTTTTTCATTTATTTTAAAATAAATTTCTTTTTAAATTTTGTAACTAAACTTTCTGTTATTGCAAAAAGGGAATATAAAACAACAATAAATGGAAATATAAAAAAATATGATACTTGGGTCAGAGTTATTGTTTTATTCGCTATAAAATGCGGCAACATTTTAAGGAAATAAGAAATATTATTAAATTCTTTTGATATATAAATTAAACCCAAAACACCCAATACAAAAGCAAAAATCTTAAATATTGTTGGTTTGAAAATTAATAAAAATCCACTCAAAACTAAAATAAAAAACCCAAAGTCAAAATACTGCCATTTTGATTGATTAAAATAATCATATTCAAAAAGAATGAAAATAAAATTAACTAGAATCAACACAAAAATTAAAATACCAATTTTGTCTAAATTTTGTGATATTGTTTTCATTTATTTTCTAACTCCATTTCCTTCTGTTTTTCAGCCAAAAATTCTTTCGTGCTTGGTAAAATATCTTTGAATTTGCCGCGAAACGCACGTATTTTCTCACGCTTCTTATCCGACTGATTTTCCTTAGCCATTTGTTTTAACGACTCGATTAATTTTTCACGTTCAACAGGAGTTAAATTTTGTGCCTGATTTAATACTACTTCAAATGTTGGTGTCATAATTTACCTCTTTTAACATTCTAACATTTTTATTTTTCTCTCTATTTTCTAAATTCTTTAACCAATCCTCAATTTCTTTAGATTCATCTTTCGATAATCTTTTTCTTAATTTAAACGATCTTGTTCGTCAGGTTCAACATCAGGCACTTTTGACATAAACTCCAGAAACTTTTCACGGCTTCCACGTTTTCCGCGTTCAGCAATAATGCTTTTGGCAGTCCAAGTGCCGAGCGAATGTGCCAGACATAAATTTATAACTTCTTCTAAAGAAATATTTTCACTTTCGGCAAAAGCCTTTGCCTGTCGCAAAATCGAATCGGGAATTTTTGTTTCTATTGTTGTCATTTTATTTCTCCTAAAATCTGCAAAAATTCAAATGGCGTAATCGCCTTGATATTAAAACGCTCTACATTCCGAAAATCCCGTAAATTGTAAGTTATGATGAAATCCGCATCTGCCGCGATTGCCAAATCCAAAACCATTTCGTCATCGGCATCTTTCAAAAATGGTCGCCAACGAAAATATATTTTTGGTTCATTGGCTTCGGAACACAAAAAATCCAAAAAATATTCAATATCTTCATTAGTATAACCGAAGTCAGGTGCTTGTTCGTTTAATTTTTCTTCATATTCAAGCAACAAAGCGGTTGAAAGATTTGATTGCCAATTTTGATTTTGACCGAGTGTCAGCAGAAGTTTATACGATGCTCCACGCTTTGAACGAATTGCGGAAATAATTACGCTCGTATCAATAACCACTTGCCAAACTTTCATAATTTATTTGAGTTTATCATTGGTTTCTAATTTCTCTAACCAATTTTCAATCTCTTTCGATTCATCTTTTGACAAATCTTTTTCGCCAAAGCGGACACGATTATATTTTTCCGTGATCTTGACGGCTTCGGGCATATTTAGTGCAAAGGCAAATTCTAAAGGTGTTTGATGCGGTTTGCGTTGGAAACCTTTGCTTGCTAAAACTTTTTGCAGACGCTCGTAGAATTCGATGATCGTCGCTTCGTTTTTTTGTTTTACCCAATTTCCGAATTTGTTCCAGATTGCAAGATTGTAGATTTTGCGAAACAGCCAGACGAGCAAAAAGATTCCAAGAGCAAATGCGATTATATAGCCTGCACCGATTGCGGTTGCTTTGATGCTTTCCGCAAAACCTTTGTCGCCGCGAACATCTTTCCACCAGTATTCGAGTTCTTTTTGAAAACTTGCGAGCCAAGTTGAAGCGGTGTTTTTGTAATCGTTGAAACCGCTTTTGACGGATTTGAAAAGGCTTTGCTGTTCCTGATTATCATAAGCAACGAAATATTGAATCCAGAAAGTTTCGAGGGCTTCGAGATATTTGTTGACCTTTCCGAAAATGGAAGTTGCGGGTTGGTTTGCGGCAAATTGTCCCGCAAATGGTGTCGGATCAAATGGAATCCAGACTTTTTCTTTAGGAAAATAAACTTCCACCCAAGAATGAGCGTCTTTTTGTTTGACGACATAAACTCCCGCCGTTTCGTTGAACTCGCCTTGCTGAAAACCATTGACCACGCGAGTCGCAATTCCCTGTGTGCGAAGCATAATCGCCATCGCCGTCGCAAAATATTCGCAATGACCTTCGCGGACATTGAAAAGAAAATCCGCTAAAGGTTCATCGCCGCCAGCTTTTAATTCGAGTGTGTAGCCGAATTGAGTTTGCAGATATTTTTCGATTGTTTTCGCTTGATCGTATCTTGTTACGGCATTATTTTTTTTTATAATTTCATTTGCCAGTTTAAGAATTCTTTCGTCATATTTTGGCGGAAGCTGCAAATATCTAATATCTTTTTCCGTGTAAAGTTGGTTGTCATTTCTAAGATTTTCGACGATTGGCTGAAATGTGTCTGAATGAACCGTATAACTTGTTCGCTCAAAACTTGAGCGTTCTGTTGTCAATGCTCCTTCGGAATCTTTTTTGACTATTTGAAATCCGCCCTGAACTGCAATTGGTTTTGATAATGTAAATAATATTTCCGAATTTAGCGGCTCTAAATAAAATGTTTGAACGGTGATTTTTCTGTTTTTTGATGGATAATTAACCAAGAAAAAATTTCTCTCGCCTTTTATGAAAGGTTCTTTGTAACCATTTCTAGTTTTGCTCCAACTTTTATTATCAAAATAATCAAGTGCGACACCACGCCAACGTAAATTTTTCAAATTCTCATTTTCATTTTTATCAAGCCGAACACGCATCACAGTTTTGTCATTCTGCTGAAGTATGCCGATTTCGCCCAATTTTACCAAATCTGAAAAGCCTGTGATCTTTGTATTGTTCGTCAAATCGCTTCCGATGCCTGCTCCACCGACTCTTGGAAGTGTGAAAAATAAAGGGATTGCGAATATTGTGATTAAAATGAGTAGAGTTATTGCCGTCAGCGGAAGTCTGGAAAGCGGAGTTTTTACTTGCTTTGTGATTTTTTTCGGCTTTTCATTTTCTTGTTGAACCGGAATTTGTTTTTCTAAAACATCTCTCGAAGTTTTGCGGATTTCAAAAGCGATAATTGCACAGGTCGCACTAAGCAAAAATAAAAACAATGTTGCCAAATATGACGGACTGATACTCAAACCCGCCGCAAGCAAAACTTCAAAAAATGCGATGACATAAATAAAAATCCAATCTTTATCGGATTTCTTTTGCATAAGTTTTATTCCCGAAAGAAATAAAATTAAACGAGCAAGTCCGCCCGCCGCTAAAAGTTCGTTTGAGCCGAAACCCGATATTTTGAATTTCCAATCAAGATAAAAAAACGGAATTACTAAGATTATTAATATCACGCCCATCTTTTCGGAAATCTGCCAATTTGTGTCTTCCAAAAACCAAGCTGTTACGGTAAGTAAAATAAAAAGTGAGAAAATTATTATTCCGACTCCGCCCGAAAAGAATAAAGACAAAACTCCGCAAAAAGCAACCAGATATGATATTGCTCTGAAATAATATTCGAAGTTTTGAAATTTCTTAATCATCACTTTTTATTCGGATGCTTTAAAAAAGCAAAAAGCCCATTCAGTATTATGCTGAACGGGCTTTAAAATGTAAATCCGGCGACTTCCTACTTTCCCACACCTGATAGATGCAGTATCATCGGCTCCAGTAGGCTTAACTTCCGTGTTCGGGATGGGAACGGGTGTGACCCTACCGACAAAATCACCGGAAAAATTTAGTTTAGATAAATTACAAATTATGTTGAACAATCAAAGTCTATAAAACTATTGCTTTGAAGCAAATAAATTTTATGGTCAAGCCTTGGGACTATTAGTACTGGTCAACTAAATACATTACTGCACTTACATCTCCAGCCTATCAACGTGGTAGTCTTCCACGAGTCTCACTGGCAAAATTAATCTTAGGTCTGGCTTCACGCTTAGATGCATTCAGCGTTTATCCATGCCTGACATAGCTACCGAGCGATACCACTGGCGTGATAACTCGTACACTAGAGGTCAGTCCATCCCGGTCCTCTCGTACTAAGGACAGATTCCTTCAATTTTGCTACGCCCACACCAGATAGGGACCGAACTGTCTCGCGACGTTCTGAACCCAGCTCACGTACCACTTTAATCGGCGAACAGCCGAACCCTTGGGACCTTCTTCAGCCCCAGGATGTGATGAGCCGACATCGAGGTGCCAAACCATGCCGTCGATGTGAACTCTTGGGCATGATCAGCCTGTTATCCCCGGCGTACCTTTTATCCGTTGAGCGACGGCACTTCCATAAGCTACCGCCGGATCACTAACTCCTACTTTCGTACCTGCTCGACCTGTCTGTCTCGCAGTTAAGCTGGCTTATGCGTTTACACTCTACGGCTGATTTCCAAACAGCCTGAGCCAACCTTCGAGCGCCTCCGTTACTTTTTGGGAGGCGACCGCCCCAGTCAAACTACCCGCCTGATAATGTCCCTGAACCGGATAACGGTTCTAGGTTAGATGTCAAACAAATAAAGGGTGGTATCTCACCATTGGCTCCACCGAATCCGAAAATCCGGCTTCAAAGCCTCCCACCTATCCTGCGCATTATTTGCCCGAAATCACTATCAAGTTGTAGTCAAGGTGCACGGGGTCTTTCCGTCTTGATGCGGGTAACCGGCATCTTCACCGGTACTACAAGTTCGCTGTGTCCCTCGTTAAGACAGCTCCCAGATCGTTACGCCATTCGTGCAGGTCGGAACTTACCCGACAAGGAATTTCGCTACCTTAGGACCGTTATAGTTACGGCCGCCATTCACTAGGGCTTCAATTCGCAGCTTCGGCATAAAGCCTAACCGCTCCTTTTAACCTTCCAGCATTGGGCAGGCGTCAGTCCCCATACGTCGTCTTTACAACTTTGCGGAGACCTGTGTTTTTGCTAAACAGTCGCCTGGGACATTTCTCTGCGACCCTATTCTTGGTGAACAGGGCTATCCTTCTCCCGAAGTTACGGATATAATTTGCCGAGTTCCTGAACGAGAGTTCTCACAAGCACCTTAGGATTCTCACCCCATCTACCTGAGTCGGTTTGCGGTACGAATGTATTGTGTGTATAGCCAAACGAGACTTTTCTCGGCGATTGGGGTCAGCAACTTATTCCAGAGCAAGCTCCGTACTTTCGTCCCTGTATTTACCCTTGTGTCACCCGGATTTACCTAAGTGACGGGCTATTTAGTTCAACGGCATCCATCAGCCGTCTTGCTTACCCTATCGCGTATCCCATGACACACACTAACAGTTCCGGAATATTAACCGGATTCCCATCGATTACGCCTTTCGGCCTCATCTTAGGATCGACTAACCCTACGCAGATTAACTTGACGTAGGAAACCTTAGATTTTCGGTGCGTATGTTTTCCACATACGTTATCGCTACTTATGCCGACAGAGTCATTTCTGATTACTCCAACATCCCTCTCGGGAATGCTTCACAGTTACAGAATGCTCGCCTACCATGTATAAATACATTCAAAGCTTCGGTATATAGTTTAAGCCCCGTTAAATTGTCGGTGCAGGACTACTTGACCAGTGAGCTGTTACGCTTTCTTTAAAGGATTGCTGCTTCTAAGCAAACCTCCTGGCTGTCAGTGCTTTCCCACTTCCTTTCCCACTTAACTATGATTTTGGGACCTTAGCTGTTGATTTGGGCTGTTTCCCTTTCGACCACGGATCTTAGCACCCGTAGTCTGACTCCCAATTATTCAAGCACGGCATTCAGAGTTTGATTGAGTTCAGTAACCCTGTGGGGCCCCTAGCCCATTCAGTACTTTACCACCGTGTTGATTCAATTGAGGCTAGCCCTAAAGCTATTTCGGCGAGAACGAGCTATCACGGAATTTGATTAGCCTTTCACCCCTAGGCACAAGTCATCCAAACAGTTTTCAACCTGTACTGGTTCGGTCCTCCACGTGGTGTTACCCACGCTTCAACCTGCTCATGCCTAGATCATCCCGTTTCACGTCCAAATACCACAGACTAAAATCGCCCTATTAGGACTCGCTTTCGCTTCGGCTTACTTATCGTTTAACCTTGCCTGTGACATTTACTAGCCGGCTCATTATGCAAAAGGCACGCCGTCAGTCTTTACAGACCTCCGACTGCTTGTAAGCGTATGGTTTCAGGTACTATTTCACTCCCCTAACAGGGGTACTTTTCACCTTTCCCTCACGGTACTGGTTCACTATCGGTCACTTCGGAGTATTTAGCCTTACCGGATGGTCCCGGCGAATTCATGCAAGATTCCTCGTGTCCCGCATTACTCGGGTGTCAAACTAAAAGTCGAAAATTTTCACATACACGACTATCACGTTCTATGGTGTGCTTTTCCATACACTTTTGTTAATTTTCTTCTCTATATGTGTTTGATCCCACGACCCCAATAGGATAAATCCTACTGGTTTAGGCTGTTTCGCGTTCGCTCGCCGCTACTGACGAAATCACTATTGTTTTCTTTTCCTTCAGGTACTGAGATGGTTCACTTCCCTGAGTTTGCTCTCGTTATCCTATAAATTCAGATAAGAGTTATTGGGTTCCCCCATTCGGAAATCGACGGTTCATCAAATGAGTGCTTCTCACCGTCGCTTATCGCAGCTTTCCACGTCCTTCATCGCCTCGAAGTGCCAAGGCATCCACCGTATGCCCTTAGTAGCTTGACCATAAAATTTGCTCACGAGCAAATTTT
>JALZKH010000170.1 GCA_030859345.1 Acidobacteriota bacterium | reverse complement strand
TCAGCAGACGAATTCCGCCGATGCCTAAGATTTTTTCCTGCACAACACGGGTTTCCGTATCGCCGCCGTAAAGATGTCCCGTTACATATCGGTCAATTTCATCATTTTCCGAAACATTCGTATCGAGTAAATAAAGCGAAATTCTGCCGACTTGTGCCAGCCAAGCCTGGGCGTAAACTTCGCGTCCACGCATATGAATCATAATGTTGATTCTATTGCCGTTTTCGTCTAAGACAGGTTTTAGTGCGAGTTCTTCGTCAAACGAATCCCGGTATGTTTCTTCCTGCCAGCCGTCGTGGGCGATTTCCTGACGAAAATATCCGTAACGATACATTAAGCCAACGGCAACCAACGGAACATTCATATCGCTCGCGGATTTCAAATGATCGCCCGCGAGAATTCCCAAGCCGCCCGAATATATCGGCAGGGAATTATGAACGCCGTATTCCGCACAAAAATATGCAACGGGATTTTCCTGCGTTATTTTATCGAAATTTTTCGGTGGTTCGTTTACATATTGATTAAATTTTTCCTCGAATTCTTTCAGCCGAACAATATAATTTTCCTCATTTGCTTTTTGCCAGAGCCTTAATTCAGAAACTTTTTTGAGCATCTGACGCGGATTTTGTTCGCATTTTTCCCAAAGCCTCGAATCCAGATCACGAAAAAGCTGTGTTCCGTCTTTGCTCCAAGACCAGAAATAATTCCACGAAAGAGTTTCCAAAAACTCAAGGTTCTGCGGAACATTTCTCTGAAAATAAAAATCATCTCTAAAATTGTTTTCGGTTTCTAAACCAACGGCTGGCTGCATATTTATAACTGCTTCGTTTGAAATCTCCATAATAAATTGTTTTTTGAATATTGCGTAAGAATTAATTCGGACAGTATTTGGCAATATAAAACATTGTGCCGAAACTATCAAATCTTGTATGAATTTGCGATTGTAATAAAAAGACTTAAAATGTGTGATGTTTCATAAACATTTCGGCATCGGCTTCCGAAAAGAAAACAAGATGAACCTCTTCTATTGTAGTGTTGTTCGTCAGAAATTGTTTTATGGATGTTGATGAGATTTTAGCCGCTTCGTTTTTCGGATAATAAAATGCTCCGGTTGAAATTGATGGGAAAGCTACCGTTTTTAATTTATTTTCTTTCGCTAAATTTAAACAATTTGTATAACAGTTCGCCAACAATTCGGCTTCTTTTCCCTTTTCCTGCCCGTAAATCGGACCGACCGTGTGAATAACGAATTCTGCATCGAGATTTCCGCCCGTTGTAATAACTGCCTCGCCCGTCGGCAAGCCATTCGGATAATCCGTTTCTCGAATTTTCCTGCATTCAGCTAAAATTTCCTTTCCGCCAACACGATGAATCGCACCGTCAACACCGCCGCCACCCAAAAGAGTTGAATTGGCAGCATTGACGATTGCATCGGTTTTTTCTTTTGTTATATCGCCGATTTTAACGACGACGCGACCATCTAAAAATGCTTCTTTCATTCAAAATCCTTGATTTCCACTTCTTCAAACATTCCGTAGTCATCCAAAAGTTTCGCCAATTCTTCTGCCCGGCGTTTGTTCAAAATCGGCGAAGTTCTTGCGGTAGAAACTTCAAAAGTTTCGTCATCGGTTTGAGCAATTTCCAGATCGCCCAATGAAATGCCGTTGGCAACCCGTATGCTTTCAAAATCCTGTAAGCGGAAATGTCCCGTTTCTTCAACAAAATCTTCAACAAACGGGTCTTGCAAAGCGTGTTTTGCGTCCATAATATCTTTATAGCCGCCTTTTAAAATTATTTTAAATTCACCTGAATCTTTCATAAATCATTTTTACAACTTTTTACCGAAAATTTCCAGATAAAAACTCTGCGAATTTAATTTGTTAAACATTTAGGTTATTATTTTATAGATATTCAAAAAAATCTTATCAACAAAGGAAAAATACAAAAAAATATTATGGGAATTATACCTGTCAGATGGACGGATAAATCTGTCGAAATGCTTGACCAACGCTTGCTTCCGACTAAAGAAAAATGGTTGAAACTTAAAACTTACAAAGACGTGGCGGACGGCATCCGCGATATGGTTATTCGCGGAGCTCCCGCAATCGGCGTTTCGTGTGCTTACGGAATCGCTTTGGGTGCGAAAAATTTTGTCGGCACAAATGTTGACGATCTGGAAGAAGAACTCGATTACGTTTGCGATGTTTTATCAAAAACTCGTCCGACGGCGATCAATCTTTTTTGGGCGATTGACCGTATGAAAAGCACCTTTCAAAAAGCAAAAGACAACGGCAAAAATGTCAGCGAAATTAAACAAATCCTAATTCAAGATGCCAAAGATATTCACGAAGAAGACATTGAAGCACAGCGTTTAATTGCACAATTCGGCGGTGAGTTGTTGGAAAACGATTCAAATGTTTTAACACATTGTAATGCGGGAGCTTTGGCGACGGGCGGAGTTTGGGGAACGGCACTCGGCGTAATTCGCGGTGCGGTTGACCAAGGCAAAAGCGTGATGGTTTATGCCGACGAAACACGCCCGTATTTGCAGGGAGCGAGATTGACCGCTTGGGAATTATTGCAGGATAAAATTCCCGTTACATTGATTACAGACAATCAAAGCGGACACATTATGAAAAAAGGGATGATCCAAGCGGTTGTCGTCGGCTCGGACAGAATCGCGGCAAACGGCGATGTCGCCAATAAGATCGGGACTTATATGGTCGCGGTTTTGGCAAAAGAGCATAATATTCCATTTTATGTCGCCGCACCGATGTCAACGGTTGATTTTGAATGTGCGACGGGCGACGATATTCCAATCGAAGAACGCGACATCCGCGAAGTTACGCACATTAAAGATATTCAACTCGCTCCCGAAGGAATCGAAGTGGGAAACTATGCTTTTGATGTAACGCCGAATAAATTTGTGGATGCAATCATCACTGAAAAAGGTGTGGCTCGAAAACCTTATACGGAAAGTTTGGCAAAAATGCGTGAAGAATAAATAAGAAAGATATAGGGAAAAGCTTATAAACTTTTTCCTTCAAATTCTTGTTAGGTTCTCTTTATATTTATCTTCAAATTCCTGCAATTTAAGAACCAAAATTTGTGGGAAATCAATTTCCTTCAAAATCTGAAAATGCTTATCGTTTGAAACAATACAAATAGCGTTTGAGGCAATAGCACAATCAACAAATTTATTATCATCGGAATCTTGATAAATTAGACCGAAATTAAAATAGATGTCAGTTTTTATAGTAAATGGATTGATTGTTAAAAAATTGACTATATTTTCAGCTATATTAGGACTTAATTTCTTTGTAAGGATTTCCTGATATTCAAACAATATCTCATTTGAAATACATAAGATAATTTTTCCATTAGTAATACAGTCAAAAATCCAGCGAAAGGGAGATTTTCTGCTAATTATGGCAAGTAGGATATTCGTATCAAGAACGATTTTCAAAGCGGTTATGTTCATTTGTCCAGTCAAGCATATCTTTTTCCGTTAAATTTCTTTCTTCCCAGATTTTATCCATTTCATCGGAGGCTTTTTCGGCAAAGTATTTTGCTAAAAGATGTTTAATTTCAAATAAACTTTCATCCGAAACTCCGTTTCCGTAGAGTTTTAGCAGTTCTTTTTGAAGATTACTTAAACCTATTTCTTGCGTTGACATAGTTTTTACCTCATTATTAATCTAAAAGAAATTATAGCAGATGAATTGTTCAAAAATAAAAACTTTATTGAAAACTTTACGTAAAAACTAAAGACACAAATTAAACAATCAAAAACAAAACAAAAATAAAAAGGAAAAATTATGACTAAATTCAAAAGAATTTCAGCGATGATGCTGGCGTTTATGATGATTTTGCAATTATCGCCGGGGGTTTTCGCTCAGTTTGATAATAAGGATGCGGAGATTTATGGGAAAATTCGTAAGGAAGCGATGGAAAATTCGCAGATTATGAATACTTTGCACAATTTTACGGATGTTTACGGACCACGTTTGACGGGTTCGCCGAATCTCGAAATGGCTGGCAAATGGGCGATGAAACAGATGAACGATTGGGGTTTTGATAAGACCGAAATGGAGCCTTGGGATTTCGGAAATGTCGGTTGGGCAAATGATCGGGCTTATGGTTTTATCACTTCGCCCGTTAAAGATCAACTGACGTTTGAAGTTCTTGCGTGGACACCAAGCACGAAAGGTGTGGTCAAAGGAAAAGCCGTGATGATGGAAATTCCGCTGACAAAATACGGCGACGATCCGCGTTGTGTGCGACCTCCGACGGAAGCGGAATTTACGGCTTATCTGGACTCGATGAAAAGCAAGATCAGCGGCAATATGGTTTTGCTCGGCGAACCTGCAAAGCTGGAAGTGGATTTTGATCCGCCAAACAAACGCTTGACGGCTCAGCAGATACAATCAAGACCCTTGCCTAATAGAACATTTCAACCAAATCCTGAGCGTCCCGATTGTCCGAAACTTGACGTAACGTCAATAGATTTCAGAACGGCATTTGGTCAAACCAATGATTTTATTCTCAATAATGGAGCTGCCGTAAATATTCAGGATGCCCGAATGGTTCACGGCAAAATTCGTGCATTTTCAAATCGCACATATGATCCGGCGAAAGCTGTGCCGACAGCGGTTATGCGAAATGAAGATTACGGCAGAATCTGGCGTTTGTTAAAAGACGGACGCAATGTTGAACTTGAATTTAATATCCAAAACAGTATTTATCCGCAGGGAAAAACCGCGTATAACACAATCGGTGAAATAAAGGGAACTGACAAAGCCGATGAAGTGATTATGCTCGGCGGACATCTGGATTCGTGGCACGCGGCGACGGGTGCAACCGATAACGCCATCGGGTGTGCGGTGATGATGGAGGCGGCACGAATTCTAAAAGCCGTCGGCGTAAAACCTCGTCGGACGGTTCGCGTTGCACTTTGGAGCGGTGAAGAGCAAGGTTTGCTCGGTTCGCAAGCCTATGTTGAAAAACATTTCGGTTCGTATGAAAATCCGAAACCCGCTTACAATAAATTCGGCGGATATTTCAATGTTGATTCGGGAACCGGCAGAGTTCGCGGCTGGACTGTTTTCGGACCGGAAGAAGCGGCTCAAATTTTAGGCAATGCAACCGGTTCATTTACTGATTTTAATTTTGAACGGGTTAACAATACAACAAATCGCGGACTCGGCGGTTCAGATCATACTTCGTTTAATCAGGCAGGTTTACCGGGCATCGGTGCTTTGCAAGACCCGATAGAGTATTTTACAGATACGTGGCATACAAATCTTGATACTTATGAACGAATTGTTGAAGAGGATGTAAAAATAACAGCGGCAATCGTCGCGGCTTCTGTTTATAAATTGGCAATGCGGGATGAGTTATTACCACGTTTTCCGAAAGATAAAATGCCTCGTTTAAGCGGTGGACGTTAATTTTGTTTTTGATATAACAAAATGAAAGAGGACGGAAACAATTCTGTCCTCTTTCATTTTAAAAGAAAAATAAAAAATTTATTTTGCAAAACGGCTTTGTTTCCACCAGTCAATCGTTTTTTGCAAACCTTCTTCCAAACCGACTAATTTTTCGTACCCGTAAATCTCTTTAGCCTTTGTGTTGTCAGCTTGCGAATGTTCTACATCGCCTTTGCGTTCTGCCTGATAATCGGCTTCGACATCTTCTTTGCCCGTGATTTTTTTGAGTGTTTCGAGTAATTCATTGAGCGTGATTCTTTCGCCGTTTGCCGTGTTAATTACTTCGCCAAAGCCTTTATTTGTTTGTGCGGCTTTGATATTGGCATCAACGACATTGGCGATATATGTAAAATCTCTGGATTGTTCGCCGTCGCCGTAAATTACGGGAGTTTTGCCACTCATTAAGGCATCAATAAACCGCGAAATTACGCCGGAATAAAATGACGAAGGATTTTGCCTCGGTCCGAAAACATTGAAATATCGCAGGGAAATTGCTTCAAGTCCGTAAACTTCATTAAAAACACTGCAATAATATTCGCCCATAAGTTTGGCAGCGGCGTAAGGTGAAAGCGGCTCGGGTTTCATCGTTTCAACTTTCGGCAGAATTTCCTGATTGCCGTAAGCCGAACTTGAAGCAGCATAAATAAAGCGTCGGACATTATTTTCTTTTGCTTTTAACAGAAGATTAAATGTGGCATTAACACAAGCCTCGTGAGTTTCTGCCGGATTATCTACCGAACGTGGGACACTCGGCAAAGCGGCTTGATGAAATACGATCTCTACATCTTTGATAGCTTTTTTCAGAGCCGAATCATCATTGATATCGCCTTCGACAAATTCAAAACTCCCGCGAATTTCTTCCAGATTCTCACGAAATCCGGTTGCAAAATTATCAATAATTACAACCTTTGCACCTTGCTCGATTAGACCATCAGCAAGATTTGAACCAATAAATCCTGCTCCACCTGTAACTAAAACTTTTGACGTTAATGACATAATTAATTTCAATGAAAAATAAAAATGGTAAGTCGTAAATAATAGTGAATTTATTTTATATTTACAACTTACCTAACTTAATGCTCTGTAAAGTTACTATCTGCCAACACCAACATATTCAAAACCCATTTTTCGCATATCCTCGGGTTCATAAATATTTCGAAGGTCGGCAATCTTCGGAGATTTCAGGAGTTTTTTGACTTCCTTCATATTTAACGCACGGAATTGATTCCATTCAGTAATTATCACAAGTGCATCAGCACCGTCTATTGCATCATATTCGTTTTCCGCATATTCAATGTCCGGCAAACACTCTTTAGCTTCTTCCATCGCTACCGGATCGAAAGCCTTTATCTTAGCTCCTTGAGCAACCATTTCCTTTATAATTTCAATTGCCGGAGATTCCCGCATATCATTGGTTTCAGGCTTAAAAGATAATCCTAATACACCGATATTTTTTCCATCCAAATCTCCAACCAATTTTTTGATTTTCGGAATCATTGCCTGTCGCTGGAATTCATTTGCTTCGATCACCGCATCAACAATCTTTGTTTCAACATCAAACTGATCGGCAACTGTAGTCAAAGCCCTTGTATCTTTGGGAAAACATGAACCGCCGTAACCCGGTCCGGGATGCAGGAATTTACTGCCGATGCGTTTGTCCATCCCGATACCGCGTGCAACATCGTGAACATCGCATCCGATTGCGTCGCACAGATTTGCGATTTCGTTAATAAAAGTAATCTTTGTTGCCAAAAAAGCATTGGCGGCGTATTTTGTCAGTTCGGCAGCTTCTAAGGAAGTGATGACAATCGGTGTTTCAATTAAATATAAAGGACGATAAAGGTCTTTCATTATTGCTATTGCATCTTCTTCATTACTGCCGATAACAACTCTGTTCGGACGCATAAAATCTTCGATTGCCGCACCTTCTCTTAAAAACTCAGGATTGGAAGCAACACCGAAATTTGTTTTGGTTTTTAAGTTTTCCATAACAAATTTCTTTAACCATTTGCCCGTACCGACAGGAACGGTTGATTTTGTTACCAACACCTTATAACCATTCATTGCTTCAGCTATATCTTTAGCCGCTTGCTGAAAACAACTCATATCAGGAGAGCCGTCTTCCTTTGGCGGTGTTCCAACTGCGAGAAATATAACTAATGAGTCTTCTATGGCTGATTTAATGTCGGTTGTGAAATGTAATCTACCGGCTTTAACATTTTTTTCAATTATTGAATCCAAACCTGGTTCGTAAATCGGTATTTTGCCGTTGTTCAAGCCTGTAATTTTATTTTCATCTACATCTACGCAGGTAACTTCTACACCGAATTCGGCAAAGCAAGTTCCTGTAACTAATCCTACATAACCTGTTCCAATTACTGCTATATGCATAATATATTGTTTTATATTCAGTCAGAGATTTATATCTCTACTGTTAATGTTTTACTAAAATGAGTTTGTTAAATAATTCACAATCCATTCGAAAATTAGCGGGTTATACTTTCAAAGTATAACCCGCTAATTTTTGTCTAAAATTAAAATAGGTAATAATTATCGAATCGGACTTACAACTACTGCACCGCCTTCGAAGTTAACATCATTGTCTCTACCTAAAAATAAAGCAAGACCACCTACAACCCCAGCAGCTATTAAAAGAGCTGCTAAACCAGCTGTACCAATACCTAAAGTACGAGTTGGCGGAGCAGAACCGGGACGAAAGCAGGGTTTACATCCTATTTGAGATGTATTACCGCTTGAAGCATCTGCACCAGCTGCAACCTGTTTAACGCTGTTGCCGCTTCGGAGTGTTACAAGACCGTGCATTGTTTCAACAAAAGTTGCTGAACATTTTGCGGTATCGCCACAACCAATATCTACCGAATATGAATTAGCCTGACCTGTATCACCAACAACAGTCGCACTTTTCGTTGTTACTGTTGAAGATATACCGGCAGAATTCATAACACGGATTTTACCTGAAACCATCATAGCAACAAAACTGTTGTCTGAAAATTTTAAGGTAATTGAAGAGTTTGGCATAAGTTCTACTTTTCCATTAGAACCCATACTGATAAGGGCAGTTGAATTTTCACCAGTTGTAACAGTACTGTCAGAACTGATGGTAGAATTTGATACTGCTGGTTGACCGTTTACGGTAACAGCACCAGTGGTTGTAATTAAAGCAGTATCTCCCGAAGCTGCGAGTGAAACTGTTGAGTATAAACTCATCACAGCTAACAACGTAAACGATGTTATAAGTTTTTGTAAAATATTTTTGCTAAGCATTTTATTTAATGATCCTCCTAAGTATAAATACTGATTAATTATTATCGAATTAATTATTATCGAACCGGACTAACTACAGTTGTTCCGCCGCCGAGTGTGATGTCATTATTGCCTCTAAATAAAGCATACAATATAAGTCCAGCGGCTGCACCAAATACTACAACAAACGGAAAAATTGCAGCTCCTCCGCAACCGTCATCGTCATCGTCATCGTTTTTGATGCCATCATCGTCACAATCGTCATCATCATCATCGTCTTGAGCTTTAACTTTATCTCCGGTTTTTAATGTGGAAACTTTGCCATTGACGTTTTTAATAAGAATAGCTTTTGAGGTATTTAAAGCCATTACTTGACCTGCGAGTAATTCACCAACGATTGTTTTACCATCGAAAGCTAGAGTAACAGATGTATTCGGAGCGAGTTTTAATTTTCCAACTTCGCCGATGTTGACAATAGTATTTACGTTATTGACCGAACTCATAACCGTTACTTTACCGTTAACCAATGTTCCGATAAGATTTTCTGAATCAAAAGATAAGTTTACGGTTGAGCCGGATTCGAGTTTAACTTTTCCAATAGTTCCGAAACTTACTACTGCATCAGTATTATTAGGTGTAATTATAGTGCTGGAAGAAAAGATTGAGTGTCCAGTTTTAGCAAGCTCTCCGTTTACATTAACGGAAGAGGTGCTGTTTGAAACTAAAATTTCCCCAACAACATTGTTTGGGCTTGCAAGAGCAACCATTGAGTATGTTGTTATTGTTGCAATCATTAAGCACAACGATAGTGCTTTGCTTTTCCATGTTTTGCTGTTCATATTTCTCCTCTGTATCTGAATCGTGATAGATTTATTATTTTAAAAATATAACCTCTTGAAACTTTTACATAAATTGTAGCACAATGTCAACCAAAAGTAGTAATAAATTCAAAAATTTACGTCTAATTTTCGCCAACGCATTAAAATTTAAAATTTCAAAGGAAATGAGTTTTAATTTATAACATATAATTCAAAAAAAATGAACTAAAATTTTAATATTTGAGAGTTTTTTTTAAACCCGGTTGAAATTTTTGAAAGATAATCAGTTTAGATTCCATACTTTATCTCGGATGGAGATAGCGTATAATCAGTTTTACAATTGAGAAAAGCTGAAATTAAAATATCAAACACAACGGTTTAATTATATGAAAAAAAGAGTTAAAGCCCTTTTAATGACCCTATTGCTAATTTTATTTGCACAAAATATGAATTCTCAAAGCGAAACAAATAATATTCCGGTTGATTGGCAAACTTTTGCTGAAAAAACAAACTACAAAAAAACTCCGCGTTATGATGATACAATTAATTTCAGTAAGAAATTAGATGCGGCATCTGATTTGATCAATTATAAAACTTTTGGAAAAAGTAGCGAAGGACGTGATTTGCCGATTTTAATTGCTGCAAAGGACAAAACATTTACGCCTGAATCCGCACGAAAAAGCAAAAAAGCGATAATCTTGATTCAAGCTGCAATTCATTCGGGCGAATCCGATGGAAAAGATGCAGGATTTGCACTTTTGCGGGATATTGTAACAACGAAAACACGCCTTGATCTGCTTGATAATGCGGTGATTTTATTTATCCCGATTTATAATGTTGACGGACACGAACTTTTCTCGAAATACAACCGCATCAATCAAAACGGTCCCGAAGAAATGGGGTTTCGGGCAAACTCGGCAAATCAAAATCTAAACCGTGATTACATCAAAGCCGACACGCCCGAAACCGTCGCCTGGTTAAAACTCTGGAACGATTGGAATCCTGACTTTTTTATTGACTGCCACGTTACCGACGGTGCTGATTTTCGTTATAATATAACTTATGAATTCGCTCATCACGCAGAAATTTCAGAGCATCTGAAAAAATGGATGGACGATCATTTTGAAAAAAATGTCGTTCCGAAGGTTGAATCAGACGGTAATTTACTTTCTCATTATCTACAATTTATTAACAGCGGCGATCCGTCGAAGGGAATTTTTACATTTATTGCCACGCCCCGTTTTGCAACGGGTTACACGCCGCTTCAGAACCGCAACGGACTTCTTATCGAAACTCATTCCGTAAAACCCTATAAATCCAGAGTTCGTGGAACTTACGATGTTTTGCGATATACGATAGAGGAAATCGGAAAAAATAAGGAAAGCCTTTTTGAAGCAAATAATAAAGCTGATGCAGAAACGATTGAAAAAGGAAAAACATATAATTCAAAGGAAAAATTTCCGCTTGTTCAAAAAATCGGAGATATTTCCAGACCTTTTGACTTCAAAGGTGTGGAAATAAAATTCAAAGACAGCGAAATTTCAGGCACGAAGCAAGTTTTTTACAGCACAAAACCGTTTGATTTAAAGATTCCGCAATTTGACAATGCAGAAATAGAAAAATCGGTTGTTCCGCCAATCTATTATATTATTCCGCCGCAATGGATTGATGTAATTCAGCGGCTCGATTATCACGGAATTAAATATGAAAAATTGAAAGAAGCAAGGGAATTTGAGGTTGAAAGTTACCGCTTTGATGAGCCGAAATGGGCAAATTCACCATTTGAAGGACGCATTACAATGTCATTTAAAAGCGTTCCAATTAAGGAAAGACGCACTTTCACTAAAAATTCCGTGATCGTTCCAATGGCTCAAAAAAATGCAAAAGTTGCGATTCATTGGCTTGAACCGGATTCGCCGGACTCGGCAATGTATTGGGGTTTTTTCAATGCGATTTTTGAGCAAAAGGAATATTCTGAAAGTTATATAATGGAAGATATTGCAACGGAAATGCTCGCAAGAGATGAGAATCTGCTAAAGGAATTTGCCGAAAAATTAAAAGATGAAAAGTTTGCCAAAAGTCCGCAGGCACGGCTTCGGTTTCTTTATGAGCGTTCACCTTATTATGATAAACGAATCGGAATTTATCCGGTTGGTCGAATCTTAAAAGAATTTTAATGAAAAAATGGTTGTTTAGAATCGGCATCGTAATTTTGATAATTTTCCTTGCTTTAATTACATTTGTTTTTTACAGCGAAATAGATGAGGCTTTTGTTACGGAACATATAAAAAATGAAAACTTAAAAACGGTTAAAGATGATTGGAAGGGAACTCCGTTAGATCAAAAGGAAAGATTTGTAAATGTCGAACATCCGTTTTTGCCTTCGACGTTTGAACTTTTAAAGTGGCAATTAAGTTCAAATAAATTTAGTGAAGAAAAGAAAAATGATAAGCAGAGGCTAAAAGTTTTAGACCCGACTGATTTTTTGAACAGCGAAAAAGACGGCATTCTATGGCTCGGACACGCTTCGATTTATATACGTTTAAAAGGGAAAACGATTTTAATTGATCCTGTTTTCGGCGAACCGTCATTTGTTAAAAGATTTGTTGAAGTCCCGAATCCGATTGAGAAAATAAAGCAGATTGATTATATACTTTTATCGCACGACCACCGAGATCATTGTGATGAAACGACCTTAAAACAACTCGCAGATAAATTTCCAAATGCAAAATTCTTAGGCGGTTTGCGGATGAATGAACTTTTTAAGGATTGGACAATTAATAAAAATGAAACAAAAAACGCGGGTTGGTATCAGCAGTTTGAATCAAACGATGAAAACTTAAAAATCACATTCGTTCCCGTCCGTCATTGGTCACGACGTGGATTGTTCGACACAAATTACAGACTCTGGGGCGGATTTGTAATTGAAAGCGGCGACACAAAAATTTATCACGGCGGCGATTCGGGTTACGGCTCGCATTATAAAGAATTGGGCGAAACATTCGGCGAAATAGATTATTTTATTGTCGGCATCGGTGCTTACGAGCCGCGTTGGTTTATGAAAGCAAACCACAATAATCCCGCAGATGTCGTCAGAGCGTTTCAGGATGCGAAAGCAAAATTTTTAATCCCGATGCACTACGGAACATTCGATCTATCGGATGAACCACCGAGTCAGCCGTTAAGTTTTTTAAAGGAAGAAGCCAAAAAAGCAAACATTATTGAAAAACTCAAACCATTACAAATCAACGAATATTTTGAAATTCGTGAATAGTAAATTGTAGATAGAAAATTAAAAACTCAGGATAGAAGAATCTATTTACCATTTACCGTTTACCATTTACCAAATTTATGAAATTCCCAAGAGCAAGCGGTATTTTACTGCATCTGACATCTTTACCGAATGAATACGGCATCGGCGATTTTGGCGAAGCGGCGTATCAATTTGTAGATTTTCTTGAACGCTCAAGGCAAACTTACTGGCAGATTTTACCGCTCAATCCGACGGGCTACGGCGATTCGCCTTATTCAAGTTATTCGGCATTCGCAGGAAATACGAATCTTATTTCACCCGGAAGTTTAGTAGAAGATAAACTTTTGAGTATTGATGAAATAAATGAAAAACCCGATTTTCCAAGCGACAGAGTTGATTTTGGAAAGGTAATTGAATGGAAAAATAATTTATTAAAAAAAGCGTATGAAAAATTTTGTCGAACCGAAAATATTGACTTACGCGGTTCATTTGAAATTTTTACGGAGCAGACGGCGGGATGGCTCGACGATTACACATTGTTTCGGGCGATAAAAGATTCACAGTGGGGAAAATTTTGGCTTGAATGGGATGAACCTTTGCGTCTGCGTAAGGAAAATGCTTTGCTGCAAGCCCGCGAAGATTTATTTGAGGAAATTCAGGCACAGAAGTTTTATCAATTCATATTTTTTAAGCAATGGACGCGACTTAAAAATTATGCAAACGGCAAAGGCATAAAAATTATCGGTGATATGCCGATTTATATTTCGCTCGATTCAGCTGATGTTTGGTGCAGTCCGCAGAAATTTAAGTTAAACGAAGATTTAACGCCGAAGGTCGTTTCGGGAGTTCCGCCCGATTATTTTTCAAAAACGGGACAACTTTGGGGCAATCCGATCTATGATTGGAACAAAATGAAAGCGGACGGTTTTGATTGGTGGACACGCCGTATAAAGTTTGCTTTGAAAACGGTTGATATTTTGCGGATTGATCATTTCGTCGGATTTGGTAGAGCGTGGGAAGTTCCGGGCGGTAATAAAACTGCCGAAAACGGAAATTGGGTGAATGTGCCGGGCAGAGAATTGTTTCAGGTTTTAACCGGTAAACTCGGCGAATTGCCCGTAATGGCGGAAGATTTGGGCGAAGTTACTCCCGAAGTTGAAAAATTGCGGGATGATTTCGATTTTCCCGGAATGCGTATTTTGCTGTTTGGCTTCGGCGGTGATTCGGAAAATCTTCATCTGCCGCATAATTATATCGAAAACTGCGTTGCCTACACGGGAACACATGACAACGATACCGTCGTCGGCTGGTTTAAGTCGGCTAATAATTCGGAACGCAAATTTTGTCTGGAATATCTCGACTCAAACGGGGAGGAAATTAATTTGGATTTTATACGTGCCGTCTGGGAATCCGTGGCAGACACGGCAATTGCACCGATGCAGGACATTTTGGGTTTGGGAAATAACGCACGTATGAATTTGCCTGCATCAAACTCGGGAAACTGGAACTGGCGTTGCGGCAAAGATTGTTTTTCGGATGAAAAGGCGGAGAAATTAAAAGAATTGACGGAGATCTACGGACGGAACGGTTAAAATGTTATTTGATTGGGTTAAGGAAAAGGCACGAATAAATTTGCGGGATCATAAAGTTTCTTTTCAGGAAGCCGCAACTGTTTTTGGAAATCCTTTGTCAGAAACTTATGATGATCCCGATCATTCGGTAGATGAGCAAAGATTCATAATTATCGGGCATTCTGATAATGGAAGACTTCTTTTTGTTTCGCATTCAGATAATGATGAAACGGTGAGAATAATAAGTGCGAGAGAAGTTACTCGTGGAGAAAGAAAACAATATGAAGAAAGATGAATTAAGAGAAGAATACGATTTAACAAAACTGAAAGGCAAAGTTCGCGGTAAATATGTTGAGCGTTATCGTCAAGGCACAAACTTGGTTTTGCTTGAACCCGAAGTCGCCGAAGTGTTTCCTGATTCCGATTCTGTCAACAATGCTTTGAAAATGTTAATAAAAGAGGCGAAAAATCAGACGCATTTACAATAATGTTACTAAATATTAAAAAAAATGACGGAGATTTACGGGAGAACAAATAATAAATGAAAGCAATATTTTTAATACTTTTTGTTTTTTCGACGTTTATGCTTTTTTTGGGCTATTCAGCAAAAACTACGCAAAATAATCCGCTTGGAAATGCACTTATTTTCGGCGGTTTGGCGATTTATACCGGAATGACCATAACCTGGATACTTTTTAAAATTAAAGAGAGAAATGACGGATGATAAGAATTAATGGATAATGGAAATTTGGAATAAGGGAAATAATTATAAAATAACATCAGATGGGTTCTTATCTAATTGAATTAAGTCAGCATTCGCCGGTATTAGCAGTTTTAGCGACGCTCGTGTGTGTTTTGATAATCGGGACTTCGGCACAGATACTTGCTGAAAGATTAGGCTTGCCTGCAACCGGACCTTTGCTGATTGCAGGTTTATTGTTCGGACCGGACATAATCGGTCTGGTTCAGCCTGATATTTTAAAGGAACGTGATCTTTTAACTTTGATCGTTCGCATTGCTGTAGCGATTATTGTTTTTGAAGCCGGATTGCTGTTAAATATTTACGATTTGCGGCATACTTCGCGGGCGGTAACCGGCTTGGTGACAGTTGGTTTACTGATCACAACATTTCTGGCGGGAATTCTGGCTCATTATTTGATGGGAATTTCCTGGGAAATCTCATTTTTGTTCGGAGCAACTGTTTCTATCACGGGTCCGACCGTTATAACTCCAATACTGCAAAAAGTTAAGGTAAATCGGCGGGTTCGTTCAACGCTCGAAAGCGAATCAATCATTGCCGATCCGCTGGGCGTAATTTTAGCGGCAATTATTTTTACGGCGATAGTTTACAAAGGAGACTGGAATTATGTTATAACTCACGGGATTGAAATAATTATTGCCGGAGCATTAACGGGGATTGCGGTAGGTTTGGCGATTTGGCTGCTTTCCGGCAGATTTCATCTTCTTCCGTCGAAATTTACACGCCTCGGAATTTTAGGGAGTGCTTTGGTTGCTTATACTGTGGCGGAACTTTTTGCACACGAGTCGGGCGTTCTGGCGGCGGCGGTGGCGGGAGTTGCCATCGGTTCTTTTGATATTCCGCATAAAATCGAGGTTGAGGAATTCAAGGGCGATTTGGCTTCAATTTCGATCTCGGCGGTATTTATTCTGCTTGCCGCAAGTTTGCGTTTGAGTGATTTATATTCATTGGGCTGGCAGGGTCCGGCGGTTGTTTTATTGATAATGGTTTTGGTCAGACCGATTCGGGTTTTTCTTTCAACTGTTGGTTCGGAATTGAAGCAGAATGAAAAACTTTTTATTTCATTTCTAGGACCACGCGGAATTGTCGCCGCATCGGTTGCGACTTTTTTCTCATTGGAGCTAATCGCAAAGGGAACATACGCTGCGGATGCTAAAATATTTGTTACATTAGTTTTTGCCGTAATTTTAGGAACAGTTTTAATAGAAGGATCAGCCGCCGGTTGGTCGGCGAAATTTTTTAAGGTTATGCCACGTTTAACAGTAATTGTCGGAGCAGACGAAACCGGAAGATTGCTTGCCGAGAAACTTGTCGAAGAAGGCGAGTCGGTTTCAATGATTGATACAAATGAAGAAAATTGTGTCGCAGCCAAGGGACTACGCGGCGTTAATGTTTACTGCAATGATGCAACAGATATAGAGGTTCTGCGAACTGCCGAAGTTCCTACGGCAAAAGTTATAATTGTTGCCACGCCGAGCGACAAGGTAAATATTTTGATCAGTCAGGTTATCCGCTCAAACTTTGGCGACAAACGCATAGTTTCCAGAGCAAATACGACGACGAATATTTCAGCTTTCAGAGAAGCCGGAATTGAAACGATGAGTCCGGTTCAGGCATCGGTTGCGGTTTTGGAAAATATGGTTTTGCGTCCGAGTCTTTTCAAACTGCTTTCGACGGAAGATACAAGCGAGGAAAAAATTGACGAAGTCAGAGTTCGTTCAAGAAAAAGTGTCGGAAAAAGTTTGGCTCAATTGCATTTGAAGGGAATTTTAATTGTCGCTATCCGACGTAACGGCAAACTCATTCCGCCGAACGGTTCGACTATTTTGCGGTATGACGATATTCTGACACTTTTGGGTGATTTTAAATCACTCGATAACGCCAAAAAAGATTTACTGGTTATTGATTAAAAGATGAAAAAAGTCATTTTAACAACTGATTTAGGCGGAACAAACTTGCGTATGGCGGCAGTCTGTAATGACGGTGAAATTTTATCGCGTGTGAAATACACGACTCCGCGTTCGGATCAGCCTGAGGGAATTGTTGAAGCGATTGGCAAAGCGGCTGAAGAATGCAAATCGAAGTTAGCCGATTGTGAAGTTGCAGCAATTGCGGCGGCTGTTCCGGGAACAATAAATTTTGAGAAAGGTTTGATAAATCAAGCACCGAATCTGCCTGAACTGGACGGATTTAAAATGGTTTCGGCACTTGAAGACAAATTAAATATAAAAGCCTTTTTAGAAAATGATGCAAATGCGGCGGCGGTTGGCGAAAGCTGGTTGGGAGCTTCTAAAGGTTTTGATAATTCAATAATGGTAACCCTCGGCACGGGAGTCGGCGGTGGGATAATTATTGATGGAAAGATTTTGCGTGGAATTGACGGAACAGGCGGAGAAATCGGTCATATAAATGTTGAACCGAAAGGTTTTCCGTGCGGCTGCGGCAGTTTTGGATGCGTTGAACAATATGCTTCGGCGACGGCTGTGGTCAGGATTGCCAAAGAAATTATGACGGAAAAGCCTTTTACTAATATTGAAGAATTTGACGATTTTACGTCCGAAGACATATACGAAATTGCCAATAACGGAAGTGATCTGGCGAAAGAAGTTTTTCGTCAGCAAGGTTTTTATCTGGGAATAATGTTAGCCGGTTTAATAAATTCGCTTAATCCCGGAGCAATCGTCATCGGCGGAGGAGCCGCCGCCGGATGGGATTTATTTATCGAATCACTGCGGGAGCAAATAAAAATTCGCTCTTACTGCGAACCCGCGACTCGTGTTAAAATTATGCAGGCAAAATTAGGCGATAATGCGGGGATTTTGGGCGTGGCTAAATTGGGATTTGAACAAATATAAAATTGCTGAAATTTGAAAGGTTTTGTTATTAAATAATAAAAATAAAATTTGAATAAAATATGGATGTTTATCACAAAATTTTAGTTAAACTTTATGAGATAACCCAAGGAAAAACCTCGAAAAAGATTGATTTTATTGATCTGGTAAAAAAAGAAGGTTTTTATCCCAGTTATAAAAATATTTTCAGCCATCTAACCGACCAGGGTTGGATCGTTGAAGCCGGAAGAAGCGATACGGTCAGCATCACGCATTGGGGAATTAAAGAAGCCAAAAAAGCAAGTGGCGGTGGCGGCGATACAAAAAGAGAATTAGAAAAAGCCGCCAAAAATTTAAAGACGGATGCGAAGCAATTTTTGATTATGACGGAAGAATTATTGTCCGATATTAATGATGAAAACCTGAAACTGGTTCAATCGAAGTTTGATGATATAAACAAGTCTTTAACTGAGGTAAAGAAAAATATGTAGTATTTGGCTTGCCAAAAGCATTTATTTTTGTGTATCATAATCGTTTCCTGTTAGGCGTGGGAACGCAAAACGTGGGTTTTCGCACCCACTTTTTATTTTGGAAAAAATCAAGGTTGTGAATAAATTTACACGGGTCGAAAGAATTAAGGAAATCGCCGCAGAAGTGGCGGAAAAAAAGGGTCTGGAATTGGTTCACGTTGAACTTGTCGGCACGGGCAAACAGCAAGCCGTGCGGATTTTTATTGATAATGAAAAGGGAATAACACACGATGATTGTGCCTTCGTAAGTCAGCAGGTTGAGAAGGAAATTGATGCGAAAGACTTTATAAAGAATAGTTTTGTTTTAGAAGTTTCGTCGCCCGGCATCGAACGCGGACTTTATAAATTGCCGGACTTTGAAAGATTTGCCGGAGAAAATGTAAAGGTTAAAACTATCAGTCCGATTGACGGACAGAGAAATTTTGAAGGTAAAATTTTAGGAATTGAAGGCGAGGAGATTCTCTTTGACGATAAAACCAACGGTAATGTGCGGATTCCGTTTGAGGCGGTTACCAAGGCAAATTTGAAAGTAGATTTTGAAAAGGAATTAAAACGGGCAAAACGTAAGTCTTGATTTTTCAGTTGAAATTTACGGGTTACAAAATATGATTACATCTATTGGGCAAAGCATTGACGTATTAAAAGAAGAATACGGTCTTGAACGTGAATTGGTTATACAGGCAATGAAAGAGGCGGTGCTGGCGGCTGCCCGTAAACAGTTTAAACACGAATATAAAGCCGGTGAAGGAATTCAGGTTGATTGGAACGATGCGGAAGGAATAGTTGAAATTTCTGCCCAAAAAGAGATTGTTGCAGAAGTCGAAAGCCCGACAACCGAACTTTCGATGGAAGAAGCGGTTGAATTAACGGGAAGTGACGAACTTGAATTCGGAGATATGCTTCTTCTGCCTTTGCCAACTGAAGAATTAGGGCGAATTGCGGCTCAAACCGCCAAACAGATTCTCGTCCAAAAAGTGCGTGAAGCAATCCGCGAGAAAGTTTACGATGAATATATTGACCGCAAGGGCGAATTAATAAACGGGTTAGTTAAGAGATTTGAACGCGGCGATATAATCGTTGATCTTGGAACAAATCTTGAAGCCGTTCTGCCGAAAAGAGAACAGGTCAGAAGTGAATCCTGGAGCATTAATGAAAGAGTTCGCGTAGTAATTTCCGATGTCAGCAAAGAATTAAGAGGGCAACAGGTCATTGTTTCAAGGGCTTCGTCGGAACTTCTTAAGAGACTTTTTGAAATGGAAGTTCCCGAAATTTATGACGACACGGTAATTATAAAATCTGCCGTCCGCGAACCGGGCGATAGAGCGAAGATCGCCGTTTCATCGAATGAAAAAGATGTTGATCCGGTCGGTGCGTGCGTCGGAATGAAGGGTTCGAGAGTGCAGGCAATCATCAAGGAATTACGCGGGGAGAAAATTGATATAATAGAATGGTCGGACGAACCGTCCGTTTTTGCGGCAAATGCTTTGAGTCCGGCAAAAGTTTCACAAGTTCGGATCACGGATATAAATGAACGCAAGATGGAAGTTATTGTCGGCGAAGACCAACTTTCTCTGGCAATCGGTAAACGCGGTCAGAATGTTCGTCTGGCGACAAGATTGATTGGTTGGGACATAGATATTGTCAGCGAAGAACTTCTGAAACAGGAAATCAACCGACAGATGGGGCAGATGATGGCTTCCGGTGAAGCCGTTCCGATTACGGCACTTGAAGGAATCTCGGCGGTTCACGTTGATAGTTTAACCGAAAAAGGGATTGACGATATTGAGGCATTATCAAATGTAAATATTGATGATTTGGTGGAAATCCTTGATTTAAGTCTTGACGATGCGGAACAAATTCTTGATGCAGCGAAAAAAGTTGTTAAGCTGAAAGAGGAAAAAGGCAAATCGGAAGAAACTGAAACTGAAACTGCTGAAGCCGAACCTGCCAAAACTGAAATATCTACGGATGAAACGGAAACCGACACTTTAGATGAACCGGAAGAAACTGCTGAAACTAAACAAGAAGAAGAAGCTACCGAAACATCGGAAAGTGAAGATGCAGCATCCATAGATATTTCCGCCGATACAGAAAATTCAGTTGAGGGTGAAAGTTCGATTGAATCTGAGAATGAAGACTCTGAAATTATCGAAGAACCGCAAAATGATGAAACACAGGAAGTAGGGGAAACGCAGGAAAAAACTGAACCGGAATCCGACGAAGTTTCAGAAGGCGATGTATCTGTGAAAGAAATAGTTGAAGAAACAAATGCAATCGAAGCTGTTCCTGTTGAGGAAACGGTTTTAGGATCAGATGTTGTCGAAGTTGATAAAATTGAAAATGAAACGGAATCTGAGAAACCGGAAGAAATAAATCAGGAAACTGAAGAAGTTAAAAAAAGTAATTCTGAAGAAGAATAGTAAAACAGTTTTTGGACAAAGGAAATTAAAGGTAGGTTTTTATTTAATAAAAATTTACGACTTGAACAATTAAAAGAAATTTATGGCTGTAAGCAAAAAAGTTCGTATTTACGACTTGGCTAGAGAAGTAAAGCAAGATACCAAACGCATCATCGAAGAACTTCGGCGAGAAGGGGCGGATGTAAGCGTTCCGTCAAACTCCGTTTCAAAAGAATTGGCGGAAAAAGTGCGTGGCAAGTATTTTCCTAAAGTCGAAAAATCTCCGAAGCGTGCGATTAAGGTAATAAAAAAACAAAAGGTCAAAAAGGTTAAAGAGCCGTCTGAGGATGAAATACTTTCGGAAGAAGTTATAGAAGAGAAAGTAGATACACCAAAAGAACCGGAGTCCGAACTTACCGCAGCAAAAGAAGCAGCAAAAACTGAAACCAAAAAAGTAGTCAAGCTAAAGAAGAAAGTTGTCGAGCCGGTTGAAGATAAAGTTGAAGATAAAGAGGTAGAAAAGGTAGAAAAGGTAGAAAAGGTAGAAAAGGTAGAGATACAGACAAAAGAATCTGAAGAAGAAAAATCTCCGAAAGAAGCTGAGGAAATAACAAAATCAGATAAAACAACAACACGCAGATTAACACTCAAAAAACCTAAAGAAGAAGATATATCGGTTGAGGAAACTGAGCAAAGTAAAGAAAAACCAGAAGCCGAAACTAATGGAACTTCCGCATTGAAATCAGGCAGACAGGTCAGAAAACTCAAGTTGACCAAAGAAGCTCTGGATTCAGGGGTTAAGCCCGGCGAAAGAATCATAACAGCGAAACCTTCGGCGGAAGACTTACAAACCGATAGAACAAAAGCGAAAAAACGTGAGCGTAAGGGCAAACGTCCGAGACCATTGAAAGGAACACCGGGAGAAACTGCAACACCGAAAACCGTCTATACGCCTCCGGCGAGCAGTAACCGCTTCAAAGGACGCGGCGGCGGAAGAAAAGGCGGCAGAAATTTTGGCGATAAGGACAACAGATTTCAGGAGAGAGAAATTGATGCACCGCGTAAGCGTTCGATTGAGGAAAGAATTTTCGATCAGGTCGGAACGGTTGAAGAAGATGCTCTGAAAGAAATTCGTCTGACTGAAGGTGCGACGATCAGGGAATTTGCCGAAGGAATCGGTGTAACGCCGCGTGATATTGTGCAGCTGCTTGTTAAGAAAGGAGTTTTTGCCACACTAAATCAGCCTATCGGCGAAGATATTGCCAATGAATTAGCCGAAAAATTCGGTTTTGACGTTCGTTTCGTACCGTTTGAAGAAATGGTCATCGAGCAGGAATTTGAAGAACTGATCGCCGCCGACACGGACGACGACGAATTTCCGCGTCCGCCGGTCGTAACCGTTATGGGACACGTTGACCACGGAAAAACTTCACTTCTCGATGCGATTCGCTCAGATAATGTTGCCGAAGGTGAAGCGGGCGGAATCACACAACACATCGGAGCATACAGCGTTTTTGTTAACAATCCCGACAATCCCGACGAACAGCGGCGGGTTGTTTTCCTTGACACGCCCGGACACGAAGCATTTACGATGATGCGTGCGAGAGGTGCGAAGGCGACGGACGTTGTAATTCTGGTGGTCGCGGCGGATGACGGCGTGATGCCGCAGACGATTGAAGCAATCGAACACTCAAAAGCGGCGAAAGTTCCGCTGATCGTGGCGATAAATAAAATTGATCTACCCGGAGCAAATGTTGATAAAGTTAAAACGGAATTAGCGGCTCAGGGTCTGCAGCCGACGGATTGGGGCGGCGATACGGAAATGATTGAAGTTTCCGCCAAAAATCGCATTAATTTGGATATTTTGCTTGAAACGGTTCTCTTGCAAGCTGATATAATGGACTTAAAAGCGAGTCCGACAAGGCGTGCTTCGGGAGTTGTTTTAGAAGCAAAACTCGACAAAGGTCGCGGTTCGGTTGGAACGATTTTAGTGCAACAGGGAACTTTGAGCGTCGGCGATCCGTTCATTGTCGGGCAGTTTTACGGCAAAGTCCGGGCAATGTTCTCCGATCGCGGCGAAAAAATTGAAGAAGTAGAACCGTCAACACCTGTCGAGGTTTTAGGGCTTCAAGGAGTTCCGCAAGCGGGCGATACTTTTCAGGCGGTTTCCAATATTGATAAAGCTCAATCAATTGCCAATCAGCGTCAACAGACGGCAAGACAGATCGCAATGCTCAAGACCACTAAACGTGGTATCGAATCGCTCGGACTTGCAGATATTAAAGAATTATTGGTCATCTTAAAAGCCGACGTGCAGGGTTCGGTTGAAGTTTTAAGAGCAACGCTTGAAAAACTTTCAACGGAAAAAGTTAAAGTTCGCGTCATACGCTCCGGTGTTGGAGCAATTACCGAGTCGGATGTTCTGCTTGCTTCGGCGACACAATCCGAACAGGATTCGACCGCCGTTGTAATTATCGGATTTAATGTGCGTCCCGGAGTTCGTGCGGTTGACACGGCGAAACAGGAAGATGTTGACATCCGTCTGCATTCGATCATTTACAAAGTCGAGGAAGAAATTACGGCGGCGATGATCGGAATGCTGGATGCGATTGAGAAGGAAGTAATTTTAGGAAAAGCACTTGTTTTGGAAACTTACAAAGTTTCAAAAGTCGGAATGATCGCCGGCTGTCGTGTAACCGACGGACTTATCCGCCGACAAGCAAAAGCGAGATTGATCCGCGATGGCGTTGTGATTTGGGACGGCGATATTTCTTCGCTCAAACGATTCAAAGACGATGCAGCCGAAGTAAAACAAGGCTTTGAATGCGGAATCAGCCTTGTCAATTTTAATGACCTCAAAGTTGACGACGAGATCGAAGCGTTTATTATCGAGGAAATCGCACCGACGGAACTCTGATAAATCAAGTAAAAAGTAAAAAGGTAAAAGTAAAAAATTGGATTCTTTTTGCCTTTTTACTTTTTACTTTTTACTTGTGAATTATGCACCGTGCAGAAAGATTAGCGGAAAGTTTGAGAGAAGTTGTAACGGAAATTGTCGGTTACGAACTCGAAGACCCAAGATTGGAAGCAGTAACCGTAACGGATGTCCGCGTTGCGGAAAATTTGCGGAACGCTAATGTTTATGTAGTGGTTGAGGGGGATGAAGCCGAAATCAAAGAGGCAATGGTTGCATTGGGCAGAGCCGCAACGTATATTCGTCAGCAAGTTGCTCTGGACTTAAATCTGAGATATGCTCCGCAACTGCATTTTGCACGCGATACGGTTGAAGAAAACGCCGTCAGAATCGAAGGAATTCTGGAAAATTTACCACAAGGGGAAGTGGAGAGTAAAGAGTAAAGAGTGGAGAGTCGAAAATTTTCCTTTCTAACTCACCTCCAGGAAATCAGTCTGAATAGATGAGGATTTAAAAAGTAGAGAGTTCAGAGTTGAGAGGATAAAAATCACTCTTCACTCTATACTCTCCACTCTAAGAAATGTTAAGTCAAGTAGTAGAGTTAATTGAAAATAAAGAGAAATTTGCAATCACCACGCACGTCCGACCTGACGGCGACGGCATCGGTTCTTCATTAGGATTATGCTGGCTTCTGCGGTCTCTGGGGAAAGAGGTTGAAGTCATTGCCCGTGATGCAGTTCCAAATGCTTATTTGCAGCTTCCGGGAGCGGACGAAATCCGCAAAGTTTCGGAAATTGATAAAGATTACGATGCAGTTTTTGTAATGGAATGCTCCGACATAAAGCGTCCCGGCATCGGAAAACTTGAAGAGCAATTTGTTGTAAATATTGACCATCACGCAACCAGCGAACATTTCGGCTCGATCAACTGGATTGATGCGACGGCTTCGGCAGTCGGCGAGATGATTTACAATCTATGTAAAGCTATCGGCGGACGTATCACTAAAGAAATTGCCGAATGCGTTTATCTGGCAATCGTTACCGATACTGGTTCATTCCATTTTCCGAACACAACCGACAGAACCTTGAAAGTTGCATCCGAACTTGTCAAAGCAGGAGTTCAGCCCTCGACGATTTCAGAAGTTATCTATAATAGTTATACGTGGAGTCGCGTTGCTCTAATGCAAAAAGTGATGTCAACCGTCAAACGTGATGAAAGCGGAAAAGTCGCCTCTATGCGTCAAACGCTTGAAATGACTGAAGAAGCGGGGGCGATTGACGGCGACAACAACGGTTTTGTAAATATGCCTCTGGTTGCTAAAGAAATTATCGCAACTGTCTATATGCGTGAGGTTCAACCTGGTGCTTATCGTGTCAGTTTGCGTTCAAAAGATAATTTAAACGTCGCAAAAATTGCCGAAACCTTCGGCGGCGGCGGACACAAAAATGCGGCGGGTTGCCGGCTCGAAGGTGATTGGGACGAATTGGAAAATAAAATTATTTCTACAATAGTCGAAATTATTGAGAAAAAAGAATCGGAAAAGGCTTCGGTCAAAGAGGAAATTGAATTGAGCTTAGCTTAAAAAAATATCAAAATAATGTCTGATAAATAAAGCGGTTTTCGCAATGTGTATATAAAAGTATGCGATATTCCGCTTTAATTGTATCTGAATTGAATTTAATAAATGGCGGAAAAAAAAGAAAAAAAATATAAATGGCGGCGTGAAGATTACAGGGAAAAGACAAAAGGACTTTTGATCGTCAATACAGGCGACGGCAAAGGGAAAACGACCTGTTCAATCGGCTTAATGGTGCGTGCGGCGGGACAGGGTTTGAATTGCTGTATGATTCAATTTATGAAATCAAAAACCGACCGCTACGGCGAACACGAATCGCTTGAAAAAATAGGCATTGAAGTTCACACGATGGGCGATGGTTTTACGTGGGACACGAATGATCCCGCTCAGGACATAAAAACTTCGGAAGAAACCTGGGCTTTGTGCGTCGAAAAAATGCGTAGCGGAGAATATGATCTGTTGGTTTTTGACGAACTCGTCTATGTGCTTGATTATAAATTTCTTGATCTGCAAAAAGTTTTGGATGAAATTAAATCTGTTAAACAAGAGCAGCCCGCTCTTCATATTATTTTATCGGGCAGAAATGCTCCGACGGAATTGATTGACTTAGCAGACCTCGTAACCGAGATGAAAGAAATAAAACATCCATTCCATTCAGGCATTTATGCACAACAAGGAATTGAATTTTAATTTTGCGGTTAAATAATTTAGAAGTTACGCAGTTGAAACTAAACTTGTAATTTTTCAAACCATTTTTATTTATAAAAGTTGATAGTGGTTAGTTGAAAGTTGATAGTTATGAAACGCAAAACTATTATCTATCAACTTTCAACTATCCTCTTTTATCAAAAAGAAAAACAAGGTTATTTTTCAATAAATTTAACTTCAACTGCGTAACTTCTATAATAAAATCGTGAAGTATTTTTGTCATTGACGAGAAGTCATCAGTAAATCTTTTGGTTAAGTTTTTTAATCTACGCCGATTTTTGGACAAATATCTTCCAACACACATTTTTCGCACAAAGGTTTTCGTGCCTTGCAAACCGCCCGTCCGTGCCAGATCAGCCAGTGCGAAAACATTACCCAATCTTTTTTCGGAACTAAAACCTGCAAATCATCTTCGATTTTTTCGGGGTTTGATTCAGTTGTTAGACCAAGCCGATTTGAAAGACGTTTGACGTGAGTATCAACAACCACACCCGAAGCGATACCGAAAGCATTACCTAAAACGACATTGGCAGTTTTTCTTGCAACGCCGTTTAGAGTCAAAAGTTTGTCCATATCGGCAGGAATTTCGCCTTTGAAATCATTAATGATCTTTCGGCAGGCGGCTTGAATATTTTTTGTTTTATTTCGATAAAATCCGGTTGAGCGAATGTCTTGTTCGAGTTCTTCCGGCGGAACATTTATGTAATCGGCGGGAGTTCGATATTTGCGAAAAAGTTCAGCCGTAACAATATTCACACGCACATCGGTGCATTGGGCAGAAAGAATTGTGGCGATCAGTAATTCAAAGGCGTTTGTATGATTTAAGGCACAATGAGCGTCCGGGTATTCTTTTTTCAGACGTTTGATTATTTCTTTCGTATGTTTGGATTTATCAAGTTTCATCAGATATTTAGTTGGAATGAGTATGATAACTAATTCTCGGAAATTACGGGTTGCTCTACTTCAGGTTTTCTGCGTGGTTTGAGAAGCGTCAGCAAATACCACAGAACTCCGTGTGAAACATAAGCTATTGCTAAAACCAATAAAACGTAATGTGAATAAAGCCAAACGAGCATTCCGAATGCTCCGATTATCAAGATGAGAGATAAATTATTTTTGCCCGTTCCGACGTTTTTGAAACTTGTGTAACGAATTGTGCTGACCATCAGCAAGCCCAGGCACGGCAGAATTATCAACAGGATTATTGCGTAAAATTCTGCAAAACCTGAGTCGTAAGCACTAAGCGGCTTCGGCACAAAATGAATCGTGGCGGCGATAAGTCCGGCAGCGGGCGGAATCGGCAGACCGACAAAATTTTTCTTATCAATTTTCGGTGTTCCTTCACGCAGAACCCGCGGGCGTGTGGCTTGCAGATTAAATCTTGCGAGTCGCAGAACTCCACACATTAAATAAACGAATAAAACAAACAGCCCCAGATTATGCAAAAATGTTGATTCGGCAAAAACCGCACCGACTCCCCAGCCGTAAGCCAATACGACGGGAGCGATTCCAAATGTCAGCACATCCGCCAGAGAATCAAGCTGAACGCCCAGTTCCGTCGCGGTTTTTGTCATCCGGGCAAGTCTGCCGTCCAACGTGTCAAACAAAATTGCCAGACCGATGGCGGTTGCCGCGTAATCAAAATAAACTGCAGCTTGTGTCGGGTTTGAAGCAATTATCTGAAAACCGCGAAGCGAAGCCAAGACCGCTAAAAATCCCATCCCGATATTCGCCGCCGTAAATGCGGTTGGAATTAGATAAAGACCTTTTTTTAAGCCTTTATGGACAGTTTTGTTTTCTTCATTTTCCATTTGAATTTGAAATAATTATAGCAGAAAAGTTTATTCGATGAGTCTTCCAATAATAGTTTCGCCGCCTTTAACTCTATCGCCGACCTTGACTTCGATCTTAACATTTTTCGGCATCAGCAAATCCGTCCGTGAACCGAACTTTATCAAACCATAAATTTCGCCAATTTTCAGTTCATCACCGACTTTACTGTTGCAAACGATGCGGCGGGCGAGAATTCCGACGATCTGCGTGCAGACAACGGTCATTTTTTCGCCTTCGATTGTAATCGCGTTTCGTTCGTTGGTTTGGCTTGCTTCGTTGCTTGTGGCGGGAGCTTTTTTCCCTTGGAAAAGTTTGACATTCGTAACTTTTCCGGCAATCGGTGAACGATTCAGGTGAACGTCCAACGGTGATAAAAAGACGCTGACAAATTTTCCTTCTTCGCGGTCTTCAACCCGCGTAACTTTTCCGTCAGCGGAAGAAAGAATTATATTTGCCTCAGTTGGAATCGTGCGGTGCGGATTGCGGAAAAAGAAAGCCATAAATCCCGCCAGCAAAATAAACAAAACCACACCCAACCAGATTTGGAAAAACCCGAAAATCACAGCGATTATAATCGGAACCAGAACAAATGGAATACCGTCTTTGACCATAATAAAATGTAAAAAGATGTTAGGTGTTAGAGCTGGTTTTTAGCTATTATCCGAACCTAACATCTAAAAACTAAATATTTATATTACGTTAATTTGCCGCATTTGGAAAACGAAAAAAGCCCGATGCTCACGAACACCGGGCAAAGGAGGATGTAAAGGAGGAGAAACTAATCTCTTAAAGGATTATCTTTGGCATAGCTGTAAGCACACCAGGCGGCGATCAAATGAACCACCCAACCAAGCGTTCCGGCTGAGCCGATCCACGAAAATCCCGTCAGAAGCAGCCAAACTAATCCGATCACGATTCTTCCATTATAAATCTGTCCCAACCCCGGGACTAACAAACTCAAAATTCCTGCAATAATAGGTTCACGCATATTTTTTAATTTTCTTACCTCCAATTTATTATACGCAGCAAAATGTAAAGTTGTTCCAAAAAAAATGAAATATTTTAAAAATCGTAAAAATTTATTCTTTTTTTACATTAATTAGTTTCCCGCGAAAGATCCGCAGAACTTTTTTTACTTGCGGATGGTTTTCGGCGTATTTCCAAAGGTCTGCTTCTGTCGGTTTGTCGGGAAGTTCGGGAATTGTTTCATCTATTTCTTCGACCTTTGCGAGATTGGCGACAATTTCCAGAGCTTTGTTATCTTTAGCGGGAGCAAAAGCCGTTGCCGAACCGTTTGATTGAAGGGGAATTTCAGATTTTACATTCACGGTTTGAGAGTCATTTAAATTCAATCCTTTAACTATTTTTTCAGCATCTTTAATCCATTTTAAGTCGTCGCCTTCCTTGAGCAGAATTCTTTCAAACGCCTTATCAAGCCATTTATCTTCGATGTGTTCCAATTCTTCCGAGTCAATCGGCTCAAGTTTTACGGGCATCGCCGAAGCATCAAATTCGATTGGGGATTCACTAATTTCCGTTTCGATAATTTCATCGTCAAATTCTTCGTTTTCAACCGAAATTTCCTGAATCGGAATTTCCGAATCAAGTTTATTTTTCGATGATTCTTCAGTTTCAAAAATAACGTCATCTGAATCTGAAACTTCCTCCACCTCTTCACTCTCCACTCTCAACTCTCCACTCTTAACTGGAAAAGGCGTATCTTCGGGCGGCGTTTTAGAAATCAGAGTTTTTTTTTCTAAGGTTTCGGTTGGTTGAGTATTTTCAAAACTTAAATCTGAATTATTTAATAACTTTTCAAGATTTGTGAGGCGTTCAAGAAGTTTTTCGACGGGTTGAACTCTGCCCATTTCGCAAAGTTTTATCAAACCGACTTCCAGCAAATATCGCGGTTCTGTCGCGTCTTTTAACTTACTTTCGGTTTCCACCAAAGAATTAAAAAAGCGTATCAAATCGGCTTCCGTAAACGGTGCTGAATATTTTTCAAGTTCTTCAAAACTCAAAATCGCCGTATCAAGCAAATTGTCCGCATCGCCAGCCATTTTGAAAACGAGCAGATCACGAATAAATGTTAAAAGATCGGTGCAGAAATGCCTCAAATCCTGACCGCGTGCGATCAGGTCGTCAATAACTTTTAAGATTTCCTGCGGATTTTTGTCGGCAATCGCCTGAATTGTCGTCGTCAGATTTTCCGCACTCGCAATTCCCAAAGCATTGATAACATCTTCGGTTTCAATCTTTTCGCCCGAAAAACTTATAACCTGGTCAAAATTGCTCTGAGCATCCCGCATCGAACCTTCACCGGAACGGGCGATTTCCTTTAATCCAGCGTCCGAAATATTTATATGTTCGGCTTGAGTGATTGTTTTCAGGCGTGTGAGAATTTTCTGCAAAGGAATCGTGCGGAATTCAAAATCCTGAACACGAGAAAGAATCGTGTCTAATACTTTATGCTTTTCTGTTGTTGCCATTATAAAAACGACATTTTCGGGTGGTTCTTCAAGTGTCTTTAACAAAGCGTTAAAAGCGGGTTTTGAAAGTTGGTGAACCTCGTCAATTATAAATATTTTGTAACGGTCACGAGCCGCTTTAACAATAATATTTTCCAATATTATTTCACGGACATCACCGATTCCGGTATGAGATGCCGCATCAATTTCCAAAACGTCCATTGAGCGGCTTTGAGAAATTTCCACGCAGGAAACACAAGCATCTTCCGAATCCGTATTGCACGGCGTAGAATTCGGTTTGTCGGTTTTGAGGCAATTCAAAGCCTTTGCAAGAAGTCTGGCAGTCGTAGTTTTCCCGACACCTCTTGCACCCGAAAAAATATAGGCGTGGTGCAGACGGTCGTGTTCGATAGCATTACGCAAAGTCCGCGTAACTGCCTCCTGACCGATAACTTCCTCAAAAACCTGAGGTCGCCATTTTCTTGCTATAACTTGATATGACATAAGTAGTATATTTTACTTGTATTTACCTAGTGTTACAGAGTGCTTTTGACTGTAATTTATAAGCTATCTTATCACTTAGTAACACTCAAAAACAGTAAGTAGTAGATACATTATCGGATACATACCTTTGAAATGAGTATTTTAATTTGATAGACTGCTTTTGCTTTAGAAAACACTTAGCTTATTCAGTTTTCAAAGAACGAATAAAATGAAGCCGTTTGTTGTGAATTAACAAACGGCTTTTTATTTTTTAGTATTCTTTTTCGGTCTGCCGGGTTCGCGTCTGTCTTTCATATCCGATAGATCGTCTTCAAAAATAATCCATTGGTTACCAACCTTTTCAGCTTTTAATTCATTTCGATAAATCATCTGTTTTATTCGTGGTTCGGATAAATCTAAAGCGGCGGCGGCATCTCTCACGCTCAATAATTTCTTTGTTTTTTGCACCATACAAAAAAGTATAAATTAATTAAATAAAAGTATCAAGTTCGTCATTTACACCTTGCATAATAGTATCAAGTTTGATACTATTTATTTAGTTAAGCAATTAACAAATAAACAATTTTGGAGAATGCAGCAAATGATTAAATTAACTTTAGAAAATACACAAAATGCAGTTGCTAAATGCAGGCAATTAAAGCCGCGTGTGAAGTTTGTCGGCTTTCGCACGTTTGAAGTTTTCAGTTCAAATAACCCGAATAAGTATCTTGTCCGCTTTGATGTTGTTGGCGGCGAAAAGTTCGGACAATGCGAATGTAAGGCTTCCGAGCGTGGTTTAGTCTGCTATCACTTGGTAGCAGGTGCGACGGCAAACATTTACCGACAATCGTTAAAACAAAATCACTAAAGGCGAAAAGGCTTTGGATAGCGTGAACTACTCAAAGCCTTTTCATTTTCCTAATCAAACAAATGATTAGATTAACTAAAGGAAGGATACCACAGATGAAAAATGAAATCACAGGAATAACAAAATTAACCCGCGAACACATCGAAACCGCTAAAGGCAAGCACGGCGAACTTGATTTAATTGATGCCGTTTTACCAATGATCGCAACCATTGAAGGCAAGGACTTCTTTTTCTTTTATGAAAAGGATAATCCGAAACAATGCTTTTGTGTCGAATGTCCAAACGGAACATTTGCGGCTTGGCAGAATCAAATGAGTTCAGCTAAAGAAATAATAGAGGTGCAAAATGACTAACATTATTCAGTTTAAGCCCCGCACTAAAAAGCGTTGGATACCGCTTCCCAAAAATGCAAACTATTACGATCAATTTGTAGAATTCGATGTTGAAGATGATTCTCTGTCAGACATTGGAATAAAAGCCGGGATGATTCTCACTTGTCGCAGGAACTTCGAGCAATCGGAAATTAAACAAAAAATCTGTGTAGTTTATGATCGCAACACAGATAGACAATTTGCTCAAATGATTGATGATATTCCAGAGAATATTGAGGTCTTAGCGTTAGCCGTTGAAATACGAATAGCAATATAAAACAGGCATACGGAATTAAGAAAACAGTTAGCTTATCAAATTTGATAATAATAGCGAGCAAATCAAAAAAGGCTTTTAGATACTATGAATATCTCGAAGCCTTTTTCTTTGTTCCCCAAACCAATCGGAGAATGTAGCAAATAAATAATAACATAATTTCAGACAACCCTAGTGTAAAAAAGGCGAGCTAAGAATAGCGAGGGGAAAATTCTCACAACTTAAAGAACAGGCTAGAGAAAATAAAGTTATTGCTGCCAGTAAAATGAACGACACGTTTTATCAGAATTCTGATAAAACGTTAACACCCGTCAATGTTACCCAAACATTAGCCGACGAACTAAAAACTTCTTACGACACATCAAGCCGCATTATTCAGATTCAGGCAAAAGCAGACGAACCGACAAAAGACTTTCTCCCCCGCGTGCGTGGAATGACTGATAACAACATCGAGACGGGTGAAACAGCGTTTCTTTCTCCCCCGCGTGCGTGGAATGACTGCAACTTCGTTATCAATGGTAATGAAGTTGAACACTTTCTCCCCCGCGTGCGTGGAATTACCTTGTGCTTGGGCAATTTTTTGCCCCACCACATCTTGCTCCCCCGCGTGCGTGGAAAGACTGCGGAGGCAGCGAGAAAGAACGCCGAAAAACATCTTGCTCCCCCGCGTGCGTGGAAAGACTGTCTGCCAGCGAGGCGTTCAAATACGCTTCTGCCTTGCTCCCCCGCGTGCGTGGAAAGACTGTGTGAGCAGCTTTTCAGAATTCTGAAAAGCTGCTTGCTCCCCCGCGTGCGTGGAAAGACCGAGCAATGTGGCAGATGTTGCCACATTGCAAAACTTTCTCCCCCGCGTGCGTGGAATTACCTCAAAACCAATCCGCAACTATTGCGGAAAGCCAACAGACAACCCCGCGTGCTTGGAATTACCATTTTGCAATTCCGCCACAATGGCGGATAAGCAAAACGAATCCGCCATTGTGGCGGAATGGTTTTTTACGGCGTGTGTATTTTTACACTTTCGGAATTGGAATTTGAGATGTAACACCTTCAATAATTATTATTTGTTTGATGATCGGTTTATTGCACCGTCCGCAAGTTTCGGGAATCGGTTCGCCGTTTAAATACGGTTCGCTTGTTTCATCTTGTTTTATCCAAACTTCCGTTTGCTCAAACACGCCGTTGCAAGTGCAATTCTCACTCTTTAAATTGGTTTTGCTTTCTAATTTATTCAGTCTGTTATTGATATTCATAATTTTGGCAGTATCAATTTTGTTTCAAACTTAGCAGGAAACACAAGCGGTTTGCCGCAATTCCAGCACAAACTATTATCTCTATCCGGCATTACTTTCATATACGGTTCATCGCAGCAAGCCGTATTTGTCCGGTTCGGTTCTTCCAATCGTTTTAATCTGTTATTTATGTTCATTTGTTATTCCTTAACTTCGCGTTTGAATTTAATTCAAAAGTAAAATTTAGTGTCGAAACTTTTTTTCCACACCTTTCGCACGTTTCGGGACGCGGTTGATCGCCGGGCAGGCAGATGTGAAAAAGGCTTTCACATTCGCAAAATTCGGAATCGTTTTTTATCAATCCAGTTTCCAATTTATTGAGTCTGTTTTCTATATTCATTTGTTATTCCTTTCCAACCCCAAACGCCGCTTCGACAGCTTCAAGACGTTGTTCTAATTCACCAACTTTTAACGCTTCGATGTAGCCGTGTGCGATGGACACAAGCAAGCGTCCGCGTTGGATCGAGTTGTTTAATTCAAGTGATTCCTGCAAGGCATAATCTAAGATTGTCATTACACCCGTAATTGTCCGCGTTTGCTTCGGCACAAGGCTTTTATCGGCAACCGATGGCGTGATACGTTTGAGTCCGCCGTTTCGCCGTGCAATCGCACGTTCCTTGCCTTTGGTTGCATCGTGCGTGAAGCAAAAGCCGTTTCCACTTGCGGACGCTTGGCACGACTTACCGCTTTTTGTTTTTGCCTGACATTGTTTCTTTGACATAAGCATTAGTTATCAAAGGCTTGCTTAACTTTTTTGGATTTCACGAACTCCGGGCAAGCCTTTTCTATCCTTCCATACGTGAATGAGTTTTCGGACAAAGCCGGACATCTCTTTTAATTCTTCCAACCTGTTATCGAAGAGAAAAGATTTTCCCTTCGGTATTATTTTGTTTTTCATTTAATAACTTCACGCATTCGCACGGTTTTCTAAATCATTCGCACGGTTGGCTTGTTCTCTTTCCCGTTGTTTTGTGTTTGTAACCACTCTTTCGGCTATGACTATAGATTCAGCAAACTTAAGCGGCGAAAGGTTTGAAGCGTGAAAGGTTAGACCGAGCTGCTTAAGTTCGTCGAAAACACTGATGTCCGGGTGTTTTGCTGCGACTTGTTTGGAAAGATCGTCAAACTCCCTTCGTTTCCCGTAGAACTCCGCGCTTTTAGCGAGTATTTTTTCTACTTCGGTTTCAATCGTTTCACCGAGTTTTACACGCAAACCGTCATACACATAAAAAGCTGCGTCCGATTCTTCGGCAAGAGTTTTCAAAGCCGCGATTGAACTTTTCAGGTTTTCGGCATTCTTTGCCGCTTCCATTTCCTTTTCCGTTTCATCTTTTTTGCTTTCTAATGTTTTGATGGAAGCTTTAAGAGTATCTAGCTTGCCTTGCTCACTTTGAACGGCTTCGATTGTTGTTTTACCGTTAATAAAGCCGTTTTGAGCCGTTTCAAGTTTGTTTGCAGTTTCGTCACGCATCCGCGTTAATTCAGATAAACGGGCGTTTGTGCCGTCGAGTTTTATTTGTATATCATTTAAGTTTTTCATTATTTTCTCCCTTTTTAATTATTGGTTGTTGTCCTGACAAAGCTGCTAAAACCTCCGCATTCTTTGCCTGTTGTCCGCCTAAAGCGGTTAGAACCGATTCTGCGTCCTTTGGCGGTATTAATGCTTGTTTTCTCTTTACTTCCTCACGGATTTCGTCATAAATGTTTGTTGTCTTATCGTTGCTCATAATTATTTCTCCATTGTTTTTTTTAGTTTTGATCTTATTAGATAACTTTTATTTCAATTTGATGTTGATCCTTCATCATTTGAATTTTTCGCTTATTTGTTTCTGACTGCATTTTCCGCACGTCCTCAAAAACTCTTTCGCCTTGCTTCGAATATGTAAAGGTCGGCTGATAGCTCAAAGTTCTCTTGCCGTCTTTAAGCGGATAGGAAATGCCAACCGCACCGCATACTAACAAGTCAAATATTTCCCGCCGTTGCTCTAACAATTTGAGTTCAATGTATCGGCGTTTCTCTGCGTCCGATGGAAAAGAAAATCCGTCAATTTTTAACGAATTATCTATTGAATCAAGACGCATTGAGTTTCTTGATTTTCTGTCGAGTTGTAAGCCCAAAGCGGCTAATTGTTCTGTTACTGTCATAATGTTATTCATATTATTTTATTCCTCAAAATCTACTCCAACGGCTTTAGCATAATGCTTTAGCACTTTGCCGAATCGTTTGTTTGCCGTTTCAAGTTCCTCATACATATGCGAATGGTGAAATTCCCGAATTTGCTGTAAATGGCTGGCGTCGTCCGTGCGGGCAAAGTATGAATTATTTGCAGTCTTGGTTTTTCGTTGTGCGGCGAAAATAGCTTTATCAGCTAACACCTTGTCAATTTCGCCGCTTTTCATTTGCCGTGCCATAATTAAAGCTGCTTTGTTTAATTCGTTAATAGCGGTAACGGCTTTTTCTGTAATTGTTTTTTTCATAGTTATTTTCTCCATTGTTTTGTTAGGTTTTCAAAATAAACTCAAAACTATTGATCGAACATTGTTTGAATTTGAAATAATTCTTTCGGCTTCCAGTTCCGGCGTTTGTCCGTCAATTATCAAGACTGCTTTCTGTTCGTCTAAAATCGTATTAAATTGTTCAAACAACTCCGCATCATTTTTCACAATTTCGAGTTTTTCATTTACCGAAGCAATGAATTTGTTTTGTTTGTTTATTTCGGTTTGTTCGCTTATTAAATAATCTGCTAAATCAAAGCCGTTTATGCGTTCCTTATCGCTTGCATTGGTGTTTATTAAGTTTGAGATGGATACATCAAAACCATTACTTCGAGCGGTTTGAGCCGTCTTATTCCAAACATCGAAGCCGTCTGCATCCGGGTAAAGAATTATTTTGCGATTACGTCCGATCTGTTTAATTCTGCTGAATTTCATCATTTGCTTTGAGCCGATGGCAAGCCAAACAAGTTCCGGATAACAGATTGAAGCGATCACCGCCGTTTTTTCGGCTTCGACAATGCAGATGTTTTTATTTGGATACGTCCGCAAAAGATGTTCGCCGAAAAAACATTGTTTCAAATTAAAATCATCTCCCACCTTTTTATATTTTTTGAGTTCCGAGTGTATCCAGTTCGGATAAACATCTTTCCGGCGTTTTCCCGTATTCGCATCATAAGCAATAATTTTGCCCGTGCGTGTTCGATTATTTTTATCAATTTGCCAAAATATAACTTTACCGTCCGGCGTGGTCCCAATCCGATAATCTTTAACAGCTTTTTGAACTTCATCAAGACAATCCGGGAAGAGATTTAACAAAAATTGCACAAAGGCATTTTGCTCATAATTCTGCAGTGAAGCGATCAAATAACGCTTTTCGATGTAATCCGTCTCTTGTATCAAAACTTGTGCTTCATATTTCGCCTGTGAGCCGTTTTTATTGATAAATGCTTGCCCGTGTATTCGCCCGGTTTGAGATGCGGCAACGGCTTGCGGATTCTCTACGAAATACATTTTTGGCGTGAAGTGATAACCACATTTACTCTCTCTGTCGCAACGTCCGACATCTGAATTAAGGTGTTCATTCGTATTTGAAATTACATAGCGAACAAGCCACTTGTTTGAACACGCCGGGCAATGATATTTTTTCGAGCCTTTTTCCAATTCAAATTTATACATTTTTTCGTTTTATCGAAGAAGTTGAATTCTCTCGAAGAAGTTGAAATTTAGTGTTTTCGACTTCTTCGGTTAAACTATTGATATAATTCACTTTATAAGTTTTTTTTCATCGAAGAAGTTGAAATCTCTCTTAGTAATAGGTTTTTCAACTTCTTCGATGAGTTTGTAACTCTAAACCTTTTATTTATGAGGTTTAGTCGAAGAAGTTGAATTTATAATATTTCGACTTCTTCGAGAGTTTCAACTTCTTCGACTCCTTTGGGTAATCTCATATACCAAACTGCGTTTTCAAAACCTTTCTTAAACGATTCAACTTGCAAATTATGCCTTGCCTGCTTCAAAGAGTAATCTGTGATTCCCATCGAATGGGCATCTTTGATGATTGCCTTTGATTCGACTTCTGCACCATTTTTTAAGATTTCTTTAAGAAACTCGATTGCATCATTCGTTCCGAATTTTTCATCTTCATTTTTTAGACTTGAAAGAATTTGCGATGCTGTCAGATGTGATTCTTTGAGCCAAACGAATCGCCCGTCTTTTATTTCAAAGCCAATGGATTTATCAAACATTTGACCTAAATTATTTTTTGTTTGCACCAATGCTTTATCTTTCGGATCGTCAGGATTTGCACCGACAAGCAATTCGGAGCGACAACACGCCCGCCAACCGATTCCACCAAGTCCGGCGTTCCTTGCATCGCCGAAGCCTTTAGATTTACCGATGTGCCTAATTCCTAAAATTGCACATTCGTATTTTTCTGCAATCTCAATTATTTTATTTCCGATTATGCGAATCTCATTATCTCGATTGATGTCTTTTGAGCCGACATAAGAAAATAACGGATCAATGACGACAAGTTTTGCATTTGATTCTGCGATAGCGAGTTTCAATAATGAAAATCCGTCACCATCTAAAGTAAAAATATCTTTACACGCAATAATGTTTTCACAGTTCGCTTGCATCGCTTCGAGTCTTGGTTTTAATGTGAATGCAAGTGAATCTTCGGCGGACATAAACAGGACGTTTGCAGGCTGGTTTCTAGTATCACAAAACGGCAATGGATAGCCGCTTGCAATCGCATTGGCAATTCCCAAAGTCATAAAGGTTTTGCCAACGCCTTCCTCACCGCTTAAAAGCGTAAAGGTTCCAAAAGCAATAAACGGTTTCCAAAGCCAATCAACTAGTTTTGCTCTCACCTCCGACATTTTTATCAAACGCAACTTTGATAAATGTTCCGGGAGTTCATCATCAAAAGCTTCATCACTTCCATTTTGAATCTCTTCCATTTCGGCGTGAACTGCATCGGCATCAATATCAATTTTTGTTTGTTTCGGTTGTGTCATCCTACACCTCCCGAAACTTGCATTTCATCGCCGTATAGCTTACAGTTAAAAGTGGTGGTGAAAAATATTTTTCGATATTTGCAGAAGTTTTTGGGAACTTCTGCTTTTTTTTCGTTTTTCATAATAATTTTTGTTTACCTCGTTTAGTTTTTAGTTTTTCCTTCCAAATAAGCCGCCAGATCATTTTTCAAAATCAGCACCCGCCGGGAATTGCCCGGACGAACTACCAACAAATTTCCTTTGCTAATTTCTTTTCTTAGAAATCCGGGAGATAAAGTTGTCATCGCTGAAACTTCGTCAACTGAATAGGCTAACTTTGTGATGCTTCGTTGTGTTACTGTGTCTTGCTCCATAATACCTATACTCATTCTGTTTTGCTCCATAATGTAATTTTTCCTTGCGTTAAGGTTACACCGATGTTACCCTATGCAATGGGTAGTATGTCAAGCAAATTAAGTAGTATTGAGCGTTATAATTTATCTTACATAAATTGTTTGATAAGCATTACAAAAATACGTAATTCTTATCTTACAAATAATTACAAATAAGCATTGCAAATAAAGTTATGGTAAAGAAAACAGCAAAACAGAAAAAACAACCGAAATCACGTGCAAAATATAAATGTCCGGATGAAGTTAAAGAGCTGCTTAGAAAAGTGAATCTTATTTTGTTTCCAACAAATATGATTGACCTTGAATTTGAAATCAGACGCAGGACACGCATTCTGAGAGAGAAAACAGACGACAATAATGCATCGGTTGCAATCCGTGATGTCTTAACAGACTGTCTTAATGATCTGCCTGATGATTTTATCAGTTATATTAAAGGCTTTTGTTATGGTTCACATATTCGGGAAATAGATATTAACAAGGCTGATTTAAAGGATATTCATCTTATGGCACAGGCTTATATGAGTTTTTACACACTTCATAATGAAACGATTTCTTATGCAAGACGGCTTAAGAATGAAAGAGAGTGTAAATACCAGCCAAACCATTGGGAAGTTTTTCCGGAGAGAGCGTCCGGCGTGATTCTGCAAGATGAGAACGGAAATAATTATGTGGATGGATTAGTCAGTGTTATACACAAAATTATTCCTGACCGCTTTAGAATGTGTGAAATCTGCAATCGTATCTTTTGGGCAAATCGTAAAGATTCAGTAAATTGCTCAAAAAAATGTGCAAATACTTTGCGGGTCAGGCGTTCCCGTTCCCTGACTGATGAAGAAAAAGCGGAAAGAAAAGCCAAACGTCAGGCAAACCGAAAACACAACCAAAAACTTAAAAAAATGGAGAAACACAAGAATGTCAATATATGAAAGAGAAAACTCAAAATACTATTGGTTTAAGTTTATGTTTGACGGCGAACTTATCCAACAATCTTCTAAATGCACAAATAAGAAAGATGCAAAAACGATTGAAAGTGCATACAGAACACAGCTTGCACTTGGCAAGATCGGAATTAAGCCAAAGATCAAAGCACCGGGATTTGATGAAGCCGCAAAGGATTTTCTTGCTTTGATGCGAACCGAGCAAAGCAACGACGGAACTTATAACCGTTATCGTTTTGCCGTCAACACATTAAAAAGATATTTCGGTAAAACTAAAACCGATAAAATTAAGAAAAATGATGTCGAAAACTTTGTTACTTGGCGGAAAAAACAAGTTGCGGCAAAAACAGGCGAAATAGTTTCAAATGATACGATCAACCGGGAAACGCTTGTATTGAGCAAGATATTTAAGCGTTTGATCGAATTGGAAATTTTAACGGTAAATCCGGCTTTGAATATCAAAAAGTTAAATCCGAATGTTCCCGAATACCACGTTATCACTCCGTCCGAAGAGAAAGCCTATTTGATGGCTTCTCCGCAACCTTTACAGGATGTCGCAACGATTATGATTGAAACGGGAATGCGATGCGGTGAAGTTTATCGGATAAGAAGAAATGAATTGTTTCTTGATAAAGGATATTTGAAAGTTACGGCGGGCAAAACCGCTTCATCAATTCGCCGGGTTTATCTGACATCACGGGCAAGCAATGTTTTGAAATACCGCTTGGATAAGTTCAAAGGAAAATACATATTTCCGCAAGATGAGATTGACGGCGGACCCGCAACCAAAACACTTGATAAATTTCACGCAAAAGTTATGAAAGATTTGGGTTTTGATTTCCGGCTTTATGACTGCCGCCATACTTTTGCGACAAGGGCATTAGAGAATGAAATGGATCTCATAACCTTAAAAGATATTTTAGGACATTCCAGTTTAAGAATGGTTGCCCGGTATGCTCACCCGTCCGAAGCAAGAAAAGCCGAAGCAATTAAGAACATGGAAAAAGGTGTTTTCAGAGCAAAAGCAGTCAAAGTAGCTACAAAGTTAGATACAGTCTTGTTTTGAGTCGTCTTTGAGTTACTTGTAAGTAATTGAATTGTAAAGGTTTATGTAAGTTAAAAGAGTTATCAATTTATGTCTTGATATGACATTTGAAAGTTTTTAGATTTTATCCGTTTTACCGGAGAGCCTCAAGCAACGAAACGTAGAAATCATTGTCGAGATTTTAGAACACAAGATGGATTATAAACTAAAAACGGATTTAAAAAAATTGGAGGCTTCAGACTTAACCGCAACACAGGTTGAAATTGCTACCGTTGCTCGATTCCTCGTCTGGCGGGATTCACAATACGAACCTTGTGCGGAGCCTGAAGCCATAAAATACAGATTTCAAATTTAAAATTTCAAAGATGAAAAAATATCTGAAATTTGAGATTTGAAATCTGAAATCGGCTTTGACGGAGAGAGTGGGATTCGAACCCACGGAACCCTTTCGAGTTCACAGCATTTCCAATGCTGCCAGTTCAGCCACTCCTGCACCTCTCCGAAAGTATGAAGGCTGAATTATGAAGGATGAAATGTGTAATAAACGAAATTCATACTTCATACTTCATCTTTCATACTTAACAAAGCGGAGAGGGTGGGATTCGAACCCACGGTGCCCGCAAAGGCACAACAATTTTCGAGACTGCCCGATTCAACCACTCTCGCACCTCTCCAACTAATTAAATTTTCAAACGTCTTTCACGAAAAAAATCCTGCATCAACTTTTTGCATTCATTTTCAAGAATGCCGCCCGTGATTTCGATTCTGTGATTCAATGAACTATTGTCGCAAAGCTGAAAAAGCGAGCGAACTGCACCGAATCTTTTGTCATTTGCTCCGAAAACCAATCTTCTAATCCGTGCGTTGACCAATGCTCCGGCACACATTATGCAGGGTTCAATGGTCGTATAAATGGTCGTATCAGTCAAACGATAATTGCTGACTAATTCTCCCGCTTGACGTAAAACCAGAATTTCAGAGTGTGCCGTCGGATCGTTTCGCGTAATAGTTTGGTTAAAGGCACTTGCCAGAATTTCGCCCGATTCATTTATAAGACACGCTCCGATCGGAACTTCGTCAAACTCTTTTGCTTTATGAGCGGCTTGAATTGCCGTCCGCATGAATTTTTCATCTTGGTCAAACATCTTTAACAAATAATATGCGATGAAATTAACGCAAACAAAAAATATAGATTTATACTCAAGATGTGTCAAGCGTCTTGCCGTGAAATCCTTGCACATACGTCTTTAAAATGTTAAATCTTAAAAGTATTTGAATAAACGCTCCGCTTTGAATCAACCTGCCCGAAAATATGAATCAAGAAATTCACCAAACCGAAGACGCATTTATCAAAGAGTTAAAGAAAAAGACGAAAAATGAAGCACTTTTATCTTTAACCGAAGAAGTTGATGAACGTCGAAAGAAACCTGCTACAAATAATCCGACTGCCGTTCCGAAAAAACTTTCGCAGGGTGATTTTAATACGGCGATGATTCATTTTTATCGTGGTGAAGTAGCTCGTTCAAATATCTGGCGGACGCGGCTCGATGCGACGACGAATTGGGCTGTGATTACGGCGGGTGCGACGCTTTCGTTTGTTTTCAGTTCACCCGATAATCCGCATTTTGCGATTCCGATCAACTCAATTCTGGTGATGATCTTCCTGTTTATGGAAGCGAGGCGTTATCGTTATTATGAAGTTTGGGCAAATCGCGTCCGCGTTCTGGAAACGGGATATTTTGCACCGATGCTTTCTCATCGTTCGATTCCGCCTGACAAGGAATGGGCGGATCATATTTCCTCCGATCTGCTGAATCCGCATTTTACGATCAGCGAATGGGAAGCCGTCGGCAGACGACTCAGAAGCAATTACATTTGGATTTTTGTTTTGCTCGCCTTAAGCTGGACGCTGAAAGTTTATCTGCATCCGTTTCCCGCCACAAATCTGGAAACATTTATCAATCGCGCGCAAGTCGGCTTGGTTCCCGGTTGGTTTGTTATTTTATTCGGCGCAATTTTCAACGCGCTGATATTTTTCGTCGCTTTCGGCACGATGAAATTAAAGGACGCTTCGAGCGAAGTTTTGCCGCTTGAGAGTTTTGAATGGCATCCGCTCAGACAGGTTTCGAGTTGGGCTGGCAACAATATCATCCGCCGCACACCGATTCGCCGCGCCAAAAAAGCCCGCCATCGTGTTCGCTCAATTCATAAAACAGAAGCATAAAATTAAA
>JALZKH010000136.1 GCA_030859345.1 Acidobacteriota bacterium | reverse complement strand
TGTATGTCGCTTCTTTTTTCCCGAATAATATCGCTTTTGTTTTTTTTTGGACTTCGATCAGCATTTCCGTCACATCCACTATCGTGTAACTCAACTCATCTTCTTCCAATAAACGTCTTTACCCGGCAATGAAAACTTTCCGCACTTAATCAAAATGTCTTCGATCTTTTTGATAATTCTTGATACATTCGACTCGTGCAAACCATAATCCTGCCCTAAATGAAACATCGTCCGATATTCCCGCCATTAGCTAAGTGCAAGTAATACCTGATCTTCCACAGATAAATCCATTAGTAAATTAAATTTTATTACGGTTGTTTTCGCTCTTACAGCCTCGTGAGTGCTTTGAATTGATTTCTTATCTCTATCACGGTTTGAAAGTTTTCTCATTATCGGCGTTGTTTTGAAATAATTGTGTAAATCTTGTTTTTCATCTTCGGTCATTTTAAATATCTCCGATCCACAAAAGATTGCTTTTTAATGGCGTTGTTTCCAAAGCCTTATAAAATTTCTCATCGGCTGTAACCATTTCACAAGATAGCGAAACGGCTAAAGCTAAATAAGTCCAGTCATAAACGGTTTGTCCGCTTGATTCCGCTCCCTTGTAAGCCGCTTCGATAATTGTTTTTTGTGGATGTGCCGTCAATTTTCGCTGTGCAAATTCCGAAACGATTTTTTCACCTTCGGCTTGTGTTATCTCTCCACGTCTAATAACTTTCTTCCAAATGATGTTTCCAAATTCAGGAAAAATCAGTTCTGGAGCGTGAAAGCGATGTTTATTATTAAGCAAACTAACAGCTTCTTGCTCATATATCTCTGGCACAAACCATTTAACAGCGACGCTTGCATCAATAACAAACTTCATCGTTGTCTGTCCTCACGGAGTAACTCGGCACTATCTGAATGATTTCTACCGCGTAGTGCATTTCTGATTTTGGCGGCGGTTTCATCACTCGATAAGGTTTCCGTTTCTTCAACGAATGAGCGAAAAAGCATTTTAAGTTCTTTTTGCAATGATCGTCCGTTGCTTTTGGCACGTTCTTTTAGACCTTGCAAAAGCTCATCTTCAACATTTCTTACTAATACATCAGGCATAATAAAACCTCCTTATTTGATAACATAATGATAGCATAAAAATTTTTAGTTGAATAGAATTACAGAAATGTCTAATCATCGAACAAGATCTGCTCCGCATCGAACATTACATTAAACAAACTCCGAAACAATGGCTACTTAGAATCTATGAAGAATTGGACGGAATCGTCATCCTCGAATCAATCGGTTGTGAAATTCCTTTGTCGGAAGTTTATACTCAAGTTAATTTTGAAATAGAATCTGACTAACAGAAATTTACTTCAAAAATTATCTATCCGATCTTTACTTGAAGTTTTAACTGATCCAATAGCTTTTACTTCTGCATCTAATTGAATAATCAAATCGTGTTGATAATTCATCTTAAAGGCGACTTCATCATCAATTTTTACGGGAACTCTAATCGTTCCTTCGACTACGCTTATTCCTGTTGTAGAAATTATTTCCCGTATAAATCTTTCAAACAAATCTCCGTTTATTTTTCTTGCCGTGTTTGATTTTCCGGGTGGTAAAGCATCAAGAGCCGCTCCGATACATTGTTGAGCAGTATAAATAGTTCTGTTGATAATTTCGCGGTTTTCATCGCTTTGATTTCCTCTCACATCCACCAAAATTTTCAGAAATTCTGCACTCTTGTTTTCAAAATCCTGAAAGTTATACATTAGCTTTGAATTGAGCGGTCTTGTAACTTTGAATCCCGCATCATCTTTATACTGCAAAAACTGATAATGATTTTCATTTCTGGAAACTATGACAGCTTGCAGATTTCCACCTTTGCCTATGAATTCAAGATATTCTTTAGCAAAATTTATGTAATCAATGGGAGTTAAAAAATTTCCTTTGTTGCAGGCTTTTTCTCGTAATAGTTTTATATTCATCGAATGGAATTCCGCCTTTTCTCATTTGTTTTATCAAATTTAATCCACTGATTCTTTGTTTTTCTTTGAACATTCTCAATTCTTTGAATTGCCCATTCGTTATATTCTGGATTAATTTCGCATCCAACCCACTTTCTATCTAACTGCTCGGCAACAACTAAAGTTGTCCCCGAACCGGAAAAAGGATCAAGTATTAAATCGCCTTCATTTGAAGAAGCAAGAATAAACTTTCTCACGAGTTCTTCCGGCTTTTGAGTAGGATGTGGCGTTGATTCTCCCATTCCATTGCAAGTTGTCGGAACTTCAATCACGTCTTTGGGTTTTGCACCTTTAGGATGCGGTGTCCAAACGTCTTTTCGCTTTCCATTATTTCCATACTGACTTGTTTTAGCCTGCGGATGAGAAGGATATTTCAGCGTATGCTTTCCATAGGGAATCCGCACATCATCTACATTAAAAACGGGCTTTTTAGTTTTTCTTAAATGTAAAATGCTTTCGTGAGATCGTCCCCAATCATTCCCTAAATTCGCTTTGTTTTTGTAATACCAAACTAACCATCTGCAAGACTTAAAATACTTCATCGAAGGATGCTTCAAATCTGCCAAAATTTCGGAAAACCCACAAACATAAAGCGTCCCTTTTTTCGTCAAAACTCTTGACGCTTCTTCAATCCATTGCATTGACCATTCGATGTATTGCTCTTGGCTTTCAAATTTATCCCAATCGGTTTTTTTTATATTATATGGCGGATCAGCAAAAATTAGATCAACACTTTCCGTTTCAATAGTTTTCAACCATTCAATACTTTCATTTTGATACAACTTTCCATTGGGATGTTCGTAAATAAGTCCGTTTGAATTCCTTTTTTTTGTTTTATAAATTTTCCCTTTGGACTTATCTTCAAAAAGTGTTTTTTCTCTTACTTACTGTAACTTGCATTTTTAGCCTTGTAGATTTTAATTACTGTTTATTTTTAGGGATTAAATTCAAATTATATTTCATTTCGATAACATTACAAATTTATGTAAGTTTATTGTCTTTAGAAATTATATCCAAATTAAATTTACAAAAAGGTTTATTTGTTTGCACATAATCAATCAAACAACTTCCGATTATCGCCTTTCTTCGCATCTTGAAATTGGCGGACATCGGAACGCTTTTTCGATGTGTATTCTTCGGTTGTGTCGCGGGCGACGACTTCGTAAAGTATCGCTTGTTTGTCGCCTTTTTTTCGCAAAATTCTGCCCAAACGCTGAATGTGTTCGCGTGTCGAACCCGAACCCGAAAGGATTATCGCCACGCTTGCGTCGGGGATATTTACGCCTTCGTTTAAAACTTTTGAAGTTGCAAGTGCCAGCACATCGCCTTCGTTAAAGGCTTTGAGCCAGAAGCGGCGTTCTTTGATGTTGGTTTGGTGCGTGATGGCGGGGATCAAATGGGCGTTGGAGATTTGATAGACCATTTCGTTTTCCTGCGTGAAGATTATGCACTTGTCTTTTTTGTGGCGTTTTAATAATTCCTGCAAGACCTTTAATTTTGAATCCGTTCCGAGAGCGATCTTTTTGTAATTTCGATAGGCTTTCATCGCCCGTCTGCCGTCCTCGCTTCTCGCACTTTGCATGATGAACATACGCCAGCCGTCTTGCCCATAAGGCAGATTCATCTTCTTGCGGAAATCTAAATAAATTTGCCGTTCGGTTTGATACATCATTCTTTCTTCTTTTGAGAGTTCGACTTCGACTCTTTCGACCACATAATCCGCCAGATATTCGCCCGCAAGTTCCTGTGCTTCGAGCCGATAAACAAAATTGCCGATAAGTCTTGTTAAATCTTCTTCCGCCCCGTCCGTTCTTTCGGGCGTTGCAGATAAACCAAGTCGAAACGGTGCAATCGCAAATTCCGCCGCGTATTTATAACCTTCGCTTGGTAAATGATGACATTCGTCAAATATAACCAAACCGAACTGATTCCCGATGCGTTCCTGATGCCGAAACGCCGAAGCGTAAGTTGTAACGGTAATCGCTCCGATCTCATAAAAACCGCCGCCGATCAAACCAATCTCAGCATCAAACGCCTCGATCAAAGTGTCATACCATTGATTCATCAAATCAATCGTCGGCACGATCACCAAAGTCTGCCGCCCGCACATCTCGATTGCCATCGTTGCCACGTGAGTTTTTCCCGCTCCGGTCGGCAAAACAACCACACCGCACCGCGAATTCTCTTTCCATTCATTTATAGATTCGGTTTGATAAGGTCGCGGAGTTAAAGGAATTTTCTGCTTGAAATCGAATTTGTGATATTTTTTCGCCAAATCTTCATAAGGCGTTTTGCTGCGAATAAAATCAATAATAATTTCACGGTATTTAAACGCAGGTGAGCGAAATTGCTTTGTCCGCGTGTCCCAAACAAAAGCCTTCGGCACATCATCATTTTGATTCGCTCCTTCTAAAATTAAAGTTCCCTGTTCAAATTTAAGTTTCAGCATATTTTTTTTCACCACGGAGACACGGAGAACACAGAGCGAAGAAAGGCAAAAATATAAAGGTAAAAGGCAAAAAATTCTTTTACTATTTAAAAACTCTGTGTTCTCCGTGGTTAAATATTTTTCTCCGCTAAAAGTTCCCTGATCTCAGCCCGCATATCGCCGAGTTCTTTTTCCAAATCTTGCAATGTCGGTTTAGCTTCGGCTTTCTTTTCCTCGCGTTTTTTGGCATCCGATGCGACAAAAAATGTCGCCAACGTCGCTGTGATGTAACCGAATGAAACGAAGGCATAAAGTGCGAGAATAAAATTTAAGATTCTGCCTTCGATGGTTCTTGGAATGTGTTCGCCGCCGAGTGTTGTCATCAGCATCGCCGTCCACCACAATGCTTCGCCGTAACTTTTAAAACCGCCCTGCACTTCCGCCGCCGGTTCAAACGCCAGCATTCCCGCTGCTCCGGCAAAAATTACGACTAAAGTTACAAACAAAACATACTTAAAACCGCGTCTGCGAAAACTCTCGCCGAGAGCGTCCATACCAATATTCAGGGAAGCCAAAAGACGCACCAGCCGAAATCCGCGTGCTGCCCGTGTCGCCTGAAATATTCTGAAAACACGAAAAACTCTGAAAACACGAAATGCAGGCAGAATCAATGAAATTGCAATCAGCCAATTATCTTTGAAATATTCAAATGCCTTCGGAGCGATGATTAATTTTATCCCGAATTCAATAATAAAAAGAATCCAAATGATTGCCCCGAATACTTCCATGTAAAATCCTAGTTCATAAAAAAGTTCATAAATGAATAACCCTAACCAGATTAAACTCAAAACCAACATCGGCATTTCAAGCCAATCATCAAGCTGCTGCAAAATGCCTTCGCGTTCGACCTTGATCTTTTCCTTAACTAAGTTTTTCTTTTTTTCTGTCACTAAATAGATTTCTCCCTGATGCCTATTATATTAAATAATTATTGCATAAAACTTGATTTTAAAATCAAACAGGAATAGACTTTCCGCAATTCATTATAAAATTTCCAATTTACTTAAGCACCCCAACAAAAATAAATTAAACCATCATTTGATGGAATTTGATCTTGTATTGCAATCCAATATTGTTGAATATAGCTTTGACCTTCTTTTTGAACTTGGCAAATGAGCCGTAATCGGTTGGTCTGAGCCATTCGTATTTTGCTTTGCACCAAAAGGTTTCCGCTAAATTCAAATGTGGCGAATACTTCGGCAAAAAGAAAATGTATAAATCTTTTTCCATCCATCTCTCGACTGCCGCAAGAAACTTTTCCGACCGATGCGTCGGAGCATTATCCAGAACTAAAACGGTTGGTTTCTCCAAATATCTGCAAAAATCATCTATCACGCGAATCAGAAAATCCGAGTTGATATTCTCCGCACTCTCATAGGTGATGCAAAAATTATCAGGTCGAAATACTCCGAACAAATTGATTTTCTTGTGCCGCTCTCGAAAATATCTTGATTCGTTCTCCTTTTGGCGACCATCCGTAAGGCAATTTCGGGTTCATCGAAAACACGCTTTCATCGCCAAAATACAAATCAATCAAACCGAAGCGGTAAAACTTCCATAATCTGTCTAAGACACCTTCTTTTTCGACTCTCTCAACATCCACCTGCCTTGGTTTGAGCCACGTTCTTGCCCGACAGAAGCGATAACCATTTTTTGCGAGACAAGCGTTTCAAGGTTTCCCGGGGTGCATCTGCAAATTCAAATCTTCATCCAACGCAGCGATAACGGTTTTGGCCGAGTTCGGATGCTTTTCAATTTCATCTTTGACCTTGTTCAGATGAGCGGGATTCTGTTGCGATAAAATCGGCGGTCGCCCGCGTCCGCAAACCTTTGATACCTTCTTCTAAATAGCACGTCAACTAATTATTAACGACCATTTCGCAGCAACCCATTACTTCGGCGACTTCCGTCGAGGTGTGCTTTTCGCTTTTCAGTAACACCAACTGACACCGCCTGCGAAAAGTATGACTTTTCCCGTTTCGATAGCCTTTCTCAAGTTCGGCACGTTGCTCATCACTTAATTCAATGACTTTTATTTTACCCATCTCAGGAAATAGTCTAACCTATTTCTATTGGGGTGCTTATCTGTATTTATTTGTGGTTGAAAATTTCCGTATTGATTTTTAACAATCTCTGACGTTTAGAACAAATCTGTTATAATCTAAAGCTGGAAACGGAATTTTCCTGCAATTGTTCCTTTCTATAACCGAAAGATAATTCGATTTGTCGAGAAGTGCCGATGAAATCAGTAAATTTAACATTCAAAAATCTTTGGAAACCGAGTTTGGTTGCCTTGGCGGTCGTGTTTTTGTATGCGACGGTTTTGACGAAACTGGTCGGGCATTGGTGGACGGATGAAAATTATTCGCACGGGCTGCTTGTGCCTTTTATTATCGGTTATGTAATTTGGTTCAAATTCGGCAAATTGAAAAAAGCACCGAAAATTCCGCAGTTTTGGATCGGCGGCGGTTTGATAATTTTTGCTTTAATGATGCTTTTGGGCGGAACTTTGGGGGCGGAATTTTTTGTGCAGAGAATTTCGTTTGTGCTGATGATTGCTGGAATTATTATTTATTTTCTCGGCACGACTATTTTTCGGATGCTTTCCGTTCCGTTTGTTTTATTTCTTCTCGCCGTTCCGATTCCGCAGATAATTTTTAATAGACCTCTTGAAAAAGTAATTTAATGTTCAATTGCATAATTATACAATCCGGCTATCAGATTAACTCGCAGCATAAATCGGCGGCGGCGATTGCGATACCGTTCGCTCAAGATACGGAAAA
>JALZKH010000134.1 GCA_030859345.1 Acidobacteriota bacterium | reverse complement strand
GCCTCTTGTAAATTGTTGTAAACAGTAGTTTTACAGACTTAGCGAAATTTATGCTTAAAGTTTGGTAAATTCTTTATATGTAGCAACTTATCGGAAAAAGTTGCACCAAGAGTGCGGAAGAACCTTTGGTTTGACCAGTAAGCAGTGAGCAGAAAGCGGTAAGCAGCAGGGTAAAAATAAATGTTTGTTGATAGAAATATTTTTTAATTTTCATAGCGTGTCGTCGGAACGCAGGCGACCCGCCTGCAATGAGTGCAAAGCACAAACAAAAGTTGATGAACTTTCATTTTAATCTAAAACTCGCTTTGTTGAAAATTTTCTTTTAAGATTTTGGTAATTTTGTGTGTGTTCTCGTGCTGTCGCACTCAATGCCTGCGGGTCGCAGGCGTTCCGACGTTTAGAGCAATTTTAACAAATCCGTCAATTCATCGGGCATTGGTTGTTCAAAGTCCATTTTTGCTTTTCTTACAGGATGCGTCAAAGATAATTTTTCAGCGTGCAGAAAAAAACGGTTTAAGTTTCTAATTGCTTTGCGAAGTTGTGCGTCTTCGATCTGATTATCGCGTCCGCCGTTATAAGTTTCATCGCCGACAATCGGATGATTTATATGCGAAAGATGGACGCGGATTTGATGAGTTCTACCGGTTTTTATATCAACATCGAGGAGCGTAAAATTCTCAAATCTTGTGCGGACTTTATAAATCGAAAGTGCGTTGCGACCATTTTTATCAACCGCCATTTTAACGCGGTTTTTCCTGTCTCTGGCAATCGGTTCTTCAACCTTGCCTTCAAGTTTTCGCACGAATCCGTGAACAAGTGCGACGTAGGATTTCCGCACTTTTCGGTCGTGAAATTGAGCCGACAATTTTTCGTGGGTAATTTCGTTTTTGGCAACGACGATCAAGCCGGAAGTTTCTTTATCCAATCTGTGAACGATGCCGATTCTATTTTGGATTTTAGATTTCGGCTTTTGGCTTTCTTCATCTTCGTCTTCAATTTTGAATCTTGAATCTTGAATCTTAAATTTAAAATGCCACGCAATTGCATTGGCAAGCGTCCCGTTCGGAACTCCCGCCCCGGGATGGACGACCATTCCCGCCGGTTTGTTGATGACGGCGAGATATTCATCTTCAAAAACTATCTCGAAGGGAATGTTCTCAGGCTCGAAAGTATCACCATCCTGTTCGGTAAATTCAACGAAAATCTCATCGCCGTCGCGGAGTTTGTAAGAAGATTTTATCGCCCCGCCGTTGACCAGAACATCGCCTTCGTCAATCAGTTTTTTGAGCCGCGAACGCGACCAATCCCGAACTTTTTCGGACAGAAAAATATCCAGACGCATTCCAACGTCTTCGATGTCGGCTTTTAAGTTTATTGTTTCGTTATTTTCGTTCACAAGTTAAGAATTGTTTGCCCGCTAAATACGCGAAAAATGAAGAATGTTTAACAGGGATGAAGCGGGTAAATAAGAATTTTCAACTTTATTGATTCTTTTTTAAAAGTTAATTTAATTTACCTTTTATTATTTACTTAAAAAAATTATCTATCCGGTCTTTTTGTTAAGTTTTAGATGTTATAAGATATCCTTCTTTGATAAAAACACCATTAAAATTATTATTTGAAATTCGGACTGTTCCGTGTTCAACTCCAATCATATTTAGGCTTTTAACAAAAGGATCATTTGGAGATAAAACGACTATGCGTGAAAGCATTAATTGCTCTTCTTCATTCAATTTATTTTTTAGATTTGAAGCAATAAATTCTATTACTTCTTTTTTCTTATCTTCAATCCATTTTGCAGAAATTACGATATCCCATTTTCCTAAAGAGTCTTCACGCTCAATCAAGGCAAAAAGAACAAATTCGCCTTTTTCAGAAGAAATTTCAACTTCTGTTTCACGAATCTTTTCTGCCAATTTTGATGATCTAGTTTCGATTACACCTATCATTTTATCTTAAAGCCTTTATAATTACTTTAGCTGATTCAATCATATCTGAAGCGTCTGTTTTAGATACAGTACCTATAATAGAATATCTAGTTTCAGAATTCCAATCTGCCACAACTGACCAATCAGCTAAAAATCTAGTCTTAATTTTGTTTTCTTGTCCTGATAATTTTAAGAGTAAATCTAACCGATGAGTTTTGAAACTTTGTAAGCCTTGAAACTCTGAATTAGTTGAAGGAAAACCAGTCCATTTTAGAGTTTTACAAATTCTTGCCTTCAAATTTAGTTCAATAGCATAACCACAAAGATATACCGCACCGTCATAGCGTTTACCACTATATAGAATTTCTGCATCTTTCAATCGGGCAGTGGCAATTGCTTTCAAATTCTTTGGATTAATCATTTTATAGTTCTGATTTTTCTTTTTCTGACGTTAATTTAATTCTTATACGCAGTAGCAGTAAAAGAAAGTCTTTGTTGTCAACAGTTTAGCTTTTTATTAACAAACATTCTAACTGAAATTCGGTATTATATCTCCGCGTTCTCAGCAACCTTTGCGGCTATATCTTCCGTTTTCGGATTTTTCAAACGCCAGACCATAAAGATTATCGCCGCCGCCGCTACTATTAAACTGATGATTTGTGATGTCGAAATTCCCAACGCACTTGTTATTCCAAGAAGGTCGCCGCGTGGATCGTCGCGGAAAAATTCGATGGTGAAACGGATGATCGGATAGAGTATCATATAACCGATCAAGACTTGTCCGTTAAAGCGTTTTTTGCGGTGCAGATAAATTAAAATGCCGAAAACGGCGAGCATTGCGAATGATTCGTAAAGTTGCGTCGGATGCAGAAAAAGATCACTTCCGCTTGGACCGTAAATCGGAACTCCCGTGTTTGCGTGTCCCGCTTCGGTAAAATGCACGCCCCAGAATAAATCAGTCGGTTTTCCCCAACAGCAGCCTGCCGAAAAACAACCTTGCCGCCCGAAAAATTGTCCGAGTGCAACGCCGGGAGCAAATGCGTCGGCTACTTTCCAGAAAGATAATTTATACCAGTTTATTAAAATTGCGAGGGCAACAAATCCGCCGATAAATCCGCCGTAATAAACTCCGCCCGAACGCAGGAAATCAAGCGTAAAAAGATTGACATTCGGCTCGGTAAAATACATCAAAATCTTTGAACCGATAAGTCCGCCGATAATTGTCCAAAGCCCAAGATCGTAAATGCGTTCTTTCGGCAAACCATCACGTTCGCCGAGTTTTGCCGCGACAAAAAGTGCGAGCATCAAGCCCAACGCCAGCAAAACACCGTAAGTGTTTATCGGAAAATCGCCAATTCTAAATAATTCTGGATACATCGTTTTGTTATTTGTTCGTTGTTATTTGTTCGTTGTTTTTAATCTACGGCATCATTTCTAAAAGTTTTTGGTGAATTTCATCCCTATTAAGAATTTCGATTGATACGATTTTTCCTTTTAATACGTCGAGAATAACCATTCCTTCTTTTGGGTCAAGCATAATGTTTTCGTGTTCATTTTCCCAAGCACCTTTTGGTGGTGGAGAAGTATAAATCGTTGAACAAAAATCATCTCCACAGCGACATCTTTCAACTATTTGCAAATCTTCAACTTGTTCCAATAAATCGGGATACTCAACAAGAAGTCCTTTTAATTCAGAAGTAAGTTCTGGAAATTCTTTTTTCAGAGAAAAACTTTTAGTCATTTAACTTTTTCACACTTACTTACGTGCGTGTTTCTGCCTTTTTCAAATCCAACTTCATTTCAATCTCGCCATCTTCGTCAGTTACGCCCGTTCGCACAAAGCCGATATTAGAATACAATTTTTCCGCCCCTTTATTCCCATCTACAAAATATAAGTAAACTGCATCGCAATCTTCATATTCACCCATTTTTTCGATCAATTTCAAAGTCGCTTGTTTTCCGAAGCCCTTACCTTGAAATTTCTCGTCTATCATCAGACGCACGATGTAATACTTTTTGCTCTCAGGGTCTTGCCCGTATAATGTAAATCCAACCAATTCTTCATCATTATAAACTGCTGATGGAATCCCGAATGGATAAACCTTTGATTGAGCAATTGACATTAGATTGGTTGCGACAAAATTCTTTTGGTCTTCGGCGACTTTTAATTTAATGCAATCATTAAAGTTCTTTTCTGTGATTTCTCGTAATGAAATGCTCATTTTTGATTGTCTTTTTTCGCGTTTATTCGCGGGCAGATTCTTTTTCTTCAGGTTTTTCTTCTTTATCCTTTTTACTCAAAAACATATCCAAGATTAGCAAACCCGCACCTGTGCAGATGGCGATGTCGGCAATGTTGAAGGTTGGATAATGCCAGTTGCCGAATTGGAAATCTATAAAATCTACAACGTAACCCAAACGGATTCGGTCAATTACATTGCCGAGAATTCCCGCCAGCAATAAAGCCAAAGCACCCAAAATGCGGTCATCGGAACGCGGTGTTCGCCAGAAAAAATACAGCACGAGAGTCGCTGCCAGAAATGCAAGTCCCGACAAAGCCCAACGCCCCGCATCGCCGTGTCCGTCGAACATACTGAACGCCACGCCCTTATTTGTGGCATAAGCAAAGTTCAGAAAATCGGGAATAATTTCCCAATCGCCGCCAAACCGAACTTTGCGAATCGCCCAAGCCTTTGTCGCCTGATCGAGCAGAAAAACCGCTCCCGTTGCGATCAAATAACCTAATTTCCAGTAAATATCTTTTTTATTCACAGTTAAATCTTAATTTATTAACAGAAAAAAATAAACAGGATAGACAGGATAAGCAGGATTTCTTTAGTCAAAAAATAATCTTGCTTATCCTGTCTATCCTGTTTTATTCCTTCGGCAAATTTTAAGCCGTTGCTGAAGTCTCAATTTCGTTTAATGCTTCAAAACATCTTTCGCAAACGGTCGGAAAATTTTCAAATTCGCTGACGCGGGTTGAGAAATTCCAGCAACGCTCACATTTTTCGCCGTCGGCATTTTCGATTTTGACCGAAAACTTATCGCCTTCGTGGACTTCGACTTGCGACACGATAAAGATATAACGCAAGTCTTGATAATACGGCAATAAGAATTTCATCGTTTCTTTATCAACTGTCAAAATGACTTTTGCCTGCAAACTTGAGCCGATTTCTTTGGCGTTTCGGGCTTCTTCGAGTTGTTTTAAGACATCATCACGAAGTTTGAATAATCGTTCCCAATTTTCAAGAAGTGTTATTTCATCTTTGCCCGAAGCGGTTGGAAATTCTGCTAAATGAACCGAATCTAACTTTTGATTCGGCAGATTTTCAAATGCTTCGTCGGCTGTAAAACTCAAAATCGGAGCAAGCAGACGACATAAATTATCAGCGATTTTGTAAACTGCCGTTTGTGCCGAACGTCTTGCAATAGAATTCGGTGCGGCGATGTAAAGTCTGTCCCGCACGATGTCAAAATATCTTGCCGAAAGCGTGACGGTTACGAAATCATAAATTGTTCGATAAACCATTTGGAAATCGTAATTTTTGTAACCGTTTAGAATTTTTTCGATAGTTTTATCAAGACTCGCCAACGCCCAACGGTCAATTTCTTCGAGGTTTGAATACTCAACCAAATCATTTTCGGGATTAAATCCGTCCAAATTTCCGAGTGCATAACGAAGCGTGTTGCGGAATTTGCGGTAAGCGTCAACGATGCGATTTAAGATTTCGTCCGAACAACGCACGTCTTCCGTATAATCAACCGCCGCCGCCCAAAGACGCAGGATTTCCGCCCCTGATTTATCAATAATTTCCTTCGGTGCGGTTACGTTTCCGATTGATTTCGATTGCTTTTTACCTTCGCCGTCAACCACCCAACCGTGTGTCAAGACAGTTTTATACGGTGCAGAATCGTGTGCCGCCAGTCCGCACATCAAACTTGAATTGAACCAGCCGCGATATTGATCGCCGCCTTCAAAATAGACATCGGCGGGAAAACGCAAATTGTCGCGTGTTTCCAAAACCGCAACGCACGACGAACCCGAATCGAACCAAACGTCTAAAATATCGGTTTCTTTTGTAAATTCCGTTCCTTCGCATTTTTGACATTTATAGCCATCGGGCAGAAGTTCGCTCGCTTCCTTGTTATACCAAGCATCGGAAGTTTCTTTAGCGAAAATATCCGCAACGTGATTAACTATTTCCGCGTCGGCAACTGCTTCGTCGCAACCGTTGCAATAAAAAACAGGAATCGGAACG
>JALZKH010000112.1 GCA_030859345.1 Acidobacteriota bacterium | reverse complement strand
TGTCAAAGAACGAAATAAACTTGAAATAAAAGCAAAGTGGCAATTTACAGTTGATAAAGCAAGAACAAAACTAAAACGCCACTATGAAAAAGTAATATCTAAAAACTAAGATTACATTGTACTAGTAATGAACTGACCAAGAAAGTTTCAGGACTAAAAGCAAAGAAACAATGCCTACACAAATGGATAAACATCCAAACAGCGTCTTGGGAAATGATCTTATACAACTCAAAGTCAAAAGTAGTCCGGTTGTTAGAAACAAAAGCGACAGTCTTTGACTATATAAACGAAGGAAATCTTTTTGGGTGCTGAAAAAAGGCAAAGACTCATTTTCCGGCAGTCTAAATAACTTTTTCATCTCTTCAGAGGATTTTGATTCTGGCGGACTATAATAGTAATGATAACCGGCAGAACGTTTAGCGGAATCCCAACCATTTTCATATAACCAGGGCGGAAATAGTTCGGACAGAGAAAAGAGAATCACTGCGATAATGAGAACTGATAATTGTTTAGTATTTAAATTCATTTATGATTCTTAAAATTGATTAAATCTCATTGGCTGAAAGTATTATACGGAATTAAGTTCTATTTAGTTATTAATTTTCAATCAAAATTCCATTCTCTTTTAATCGCCCGCTAATCTCTTTCGCAAATTCAACAGCATTTTCGCCGTCGCCGTGGATGCAGATCGTTTCGGCTTTGAGTGAAACTTTTCCGCCGTTTGTTGCTGTAACGGTTTGGTCTTTAATCATTTGCAAAACTTGGGAAATTGCTTTTTGCGTGTCGTGAATTAAAGCGTTGGATTCGCTTCTGGGCGTTAGATTGCCGTCCGCTTGATAAGTTCTGTCGGCGAAAACTTCGCTGGCGGTTTTTAGGTTTAGTTTTTCGGCTTCGGAGATTGAACAGCTTCCCGAAAGTCCGTATAAAATTAGATTTTCGTCAATTGCTTTGACAGCTTTGGCAATCGCTTCGGCTAACTTTTTATCTTTGGCGGCTTGATTGTATAAAGCACCGTGCGGTTTGACGTGGTGAAGTTTCCCGCCCGAAGCGTCGCAGATTCCTTTGATCGCGGAAACCTGATAAAGTACGATGTCGAAAACTTCCTGTGGCGAAAGCGACATCGAGCGTCTGCCGAAACCTTGCAGATCGGGAAATGAAGGATGTCCGCCGATAGCAACATTTTTTTCAATCGCCATTTCAACCGTCCGCCGCATCACGCTCGCATCGCCTGCGTGAAATCCGCAAGCGATATTTACAGATGAAACGTAGTCCATCAATTCGGCATCGCGTCCCATCTTCCACGCCCCGAAACTCTCGCCCATATCGCAATTTAGATCAACTGAAAGCATTTTCTTGATTTCATTTTTACTTTTTACTTTTTACTTTTGCCTTTAAATCTTACGCCCATTTTCAGAAAACTCAAATCTTTTTCGAATTCGATTTTCAAATTTTCGGCTTCTTCAAGCGAGATTATATGAAAACCGATTCCGTCACCCGCACCGAGTTGAGCGGCAAGCGGCAAATCCTGTTCGATGATGTGAGCGATTCGCGGATAGCCGCCGGTTGTTTGATGGTCTGCCATTAAAATTATGAGTTGCCCGTCGGGAAGAAGCTGGATCGTGCCGAAGTTTACAGCGGAGGAAATCAAATCTTTTTTATATAAAAGATGCAGCGGTTTGCCTTCGAGTCGGAAACCCATACGGTTTGAGTTTGCCGAGATGCTGAAACTTTGCGATAAAAATTCCAGTTCGCTCAAGGCAGTCAAATTCTGATATTCCGCACCCGTGATTATTCTGACGGTTGGGAATTGAGAATAAAAGGGAATTAAACTTTGTCCAATTTTTAGAGTGGAGAGTGGAGAGTGCAGAGTGGAGAGTGATTTGTTGAAATTGATTTTGTCGCCTTTTTTTAATTTTCTACCTTCAAAACCGCCGATTTCTGCTGTTAGATTTGTGCTTGAACTGTTAAGCCATTTTTTTAATTTGAAACCGCCTTTTATTGCCAAATAACAACGATTACCAAGAGATTTTTTATAAAATTTTATAATCGAATCTTTTTGTGCGGTTTGAAGTTTCCAGTTTTCAATTGGTTTATTGTCTAATTCTGCATCAAAATTTGCTCCGCCTAGAGAAAAGATCGTGTCTTCATTAAATTTGATTTCAGAAGCGGGGAAGTGCATTTCCAAAACGGCTTCATTCTCATCATTTCCCATCAAAATATTAATTAAACGCACAGCAGTTTTATCCATCGCACCGTTTGGATTTATGCCGAGTTTGCGAAAGCCGTTTCTGCCCAAATCCTGAAATGTGTCTAAAATTCCCGCTTTGTTTATAGTTATGCTCATTTTATTTTCGTAAATTTTACCGCATCGCCTGTCTGCAAAAGTGTCGGTTTTTCTTTGTTCGGAGTAAATAATTCGGTTTCGGTTTTACCGATAATCTGCCAACCGCCGGGCGATTCCAGCGGATAAATTCCCGTTTGAAAACCTGCAATTCCGACGCTTCCTTTTGGAACTTTTGTGCTTGGAGTTTGTTTTCTTGGGCTTGCGATGCGTTCATCCAATTCGCCCATATAAGCAAAACCGGGAAGAAATCCGAGCATAAAAATCCGATAAGTTTTTGACAGAAAAATTTCAATAACCTGTGTTGGCTTGAGATTATTCGATTCAGCGACAAATTCCAAATCCAATGCGGATTCTTTATCAAATGAAACGGGGATTTCGATAGTTTTTGATTTTGATTTTTTTGAGCTTGGTAAATTTTCAATCGTTGTTTTGATAAAATTTTCGACAAATTGAAAATCATCGTAATTTTTTCTAACTTGGAAAACATCATAAAAAATCGTCAGCGACGAATAAGCAGGAACGCATTCGATGAAGCCTTTGAAATTTTCTTTTTCGATTTGGTTTGAGAGATTTATCACAAAATCATTTATTTCGGCTGAAATTATATTGCCAAAGTCAATTATTAAGGCACTTTCACCAAGCGGATAAATTTTGTAATTCATAAAATGGAACGCCGTCCATCTTGGCGGCAATGAGTGCAATAGCACGAAAACACGGATGACAAACTTTAAAGTTTATTAAAAAATTCAACTTTGCTGACGTTACTCGAACGCTTTTCAAACGTCCGTTGCCGTCAAGATGACGGCGTTCCTTGATTTACTCATAGCTTTCCAAAACATCAAGAAGTGTCGCCTTTTCCGTTTCGACATCCAGAATTTTCGCTCCCTTTTCGTTCAATTCGGATACGGTTTTCCCCAAAAGATCGTCTTCGGCTTGACGGTCAAAAGTTATGGTCAGTTTGTCGGCATTTTCTTCTAACTTGTAACCTGTCAGATTATTCAAAGTTATCAGCGAATCTTCTAAAACTCCCTTTAATTCGATTTTTACTTTCTGCGTCGTTTTATGCGAAACACGAAGATTCTGCGGCGTGTCAACGGCTCTGATAATTCCGTGTGAAATTATCGCCACACGACTGCAAAGTTCTTCGATCTCCGACAGATTATGCGAAGTAAGAAGAATCGAAACATTTTCGAGCGAATCAATTAAGTTTCGCATATTTGCAGCGGCGAGCGGATCGAGCGAGCGTGTTGGTTCATCGAGCAATAAGATCGGCGGATTCGCCAGCATCGCACGGGCAACGGCGAGGCGTTGTTTGTTTCCCGTTGAAAGTTCGGAAAAACGGCGTTTTGCCAAATCCTGTAAATCCAGTTGTTCAAAAAGTTCGGCGATACGCTTTTTGGCGGATTTGTCGTCCATTCCGTAAAGCCTTGAAAAAAATATCAAATTTTGCTGACTCGTTAAACGCCAGTAAAATGAGCGTTCTTCCGCTGTTGCAAGTCCGATCAATGAACGAACTTTGACATCATCTTTGATCGAATCAAATCCTTTGACCGAAACATTTCCACTCGTTGGTTGAACAAGCGTGGCGATTATTTTTGTCAAAGTAGTTTTGCCCGCACCATTTTTTCCAATGAGTCCAAAAATCTCGCCTTCTTCAATATGCAACGAAATATCTCTTAACGCTTCAACCGATTCGCCGACATTCACACGAAAAAACTTTTTCAGACGCGGAAACGGCGGCGGATAAGTTTTTGAAATGTTTTGTATTGAAATTGCAGACACTTTTTAAATTATGAAATAAGAAATATGTATTATGAATTATCTTTTGCGTTGTTTCGGGTCTAAATATTCTCTTAAACCATCGCCGATAAAGTTAAATGCAAGCACGGTTAAAGCGAGTGCGATGCCCGGGAATAAAAGGTTGTGCAGAGAATTTGTTAAAGTATCAATTCCGCGTGCGTCGTCAATCATTGTTCCCCAGGAAGGTGATGGCGGCGGGATTCCCAAGCCGAGAAACGACAGCGATGCTTCGGCTAAAACCGCTCCCGCCATTGCTAAAGATGCTTGAACAATCAGCGGTTGAATCGCATTCGGCAAAATGTGTATAAAAAGCTGACGAAAATTGCTTGCTCCCAAAGCTCTGGCGGCTTGAACAAAATCGTATTCGCGGATCTTTAAAACCTGTCCACGCATTACGCGGGCGTAGCCGACCCAACCCGTGATACACATTGCGATTATCAAATGGCGGATGCGGTCGCCCGGGCTTGGATTAGATCCGCTCAAGAAAGCTACAATGGCAATGGCAAGCAACAAACCCGGAAATGCTAAAAATACATTAAAAACATAACCTGCCAGAAATTTATCGAGCCAACCACCGTAAAATCCGGCAATTGCTCCGATAATTATTCCGACAATTCCGGCAATCGTTACAACCGTAATTCCAACAAACAGCGAAACTCTCGCACCATTTACTATTCTCGAAAAAACATCGCGTCCGAGCGAATCAGTTCCAAACCAATGTTCCGCACTCGGTGAAGCATTTTTCAAAGTTCTTTCGACTCCGTTTTCCGTAACATTAAATTGTTGAACAGGATCGTGCGTTTGAATATAGGGAGCAAAGATCGCCGTCAAAATAAAAACGGCGGCGAGAAAAATTCCGATGTAGGTAAGTCTGTTCATTTATCATTTATCATTTATCATTTATCAAAAATTCAATAAAAATAAATGATCTAATTGAGCCTGATTCGTGGATCAAGTCGGCGGTAAAGCATATCAGTTAGCGAGTTTGCTAAAATGTATGTGATGCTGATGATAAGTACAACGCCTTGCACGAGGCGGTGATCTCGTGTGCTGATGCCGTCAAGAAGGAGCGTTCCAATGCCGCGTATGTTGAAAATTCTTTCGGTGATGATTGCACCTGCGAGCAGAACGCCTAATTGCAAACCTAAAATTGTAACGACCGGAATCAAACCGTTTTTCAAAACGTGCTTGTAAACGACGACTCTTTCGCTCAGACCTTTGGCACGAGCTGTGCGGACGTAATCTTCGCCGAGTTCTTCGATCACGCTTGAGCGAACCATTCGCGTCAAGATCGCCGAAAGTGCCGCACCCAGAGTTATTGCCGGTAAGATTATATCTTCGGGATACTGATAACCTGAAGGCTGAAAAATTTGTATTTTGACGGCGAAAAGATAAACGAGCAAAGGTCCGATAACAAAACCCGGCAGACAAATTCCCATTAAAGCAAAAATAGACGAAAAATTATCAATCCACGAATTTTTATTTGTTCCCGCCAAAACTCCAAGCGGAAGTGAAATTAAAACAGCGACCAGAAGTGCGGCAAGAGTAAGTTTTATTGTCATCGGATAGCGTTCGAGAATCATATCCAAAACAGGTCTGTTGGTATCGAATGAAGTTCCGAGATCGCCCTGCACAACTCCTTTCCAGTATTTCCAATAACGATTATTCGCACCATTCCACGTTAAACCTTTTTCACCCGAATATGTAAAGAAAAATGCGGGAGAATCCAAATCGTGCCGTTTGCGGAAAGCCTGAATCTGTGCGGGTGTCGCCTGATCTCCAAGTCTTGCCACGGCAGGATCACCCGGAACAAGTTCGATCAGAATCGTGACCAAAGAAACGACCGTGAAAATAACGAGCAGAAATAAACCCAAACGCTTTGAAAAATTAAAAAGTTTATATTTGTTCATTCAGTAAAAATGTGGAATTTACGAAGTCTTTCTTAACTGCTGACTGCTAACCGCTAACTGCCAACTGCTTTTATTTTCTTCCCGTGTGAATTGCGGCGATTCCGCCCGTTAAGTTTTTGTATTTTACATCGGAAAAGCCGATTTGTCGCATCATCTCAGCTAAATTTTTTTGGTCGGGGAATTTGGAAACAGAATTCGGCAAGTATTCATAAGCTCCACGCGAACCGCTGACGACTCCACCGATTCGCGGGAGAATATTTGAGAAATAAAAATTAAATACTTGGCGAAAGCCGGGAACTACCGGTGAAGAAAATTCCAAAACGGCAAGTTTTCCGCCTTTTTTTAGAATTCGGTGAAACTCAAGCAAACCATTTTGCCAATTGGAAAAGTTCCGTAATCCGAAAGCAATTGTAATTGCATCAAAACTCTCGTCCGCAGCGGATAAATTCATTCCGTCGGCTTCAAAATACGGAATTTGCTGCGTTTGTTTTTCGTTTTTTTCTTTAGCAATTTCCAGCATCGGACGGCAAAAATCCGTGCCGAAAACTTTTGCTTTGCCAGAATTTTGCAGTTCCAGCGACAAATCGCCCGTCCCGCAGGCAACATCTAAAACTTTTGCTTCCCGGTTTTGCAAAACATCTTCCAGCGATTGGGAAACTTTTCTACGCCAGCGTTTATCAATGTTTACTGACAAAAAATGATTCAAAAAATCATATTTTGAAGCTATCCCTGAAAACATTTCCTTGACGGCTTCGGCGTGTTCGACTTCTCCGGCGGTTCTCTGGTTTGTATCTGTGTTTGCCATAAAAAAGTGATGTTTCACAACTTATGATAAATGCTGACAGCACAATAATAAATTATAAATTGTAAATTAATCATTATTAACTATTTCGGAGAATCTTAAAAATGTTTATTCGTAAATAATTTATAATCATTTGTCAAAAAAATTATTTTCTCGGATCATTCGGGTCTTTGTTTTTTATCGGATTAACAGTAGTTTCCTCTTTTTCTATCGAAGAAATTAATACATCCGCAACTTTTTCTTTGCTTAATTTTACTGCAACTTTTTCGACATCCGAAAGCATAACTGATTCAATTTTTTTTGATTCTTTTTTCGGTGCGTCGAGTTTATAAGAGTCTAAATCCAGATAAAAATCTGCTGCATCCATTTTGCTTAATTTTGAACTGACTTTATTTTTTGCCCGGTTAAATTCTTCGGCGGAAATTTTTTCGGTGAAAAGATTTGTTATAAATGCGTTTGATTTTGCGTCCGATTCGGTAACAGCTTGATTTGCTGAATTATATTTTTCGGTAAAAACGATATAACCTCTTAAAAGATTGGAATTGTTTTCAACCTTGACGGATTTCAGACCTTTATTTTCCGATGCTTTTTTGAATCTTTCATTTAGAATTTCGGTTAAAATCTCAGTTGCATAATAATCCTTATTATTTCGGGCAAAAGCATTAACTGCATATCTGTTTTCGATGACGTTTTCTTCGTCAACATTGATAATCAAAGGTGCTTCGTCCGGTTCGTCGGGAAGTCTGAAAGTTGCAGGAACTTTATTGTCGCCTTTTTTCCACGCACCGAAAAGACGGCGTGCAGCTTTATAAGCAAAATCGGGATTTACATCGCCGATGATTGCAATCGTTGCGTTATCGGCATTTAAAAATCTCTGTTCGGCAAAAATCAAATCAGCGAAATCAATGCTTTCGACGCTTTCGGTTGTTCCCTGAATCGGTCTGCCGTATGGAAAATCGCCGAGCAATCTTTCGGCAATCGCACGGTCTGCAATATAACTTGGATTTTTTTCCAGTTCCTTTAATTTTCCGAGATGTTCGGCTTTTACTTTTGCGGTTTTTTCCTTGTCAATCGAAGGATTGGAAATTGCCGGAGCAAGCGTTTCGAGCAGAGATACAAACTCGTCCGCCTTTGCCGTGGCGTTGATTTGCATATAATCGTAAGTGTTTATGATTTCCAGATTACCTTCCAAATCTTCTTCAAAAAATTGCTTGATGCCGGCTTCGGGAAATAAAATACGCCCGAGCAGAACCATCGTTCCCATTTTGTCCTGCGGATCGAAAGCCGAGCCGCTGTGGACACGGATTTTAACCGTAACTCTGCCCGTCTTCGGTTGATTCCAAACCAAAACTTTAAGTCCGTTTAAGAGTTTATCCTGGCGTGGTTCGGGGAAATTTATGCTCTGGGCAAAAGAAAGATTTGTCAGAAGGAATACAAAAAGCACTAAAAAAGCAGATCTTTGGAAATAAATTTTCATAATTTTCGGTTTATATAATTTTATATAATATAGAAGGTTTTTGATAAATATTTAGTTGCGAAATTTCTATATTAAGTTGTTAAGCTAAAATTTTTTCAAAAAATATGTTAAAAATAGAAAGTTTAGATGTCAGTCAGGCATCGCGTCAACTGTTAAGAGCATCAATATAAATGTTAAGAATTTATACAGGAATTAAATAGAAAGACTTAACAAAGTAGAAAAAGTCGTTATAATTAGAATTGAAGTTAGTGTTTAGCACTTTTAACCCCTAGAAATTAAGAGGCTAGAAAATTAAGATGGGAAAAATTGTAAAATATTGCACCGCATGTGAAGAAAGTTTTGCTGAAAAGTTTTCGTTTTGTCCGAATTGTGCGGGAGAATTATCCGCTTTTGAAATGAAACCTATCAGCCAAGAGCCTGAGGTAGCGGCAGCTCCGACCCCCGTAATTTCAGATGAACCTAATTTGGAACTTTCAGATTCGGTTAATCAAGAAAGCAGTTTTGTAAATGAACCCGCAGAAACAGTTGCCGAAGATGTTTCATTAATCGAGGATTCAAATATTGAAAATGAATCTGATATTGAGGTTGATAAAAGCGAAACGGTTTTCGAGCCGGTGAGTTTTAATGCAGATGAAACCGAAGAGGAACAAATAAATAATGCTTTTTCTAATGAAGAAAAAGAAACTTCTAATGAAGAAGAGGAAACACATTTTGTTGAATCTTCGGAAGAAGTTGAAGATGTGCCGGAAACAATTGCGGCGACCGGAACTTATGCGGCGGCTGAAACAATTGACGATGTGGATATTGTGGACGATGCCGATGTTGTTTATGACGATTATAGGGAAGAACCGGTTTCAAGCAGTAATTTTTCGGACATAAACAATAATTACGCAGAAGAAAACACTGATGATGGCGGTTATCATATTACGGTTATTCAGGAAAAGGGAGTTAAGCAAAGAAATATGCTCCTGCTCGGTTCTGCCGTTTTAATGATTACTTTAACACTCGCCGGCGTGGTTTATTCGATATTCGATAAGAATTCGATGGTTGGTGCTATCAGTGATGAAAATTTGATGGCGTTAATCAATTTGGATGAAACTCCGATTGAAGCTGAAGAACCGCCTAAGAAAAAAGATGATGATAAAGGCGGCGGCGGCGGCGGCGGCGGTAAACAGGAAAAAACTGAAACATCAAAAGGTGTTTTAGCCGATCAGACGGAAAAACCGCAATTTCCACCGACATCGAGAGCAGTCCGACTGACCAATCCCGATTTGATGATTAAGCGTTCAACTCAGGGAACGATCAAGCGTCCGCCAACAGATGAACCTTACGGAAATCCTAATTCGACTTCATCGCTTACTTCCGACGGAAAAGGAAGCGGCGGCGGAATGGGTTCGGGCAGAGGTACAGGACAAGGAAGCGGGGTCGGAACGGGCGAAGGTTCGGGAATCGGTTCGGGAAGCGGAAGCGGACGCGGAAATGGAATCGGCAGCGGAGACGGAGATGGAACAGGCGATAGAAATCCAAAACCACCTGCTGCACCACCACCACCAAGAGATCCGCCACCGGCAGGTCCGACGACCGGAATTCAGATTCTTTCAAAACCGAGACCGGGTTACACAGATTCCGCCAGAACAAACAATGTTCAGGGAACGGTTATGTTAAGCGTTACATTTTTATCCAGCGGTCAGATCGGCGGAGTTTCGGCAGTTAAAGGATTGCCGGACGGTTTAACTGAAAAAGCAATTGCCGCAGCCAGACAAATCCAATTCAAACCTGCTTTAGTAAACGGTCGTCCGCAAACGGTTACGAAAAGAATTCAATATAACTTTACGATTTATTAATAAATAAAGCTAAGAACATTAAAAAATCGTGAATTGATTTATCAGTTCACGATTTTTTTTTGAATAAAACCAAAAATTTTTAAAATTCATATAATTTTTATTCGTGCAATAGAATTAGAAAGCAAGCGGGAAGCATATTCCAATCATCTGCTGGAATTTTATGCACTTCTATTTTAAACCATAAATCTTCTTGATGTTTTTGAAAACGCCTTTTGATTCTACTGAAGCAAAAGAATTTTTTACTTCCTCTTCCTGTTCCAAAGTTTCACGGCGTTCTTCGATTATTTCGCTGATTACTTTAGCTATTTCGGGGTTGTTTTCGAGAATCGGTTTTAGAACATAAGGTTTTATTTCCAAAACCTGCGTTTCCATATCGGCAACAACATCGGCGGTTCGGGGTTCGCCTGTGAAAAGACTCATTTCACCGAAAAAATCACCCGCTCTCAAAGTTGAAATAGTTTTCGGAATTCCATTTTCATTAATTTGAATATTTACAAGTCCGCGATGGATTATAAACATAGTTTTATCGGTCTGACCTTTTTGAATGATCGGTTCTTCGGGAGCAAAAACCCTGACCGAACAACTTTGCGAAATTTTTTCGGTTTCTTCGGCGGAAAGCGGTGCGAAAATCGGCACATTATTTATACGCTCCAGGATTTCATCAGCCGTTTCAACAAAAACCTCGCTTTCTTCGGATAATTTTGCCGTGTAGATTGTTCTGGTCGGATAGGCAAAATCCAAATCCTCGCGTTGGAAGGCATACCAGATTCTCTGGCGTATAAGAGCGTCGGTATCCTGATGTTTGCGGTAATCCGTAATCCAGTATTTAACTTCCCAGTCAATTCCGCTATCACCTAGATTTCCGATGCGAACTGTCGGGCGGCGTTTTGGTGAAACATTTTCAACCTGCCGGACTGCTTCGCGGACGACTTGTATAACTTTTGCGGGGGAATTTGTATAGACCGTATTAAATCTAACAAGGCGGGCATTTAAATTGTTCTTCGGAGCAACTTCGACGGTTTCTTTCCCGATAACGCTGTTGCTGATGACCAGCAGTTTATCCTGAAATGTGCGGATTTTTACGCCACGCCAGGAAACTCCTTCGACAGTTCCAAGTCCCTGATTTGTTATCTTGATTATATCTCCGACCTGAAATGACTGGTCAGCCTGAATGGCGATTCCCGCAAATAAATTTCCCAAAGTGTCCTGCAACGCCAGACCGACGACGATTCCCAAAATTGTCGAACCCGTAAAGAGCGGTGCGAGCGGAATTTTCGGGTATTGCGTTTGAAAAATTATGAAAAAAGCGACGATGTAAATTATGACGGAAAGAACCGTTTTTAGAAGTGAAGAAATTTCATATTGAGTGGAATTTTTTAATCTAAAAGAATTCCCCGTCTGCTTGCAGCGTGGGTTTCCTTATTAGCCCTGAAAGGGCGACAGTTCTTTGTTCTTAGAAAATTCGTGGTAGTCGGTGCTTTGACCGACTAATTTTCGGGC
>JALZKH010000111.1 GCA_030859345.1 Acidobacteriota bacterium | reverse complement strand
TGTCAAAGAACGAAATAAACTTGAAATAAAAGCAAAGTGGCAATTTACAGTTGATAAAGCAAGAACAAAACTAAAACGCCACTATGAAAAAGTAATATCTAAAAACTAAGATTACATTGTACTAGTATGAAAAGGAGTTTTTCTCTTTCAATCTATTTTCTCTTATATTCTGCGACAAATCTTTTGATCGGTTCATCTTCTTCGTCGCCGAAAAATTCCGAAAAATTTGACTGTGTTAAACCGTTTTTTTCAAAACCTGATAGATCATTCGGCGATAAAGCCCACGGCAAACCTTCGGGTTCTTCGTTATTTTCACGAAATCTTTGGACGACAATAAGTTCACCATTTTCAGCCACAAAATCGCTGATTGCGGCAATTGCTTTTTTTCGCAAATTTAATGGAAGTGCTTGGATTGTGTAAACTTCCAACACAAACTCGAATGCTTTTTCCCATTTATTCGGCGGATTGAATAGGTCAGCGACAACAAAATTTATATCGGTTTCAGCGTGAATATTTTTAGCGATTTCGATGGCTTTTTCAGAAACGTCGAAAGCGGTTACGTCAAAATCCAAGTCATCAAGAAATTTTGCTTCGTCGCCAAGTCCGCAGCCAACGACAAGTGCTTTTCTGCCGTTTCCCTTCAAATTTGCGGTTTCATTCCATTCAACCAAAAATCGATTCGGCTCAAAATCAACCCAGGGAATTTGTTCGCTGTCGTTTTCGGTTTCGCGGTAAACCGTATCAAACCATCCGTAAAAATCGCCTTTCTCGATATAATCGGCGGCGATCTCTTTCATCTTTTCCTGCAGGATCTCTTCTTGATCTTTCATATTTTTATTTATTGCTCGGAGCATCCGCTTCTTCCCAAGCCGACCAGCCGCCTTTTATTGAACGGACATTTTCGTAACCCATTTTCTGCAAATTATCCGCCGCAAGTGCTGAGCGATAACCGCCGCCGCAATACAAAATCAGTTCTTGCGATTTGTCGGAAAATTCGTGAACAATATCTCTTTCGATAACTCCTCGTCCAATATGAACGGCATCTTTAGCGTGTCCCGCTTCCCACTCGTTATCTTCCCGAACATCAATTAAGACCGCATCATTTTTGATTCGTTCCAAAGTTTCTTTAACCGAAATCTCTTTGATATTCGGCATAATCTCTTCGACCAATTTCTCAAATTCTTTTGAATGTTTCATATATTTTTACAGTTTAGCGGAAAACAAATCGGCTTTACTAGCGATAAACGCATTTAATTTCTATAATGATAGTTTCGCAATTTAGAAAAACAATTATTTTAATAAAAGAGGATTATAAATGGCAGAACAATTTGATGTAACGATTATTGGCTCAGGACCGGGCGGCTATGTCGCGGCGATCCGTGGATCTCAAATGGGTTTAAAAGTCGCGTTGGTGGAAAAGGAAGACACCGAACGACTCGGCGGAACTTGCGGACTTCGCGGATGTATTCCGACCAAAGCACTACTTAACGCCGCACACCTTTATCAAAAAGCCGGACACTTTGAGGACTTCGGACTATCGGTTAAAGATTTAAGCTATGACTGGACAAAGGTGCAAAAATACAAATCCGATGTCGTCAACAAAAACGCTTCGGGTGTTTCGTATTTGATGAAGAAAAACAAAGTTAAGGTTTTTAACGGGTTTGGTAAAATCTTAAAGCCCGGCAAGGTCGAAGTTAATCTGATTGACGGCAAAAAGGAAACGATTGACACAAAAAACATCATCATTGCTACGGGTTCGGTCGTGCGTCCGATTCCCGCATTTGAAACAGACGGCAAGCAAGTCGTTAATTCCGATCAAATTCTCGAACTTGAAAAAGTGCCTAAAAGTATGATCGTTATCGGTTCAGGAGCAGTCGGCGTAGAATTTGCTAGTGTTTATGCACGTTTCGGCTGCGACACAACGGTTGTCGAATTGCTTGACCGCATCGTGCCAATCGAAGACGCAGACGTTTCCAAACAACTCGAACGTTCATTCAAAAAACAAGGCATCAAGGTTATGACGGGTGTAAAACTCGACACGATAAAAAAGTTGAAAAACTCGGTCAAAGTTTCTGGTAAAGATTCAAAGGGAAAAGATGTCAGCTTTGAAGCTGAAATGGTTCTCGTTGCCATCGGACGTATGCCTTATCTGGAAAATCTCGGACTCGAAAACACAAAGGTCAAAGTCAATGAAAAAGGCACGGTCAAAGTCAACGAATACTGCGAAACGGATGAACCGAATATTTATGCCATTGGCGATGTGATTGATACGGCTTGGCTTGCTCACCTTGCAAGCAAAGAAGGGATTTTGGTAGTTGAAAAAATTGCAGGTAAAAAGGTCGAACCGATCAATCATCGGCTTGTTCCAAACTGCACATACTGCGATCCCGAAGTCGCCTCCGTCGGCTTAACCGAAGAAAAAGCCAAAGAAGCGGGCTACGATGTCAAAGTCGGAAAATTCCCATTCTCCGCATCCGGCAAAGCCAGAATTCTCGGCGAAACAGACGGTTTTATAAAAATCATCGCCGAGAAAAAATACGATGAAGTCGTCGGCGTTCATTTAATCGGACCGCACGCAACGGAATTATTAGCCGAAGCAGTCGCGGCAATGGCACTTGAAACAACGGCAGATGAATTAGGCAGAATAATCCACGCTCACCCGACAGTTTCCGAATCAATGATGGAAGCCGCCGAAGGAGTTCACGATCTGACGATTCATATGTAAATCAAAGATAAGTCGTTTGTAGTTAAAGGTATTAGTTGATGTTGATTCAACTGATACCTTTTTTTCTGTATAAATTTGTCAATCTAATCGCAGGTTTTATGTTAAAATGTTGTCATTATGAATACAACGACCATTAGTTCGGCAAAGAAGAATCTGGAAAGTTTGATTGAGCAAGTTGAAAATGATGCCGAACCGACTTTGATCATCGTTGATGAAAATAGAAAAGCTGTTTTGATTTCAGAAAGCGAATATAATTCCTGGCAAGAAACGATTTATTTGTTATCGAATCCGGCAAACGCCGAACATCTGAGAAAATCTTTAGCCGAAGCGGAAAATGGTGATGTAAAAGAAAGGGAGTTAATTGAAATATGAACATAACCTTCACCAATTCTGCTTGGGAAGATTATCTTTGGTTTCAAGAAAAACAGCCTAAATTACTCAAACGTATAAATGATTTAATAAAAGACATTCAACGTAATAAATTGCAGGGCATCGGCAAACCAGAACCATTGAAAGGAGATTTAGCTGGTTGCTGGTCAAGACGCATAAATAGTGAACATCGTTTAGTTTATCGAATTGAAAATGATGTTTTAATAATAATCGCTTGCCGTTATCACTACAAAAAATAATTTCGAGTTAACAATGAAAGCCGCCGAAGGCGTTCACGATCTGACGATTCATATGTAATTTATTTTGTGAAAAGTTTGATTTTATAAAGTTAGTTAAATTTTAAAGTTTGACTAACTTTTTTTATTTGCAGTTTAATAAAGTTCCGATTGAAAGAAAATAAGTTAAACAGTAAAATTTGAGAGATGTCATTTTTAATGTGGATAATACTTTTCTTTTTATTTTTGTGTTTTTTGTGTCTTTTGGTTTATTTTCTGGTCGTCAGGGCTTTTTATTGGGGCGACAAAAGTGAGCCGCCGAAGCAAAAGAAAGTAAAAGGTAAAAAGTAAAAGCGTAAAAAGTAAGGCAGGGGAATATCTTAATTTTGCAGTTTTTTCCACATTTATAAATTAACTTTTCAAACTTTTTTTATGTTTGATAAAAGCGGCTTCGGTCAGATAAACATTTAATTCGCAAATATCCTTTACATAATCACCGATTCGCTCTAAGTGTTTTGCCACAAAAAGCAGATGTGCCGCACCCGTTGTGGTTTCGGGATTTTCGATCATCATTTCAATCAACTCATTAAAAACTTTGTTGTAAATTTTATCAATTTCCTTGTCGCGTTTAATGATCTGCCGCGATAGATCCGCGTCTTCCGATGTAAAAGCGTCCAACGCACTCTGGAGCATTTCACCCGCAATTTCAGCCATTTTCGGGAAATCAACATAATTTCTAACTTCGGGTTCGTTATTTAAAACAATTGCCGCTTCCGCGATATTAGCAGCGTGGTCGGCGATTCGTTCGAGAACGGGCGTGATTTTCGCTACCGAAATTACAAACCGTAGGTCGTAAGCGGCGGGCTGCTGCAATGCAAGAATCTCAATACTGAGGCGATCAATGGCAAGTTCCATTTTATTGATTATTTTATCTTCTTCAATAACTTTTCTTGCCAGATCGCTGTCGCGTGCGGTCAGAGAACGCATCGCTTGATGCACCGCTTTTTCAGTAGTTCCGCCAAGAAGTAGCAGTTTGTCCCGTAAAATATCCAGTTGCTGATCAATTATTCTATCCATCTTAATTATCTTCCATTATAAACAATTTTTTCTATTTTATGTTATTACGCAAAATTTATCCGAATCTTCCCGTAATATAATCTTCCGTCAATTTCTCGTCCGGGTTTGTAAACATCTTATCCGTCGGATTAACTTCAACCAATTTACCGAGCATAAAAAACGCCGTTTTATCCGAAACGCGGGCGGCTTGCTGCATATTGTGGGTAACGATGACGATTGTGTAATCCTTTTTCAGTTCAACGACAAGTTCTTCGATTTTCTGTGTCGCAATCGGATCAAGTGCCGACGCGGGTTCATCCATTAGCACGACTTCGGGTTGAACTGCCAAAGCCCGTGCGATGCAAAGCCGCTGTTGCTGTCCGCCTGAAAGTCCGTATGCGGAAGTGTTTAAACGGTCTTTTACTTCGCCCCAAAGTGCCGAATCACGCAAGGCTTTTTCAACGCGGACATCCATATCAGATTTGCTCGAATGCAGACGATTTATACGAATTCCGTAAGCGACATTTTCGTAAATTGATTTTGGAAACGGATTAGATTTTTGAAAAACCATTCCAACCTTACGGCGAAGTGCAACGACATCCGTTTTCGGAGAATTTATATCTTTGCCGTCAATTAAAATCTCTCCATCAACACGGGCAGTCGGAATCGTGTCATTCATACGATTAAACGTCCGCAAAAATGTGGATTTACCACACCCCGAAGGTCCGATAAACGCCATTACCTCGCGTTCGGGAATTTTTATGGAAATATTCTGTAAAGCCTGAAAATTTCCGTAATAAAAATCCAAATCCTTAACTTTGATTTTACTTGCCATAAATACTGTATCGCCAGCGTCCCGCTGGCTGTCGTGGCAGCATCTTGCCACTTTCGCTTAAACAACTCAGAGAACTTTATCATACTCTGAAACCGAAACGATTTCAGGACATCCGTCGGGACGACGGCGTTACATCAAAACTTCTTGCGTGTAAAAAATCTTACTAAAATATTTATGATTAAAATAAGCCCGACCAAAATCAGCGTTGCCGCCCACGCCATTTGATGTTCGACTTCAAATGGACCTGTGGCAAAATTATAAATCTGCACGGTCAAAGATGACATCGGTTTATCATAATACCAGTTATAAAAACGGCTGTTTAATGCCGTAAACAAAAGCGGAGCAGTTTCGCCTGAAATTCTGGCGATTGAAAGCATCGCACCCGTCGCAATACCCGATGCGGCAGCGGGCATTACGATATTCCACGTAACACGCCATTGCGGAGCTCCGAGTGCCAACGCACCTTCCCGCATAGATTTCGGCACGAGGCGAATCATTTCTTCGGTCGTGCGTGCGACAATCGGTATCATAATTATTGCGAGTGCGATTGCACCGGCAAAGCCTGATTGTCTGCCCATTGGCAGAACGACCAATGTATAGACAAAAATTCCGACAATAATTGACGGAACTCCGATCAAAGTATCGGACAGAAAGCGAACCGTATTGCCAAACCAATTATCACCAAATTCCGCTAAATAAACGCCCGCACCAATTCCTATTGGTAAACCGATCACCGATGCCAGCAGAGTCATCAACGCCGAACCCGCAATTGCATTTCCAATCCCGCCGCCTTCGCCGACGGGTTTTGGCGTGTCGGTAATAAATTCCCAACTTATCGCCGAAAATCCACACACCGCAATATACGCCAAAATTATCACCAAAACAGTGATCGCAAAAACCGCACACGCCGCCGTGATGGTGGTCATTATACTGCTGACGAGTTTCCTGCGATTGTGAACTGATTCACTCATTTCTTTTTTAGTGGAGAGTGGAGAGTAAAGAGTGGAGAGATAAGAAAATTCTTAAATATCTCCACTAATTTTTCAACTCCAAATCTTCATTTTCTTTTCTTCCTCTCTATTCTCCACTCTCTACTCTCCACTCAATTAAGTCGCTTTTGCCGTTCCCGTTCCCTTTGCGACCCGTGCAACTAAAAGTTTTGCCAAAGCATTGACGATAAAGGTTACAAGGAAAAGAACTAAGCCCATTTCAATTAACGCACTCAGATAAAGTTTATCTGTTGCTTCAGCAAAATTCGCGGCTAAAACTGACGCAATCGTGTAAGCGGGTTCAAATAATGATGAGGAAATCTGGGGAGAGTTTCCGATTACCATTGTGATTGCCATTGTTTCGCCTAACGCACGCCCTAAACCTAAGACAACCGCACCTGCGATTCCCGATGCGGCATTTCCTAAAACAATTTTTGTCGTTTCCCACTTTGTTGCACCGAGTGCAAGTGCCGCTTCTCTCTGCGTTGTCGGGACAACCTCCAATACATCACGGACAACCGCCGTCACAATCGGCGTAACCATCAGAGCCAAAATAATTCCGCCCGTGAACATTCCGATCCCCGTTAAACGTCCTTGAAAAAGCGGTATGAAACCGAAATACTCCTGCAAAAAGTAGCCGAGATAATTTCTGATAAACGGTGCGAGAACAAAAATTCCCCACAATCCATAAACCACCGAAGGAATTGCCGCCAGTAATTCAACCAAAAAAGCGATTGGCGTAGCGATCCTTTTCGGTGCTTGTTCAACAAGAAAAACCGCTATGCCCAAAGATAAAGGCACAGCGATTATCAAAGCGATGATCGAAGAAACAATCGTTCCGTAAATAAACGGCAACGCACCGAAAATATTCGATGCGGGCTGCCATTCACTTCCGGTTAAAAATCCGAGACCGAATTCTTTGATCGTCGGCAAAGAATTCCACACCATCATTGCGATCATCGCCACGACAATTACAATGATTGTCGAAGCGAAAATCACCAAAATAGTGCGGAAAACTTTGTCCCCGATTGTTCCCGTTTTAGCCAAGATTAATTAGTTTCCCGCTGTTTTTGCGTCTGCTTTTCCTTCTTTATTTTCTACGTCGGAATTCATAGCCGGCATATCTTCTTTTGCATTGCCGTTAGCATTTGCCGGTTTATTGTCATTAGCTTCAACCGTTCCGCCTTCGTGCAGAGGTTTACCGTCGGCTGTGATCGAATTGATTTTTGCTTCTACCTTTTTCACAATTTCTTCCGGCAAAGGTGCATAATGTAAAGGTTCTGCAAATTTTCCTCCATCGTGAGTCGCCCACCACAAAAAGTCAACCAAAGCCTTTCCTTTCGTCGCATCTTTTTGATTTTTGTAAACCAAAATATATGTATAACTGGAAATCGGGTAAGCATTTTCGCCGTCAGCATCGGTGATTTTAACACGCATATCTTCGGGCATATCTTTGACCGAACCCGCTGCCGCCGCCGAGATGTTTGCAATTGTCGGTTCAACAAAATTTCCCGCTTTATTTTTAATCAAAGCTACGGGCAAATTATTCTCTTTTGCAAATGCAACTTCAACATAACCGATGGTATTCGGAGTTTGTTTGACCTGTCCCATCACGCCGTCGTTTTTGTTTGCACCGAGTCCGACACCTTTGATCCAGTTCGGCTGCTTGCTCGGAGTGATTTTTTCATTAAATTCAGGACTTATTTTTGACAAATAATCCGTAAAAACAGCCGTTGTTCCGCTCGAATCGGCACGATAAACAGGCGTTATTTCAGCATCGGGAAATTTTACATCAGGATTATCCGCCGCAAGTTTCGGGTCGTTCCATTTTTTGATCTTACCCAGATAAATATCGGCAATAACTTCGGGCGTAAGTTTCAAAGGTTTATTAACGCCTTCGAGATTATAAGTCAATACTACCGCACCCAAAACCGTCGGAATATGGAGAAGATCGCCGCCTTTTGCTTTTGCCATATCTTCATCTTTCATCGGATCATCGGAAGCTCCGAAGGCAACGAGTTCTTCGGAAATATCTTTCTGTCCGCCGCCTGAACCTTTTGACTGATAATCAATTTTTATGTTCGGATTGATCTTCTGATATTCATTAACCCATTTTTCGTAAATCGGTTTTGGAAAACTCGCTCCCGAACCTTGCAGGCTAATATCTCCGCCGCTATTTGTCGTTGTCGTCGTTCCCGTTTTGTCGCCCATCGGATCGCCGCTGCAAGCCATTCCCAGTGCGACTGTAATAATCAATGCTGTTATAAAAAAACTTCTTGTAAAATGTTTCATTGTTTGATTTGTATCTCCTAAACCCAGGTTTTCAATTTTGGAAAATTTTCACGTAAATCAACAAAATTTTTACCACTGTTTCAGGTAACTAAAATTTTATTGATTGTAGATTAAATTAGTCCCGCTATTATTAAATTATACTCAAATTTTAAAAGTAGGAAATTTTTTTCATAGTGGATTTAACATTTATTTAACATTGTTCTAACATAAAAAGTATATTGTTTTATTAAGCAGAAAATTTAGGTGTGAACAGCCCGGAGATGGGATTGCTCTAACCTTGTTAAAATGTCGGATTAACTTTCATTATCGGGAGAGACAATGGAACTATTAAATGATTTAGGCGGAGAAACAATGGAATTATTAAATGATTTAGGCAGCGATGTTGCTTTGTCAATTTTAGTCGAGAGAATAAATTCTGAAAAACTCGACGTAAGGGAAATTTTACCGTTAATCAGCAGAATCCGTGAGATTCTTGAACCGATTTCCTTAAAAGATCATTCCCATTCTACCGAACATTTTGAAGTTGCTGAAGTTGTGTGAAAAGACGTATTAATTTAGTGCAAAAATACACCATTTGGTAACTTTACAGATCAAATAATTCTATATTTACAAAGGAACTTCCGTCTTCGGTTTTTGAAGTTCCTTTCAAGTCAACTCCTGCAATTTACGCTTCTTTACCTTTCTTTACCTGGGTTTGCGGAATTCCAGACAAACTTTCTACATTATTTTCTATCTTAATAATTGTTATTAGGCATAATTTTTGCTTATTAATATAAATGGCAAAGAATTAACACAAAATATAATTTGTAAGAGCACCTAACAGACTTTCGGAGGAAAGATGAAAAAATTTAATTTCAGTAAAAATATTGCGGCACTTGGTTTAGTTTGGGCAATGTTGATGATGCCGATGATGGCATTGGCACAAACCAGAATCAGTATGCCTAAGAATGATTATAAGGTTCAGGATGATGTAAAGGTCGGACGTGAGGCTTCCGTAGAAGTAAAACAGCGATTTCCGATTTTGAATGATTCATATGTAACCAATTATGTTCAAGATGTCGGAAACCGTTTAGTAGCAGCAATTCCGTCTCAGTTTCAGCAGCCCGCATTTCAATATCGGTTCCAAGTTGTAAATGCAAGAGATATTAATGCTTTCGCACTTCCGGGCGGTCCGATGTATATTAATCGCGGAATGATTTCAGCCGCTAAAAATGAAGGTGAAATGGCGGGCGTAATGGCACACGAAATTGCACACATCGCTCTCCGACACGGAACGGCACAGGCTTCAAAACAAAACAATATAGGAACACAACTCGGAACAATCGGACTTATTATAGGCGGAGCAATTTTGGGCGGACAAACCGGGGCTCAACTCGGCGGCTTGGTCGCAACTGCTTGGCAGACGAAATACAGCCGTGAATATGAATCGCAGGCTGATATTCTCGGTTCGCAGATTATGGCACGTGCCGGATATGATCCGAGAGACCTGGCAGGTATGTTTCAAACAATCGAGCGTCAAAGCGGCGGAAACCGGGCACCTGAGTTTTTAAGCAGTCATCCTAATCCGCAAAACCGTTACGCCGCAATCAATCGTGAAGCACAGCTTTTGAGAGTTTCCAGAGAACCGATCAAATATACGAGAGGATTTCAGGATGCACAAAGCCGTTTAGGAAGACTGCCGCAAGCTCCGACAATGGCTGAAATTGAAAGAGGTGCAAGCAGAGGCGGAAATACTGGTGGAAACAGAGGTGGAAATACTGGTGGAAACAGAGGCGGAACGAACAGCGAAATGTCCCGCGGCAATTATTCCAGAAATGTCGAATTACCGTCTTCGAGAATGAGAGTTTTTCAAGGTGGAAATTTCTTGAGAGTAAATGTTCCGGTAAATTGGCAGGAGTTTCCGATGGAAAATGAAGTTTGGTTTGCTCCGAACGATGCCTATGGAAATCAAGGTATTACGCACGGTGCTTTGATCGGAGTTACTCAAACCAGAACCAATTTGGAAGCAGCTACCGAAGATTATGTGAACGGAATCACGCAAGTCAACAATTATTTGCGTCAGACGCAGGGTTTTTCGAGAACTTCGATCAGCGGAAGACGAGCTTATGCAACACAGCTTGCAGGACGTTCACCGATAACCGGACAAACGGAAATTGTAACTATCTATACGACACAGTTGCGGGACGGAAACCTCTTTTATATGGTCGCAGTCGCACCGCAAAATGATTATTCCAGATATAATTCCACTTTCAGCAATATGATTCGTTCAATTCGCTTGAATGGATAATTATTGAAAGAGTGAAAATACTAAGGACGAGATGAAAACACAATTTCATCTCGTCTTTTTTTATCCTTTATATTTTTCAAAGAGACTTCTGAAAACAGGCAAGTTTCTATTTTCAACCGAATTTTCCCGTTCAGTTTTTACGGGTAAGATATTTTCTTTAATTTCAATTCGTCTTAACAATTCATTTTGTTCAAATAACTCAAACATTTCTTCCGCCAAAAATTCCACGTCCGTCTGAATAAAAACTTTTCCGCCAAATGCTAATTTTTCAACGACGTTTTCAACCAATTCGTCTTTGACCATTCGGCGTTTGGCGTGTTTTTTCTTAAAACAAGGATCGGGAAACTGAATCGTAACCAACTGTAAAATGTCATCGGGATTTTTTTCCAAAAGAATGCCTAAATCAATCGTCGCATTGCAAAACTCATAATGGAGATTTTCCAAACCTTCCCATTCTTTAATTTGATTTGCTTCAATCACCAAAGGCTCACGAATCTCAATACCCAGGAAATTCCAATCCTTTTTAATCTTCGCCATTTCAAGCAGAAAACGTCCGCGTCCGCAACCTATGTCTAAATGCAGAGGAAATTTGGATTCAGCGAAAACTTTTTCAATTTCCAGAGGTTTTATCGGCAGTTCAAGATAGTATTTCGCCAAAGGATTAATGTGTTGATGAACTCTGACTCTAGCCATTGTGGGAATTATTTTAACTTTATAAATTTATCTTCACAAATTAAACATTGAAGTATCAGCCGATAATTCCTTTGAATTTTGAAGGAGTTAATGTATATCGCGGAAAAATACTATCAAGGTTTTTACTTCCGAGATGTTTATAAGCGATTTCTCCGAAAACATCACGGAAATCCGTCGTTACTGCCAAATCTCTGCCTTCGTTGAGTTCGCTCGATTTCAAACCTTTCCAATCGCCATAAACTTTTCCACCTTTGACGGAATTGCCCAAAAGCATCATCGCGTTGCCGTGTCCGTGGTCAGTTCCGCGTGTGCCGTTTTCGCGGGCGGTTCTGCCGAATTCGCTCATTGTTAAAATGACGACATCATCCATTTGCTTGCCGAGATCGGTGGCAAAGGCAGCGATTGATTGTGCGAATTGTCCCAAAAGATTGGCGAGTTGTCCACGCGAACCGTTTTGGGCGGCTTGATTGGCGTGTGTGTCCCAATTCAATCCCGGCGTGTCGGTAAATGCTACTTCCAGACCGACTCCGGCTTTTATTAATTGAGCGATTTGGCGTAAATTATTGGCAAATTCGTTATTCGGATAATTCGCACCGTTTTGCGGACGATATTGTGAAGGGTTTGCTTTTTTCAAATAATTTATCGCTTCAAAAGTTTCCTTTCCCGTTTCGCCCAAACGGTCATTTGCTTCCTGCTGCCAGATTCCTTCAAAACCGCCGCTGACGCTGTTTGAATATTGCCCGGCACGGATCGCAAACGATTGTAAATTCGTCATTGCCACGGTTGGATAACGTCCCATCATTGTTCGCGGAATTTGCTGAGTCATTGCAACGGCTCGAAACGGCGAGGCTTTTTCTTCCGCCTGACTCTGCAAAACACGATTTACCCAACCGTCGCGTGTCGCCTTATAACCCGGCGTTCCCGATTCCATATAATCCTGTGCGTCAAAATGCGAGCGTGTGTTATCGGGCGAACCTGCCGAATGAACGATTGCCAACTGCTTGCTATTCCAGAATTTTTCAAGCGGTTTCATCGCTGGATTCAGACCAAAATATCCATCGAGATTTATCGCTCCGCCGTTTTGATTCGGCTTCGGAACGGCGATATTTCGACGCAAATTATAATATTCGCTTTCACCGTGCGGCACGATCATATTCAAACCGTCAACCGCCCCGCGTTGAAAAATCGTTACGAGAACTTTCTTTTTGCCGTAACCATCCGTGATCGTCGCTGCATTCGCAAACTGATGCAAAAACTTCGGTGCAACGCTCATCATTCCCAAACTCGCCAAAGCAACTCCGCTCGACTTCAAAAAATATCTTCTATCCATAATTAATAAAACCTCGTAAAAATTCTGATTGGTAATTATAACTTTTATTTTTCAATCGTCATATATTTAGACACATCAAAATCGCATTTGGTCGTATTAATTTTCCGAATATTTATAAACTTTTTAACTTGAAATATTTTATTGACAGCCATATCGCAAATTGCGATAATATATTGTTAGTGAATTAAATTATGAGAATCATTTCGGAGAAACGAATCAGAGAATTTTACAAAGTGCATCCAGAATCTGAAACTTCAATGATTCAATGGATTTTAACTGTCAGAGAAGCGGATTGGCATTTATTTTCGGATGTAAAAAAGACTTTTAACAGTGCTGACATTTACAAACAATGCGTTGTGTTTAACGTCGGCGGAAATCATTATCGAATTATTGCAATGGTCGAATTTCAAAAACACATCGTATTTATCAGAGAGGTTTTAACTCATAAAGAATATGATAAAGATAAATGGAAACCCGATTGTGAATAATCCAAATTTCAATTTATAAAGTGAGAAAACAGAATGAACACACAGATTTACGGACAACTTTTGAGCGAAACAATTCCCGCTGTAATCACAAATGAGCAGGAATATAAACGAATCGAAGAAATTTTTGCAAACCTTTTCAAGAAAAAACGCTCGCCCGAAGAAGATAAATTATTCGATCTGCTGGCGACTTTGCTTGAAAATTATGAGCAAAAGTCCTTACCGAAACTGGAAACTTCAAATCCGATTGAAACGCTTAGATTTTTGATGAGCGAAAATAATCTCAAACAGATTGATTTGATTGACATATTCAAAACTCAAAGCATAGTTTCCGAAGTGCTTGCGGAAAAAAGACAAATAAACTTAACTCAAGCCAAAAATCTAGCGGAAAAGTTTGGCGTATCTTTGGAGTTATTTGTTTAAAGCAGAAAAGATCAAAAGCTACTCAAAACTTTCGACCTTTTCTAAATTACAATTATAATTATTGTCTTTGAAATTCCGGTGAACCGATTATAAGTCCGACAATTTTAAAAACATCGGGATTACCGCTTGGCTCTCGAAGCCTTTGTCCGTTTCCACGATTACGACGATTATTCTTACCTTGCATCATCATCGCCGAATCATCCGCATCGTCATCATCCAATGAATCATCTAATTTCGGTTCAATCAAAGGTTTTTCAAGTTGTTTGAGCAAAGTGGATTTTGTTCCGCTTGAAACTTCCCCGTTCAGGATTTTATCAATCGCCTTGTTTAAAATCTCGCTTTGATTTTTCGCCTCGAACTGCTGTAAATTCACGCGGGTTTGCGGGATTCGGTTTGAAGCAAGGGCGACGGCGAAATTCATACGTTGGAGCAAAGCACCCGTATTTACCCAATCCGCCGCCGTATCAGGGTAGCCCGTCGGAGCTTGATAACCGTAAAGTTGTTCGCCCATACTTCGGAGCAAAAGAACCAAAGCGGGATTGCCCGTTGTGTCCGCATCGAGAACACGAAGCGAACTTGCGAGCAGTTCAAAAGGAGTTTTGATTTTCGCACGGTAATTTTCAGGTGCATAAAATTCAGGCGAACTGAATAATGCCCGAAGCGTGGTTTTTATGTCGCCGTTCGATTTTTGAAATGCTTGGGCGATACGATTTACAAGTTCTTCGCTTGGATTGTCATTGACGAATTTTACAGCTAATTTTTTAGCAATAAATTTTGCGGTCGAAGGTTGCGAAACCAGAATATCAATCACCTTTAAGCCGTCCTTCATTCCGCCCTCGTTTATTTTTTGTCCGAGAACGGTTTTCGTTCCCTGATCGTGCAGGCGGTCAACAAAAATAAATGTTCCGGATTCGGTATCGGGCGAGATTCCAAAATTTCTTGCCTGACGCATTAATTGGCGGTCTTGCTCGTCGTCTTTGATCATTTTCGCCGCCGCTTTCCGATAGCCGCGTGCGTCAAAAATTGTCCAACCCGTAAAGGCTTTGGCAACTTCCTTGATGTCATTTTGCGTATAACCGCCGTCAACTCCGAGCGTGTGAAGTTCCATCAATTCGCGGGCGTAATTTTCATTGATTCCGCCTCTGTTTTGTTGGTTTCCACCGTTTTTAAGTTGTTCAAACCGCTGTTTGATCTGCTCATCCGTCATTCCGCGTTGTTTCAGATTATCAATAAATCTCTGTTTCGCACGGGGATTATTCATTAATCTTTCCAAACGCTGCTTCTGTTGTTGATTCTGATTTG
>JALZKH010000030.1 GCA_030859345.1 Acidobacteriota bacterium | reverse complement strand
TCAGACATTTTTATTACACGAGCAGTTTTTCCAAAGATAAACGAGTGTTTTTGGCTATTTTTGGCGAAATATGGACTGAAACTCAGCGTGTAGTTATATTTATACGCACAGCGTCGCTTTCTGTTCCTTTCCTACTTCACCCCAACAAGATAATATCTAGAAAATATTAAGAACAGAAGATACAACTACTACATGGTTGATTGATAAAAGAAGACGCACAAACACAGTTGCACGAACTAGAATTTAGATACGCAATTGGACTCTTAATCAAAAGAGAATGTCACGAACAATTTTATAGTTTTGTAGCTTTGGTTTTTCGACGAGACGGGTGCCAAAAGCCAATTTAAAAAGCTGATGAAACTCATTTCAAAATAAGCAAAATAAATAAGATTTTGACAACTAGCAACAATCATTCTATTTCTTGATTTATCTGATCGGTCTTCTTTGACTTATCAAATGGGTCAACAAGGTATTTAAACTATTCATACAAACTAACAAAATTATTCTATCTCTCACTAAGATACCCAAGATTCGGAAAGAGTTTCAGCTTGCTGCAGCACTATTTCAATCGCTTTTTCCTGTCCCTCCGGCGGATACTTATATTTTCTCAAAATCCTTTTTACCATCAAACGTAATCTTGCCCGGACAGTTTCGCGGACCGCCCAGTCTATTGTTGTGTTTCTGCGTAATTTTTCAGTTAATTCAACCGCAATCTTTTTCAAAATCTCATCGCCTAGTTCGCGGACTGATGATTCATTAGTTTCTAGAGCATCATAAAAAGAAACTTCATCGTTACTCAAACCTAAATCTTCACCACGAGAACTGGCTTTTTTGAAATCTTTCGCCATTTGAATAAGTTCTTCGATAACTTCGACGGTTTGAATTGCCCGGTTGTGATATTTATTAAGCGACTTCAAAAGCTGTTCGGAAAACTTTTTGTTCTGCACGATGTTTTCGCGGAAGCGGTGTTTGATCTCATCTTTTAGAAGTCTGTTCAGGAGTTCCACCGCCAAATTCTTCTGCGGCATTATGCGGACTTCTTCGAGAAATTCTTCCGATAAAATACCAATGTTCGGTTTGTCCATTCCGACTGTTCCGAAGATGTCTAAAACTTCATCAGAAGTTACCGCATTGCTCATAATCTGGCGGAGAGCGTATTCGCGTTGTTCATCGCTTAGTTGTTTTAGCGAAGTTGTCGGCTTATTCATAAAAGCCTTGATCGCTTGGAAAAATGCAATTTCTTCTTTATTTTTGCTGGCTTCCTCTAAAGTTCCGCAGAGTGCGAAGGCTTTGGTTAAAGCTGTTACGTGATCGGAAAAACGCTGTTTTCCTTCGTGAAGTCCGAGGATATGATCTACTGCATTTGGCAAAAGAGAGATTGCTTCGGACTCGAAATATTCATAGTCAAAACTGTGCAGCATTCCCCGCAAAATTTCTAATTTTTCAACCAAAACAGGAAGTGCTTTTTCTGATGCTTCGTTAAATAAATCACCTTTCGCACCGCTTTCCGTATATTCTTTAAATGCTTGTTTTAGTTCGTGTCCGATGCCGATGTAATCTACAACCAACCCGCCGGGCTTTCCTTTGAAAACACGATTGACGCGGGCGATTGCCTGCATCAGAGAATGTCCACGCATCGGTTTGTCAATATAAATCGTGTGCAGGGAAGGAGCATCAAAACCCGTCAGCCACATATCGCGGACAATTGCGACTTGAAACTCATCGTCTTCATCCTTAAAACGCTTTTCCAAATCTTTCTTGGTTTGTTTTGAATAAATATGCGGACGCAGTAATTCTTTATCGCTTGAAGAACCCGTCATAATAACTTTTAGATTTCCTTTGGTCGGGTCTTCATTGTGCCATTCAGGTTTGAGAGCAATTATCTCATCATAAAGCCGAACACAAATTTCGCGGCTCATTCCGACGATCAAACCTTTTCCTTTGGTCGCTCCGGCTCTTGCCATCGCAATTTGTCTTTCGTCAAAATGTTTAACAAAATCCGCCGCAATCTGCTTTAAGCGTTGTTCCGAACCGACAAGTTTTTCAAGTGCCGCCCAGCGGGTAACCAAACGGCTTCGTGCCTCGTCTTCTTCATCTTCGATCAGTTCTTCTATATCCTGGTCGAGTTGTTCTTCGATCTCTTCCCGCAAACCCAGCTTTGCAAGGCGGCTTTCATAAAGAATCGGAACGGTCGCACCGTCTTTTTGCGACTGCTTCATATCGTAGATGTCCATGTAATCGCCAAAGACTCCGCGTGTGTCGCGGTCGTTGCCGGAGATGGGCGTTCCCGTAAAAGCAATAAACGAAGCGTTCGGCAAGGCTTCCCGCAGATAATGGGCGTAACCGTATTTTAGCTTTCCTTTGTCGAATCTTCCCTGCAAACCGTATTGTGTCCGGTGGGCTTCATCGGCGATGACGACAATGTTCGAGCGTTCCGATAAAACGGGAAATGTGTCTTCATCTTCAAACGGCGAGAACTTCTGAATCGTCGTAAAGATCACACCGCCCGAAGGTCTGTCTTCTAGCAAATTTCTCAAATCTTTTCGCGTTTCGGCTTGTTTCGGAGTTTCCCGCAGAAGATCTTTAGCATCGCTGAATGTTGCAAAAAGCTGTCCGTCCAGATCGTTTCTGTCGGTGACGACAACGATTGTCGGGTTTTTCATCTCCGGCGAAGTGATAACCTTTCCGGCATAAAACGCCATCGAGATACTTTTTCCGCTTCCCTGCGTGTGCCACGCCACGCCGACCTTTCCTTCATTGTCGGGATTGACCGCTTCGAGCGTAGAATTATATGCTTTGCGGACGAGATGAAATTGATGATAACCCGCAATCTTCTTTATAATTTCCTTGTCTTCCTCAAACAAAACAAAATCGCGGATATATTCGAGCAAAAAATCACGGCGGAAAAGTCCGCGAATCAGCGTTTCGGTTTCCCGCAATTCGCCCAAAGGATCAATCTCTTCGCCGTCAATCGTCCGCCAATACATAAACCATTCCATCTTCGCCGTCAGGCTTCCGACTCTCGCTTCGGGTAGGTCGGCAATGACCAGCACATTGGTATTAAACAGATCGGGAATTTCTTGTTTGTAATTTTGCAGTTGGTGAAAGGCATCAACGATCGTCGTATTTTCTTTGACGGGATTTTTAAGTTCGATAACCGCAATCGGCAAACCATTAACAAAAATAATTATGTCCGGGCGTTTGGTATTTCGCGTTCCCTTGATCGAAAACTGATTGACCGCTAAAAAATCGTTGTTCTCGATATTCTCAAAATCAAACAACTGCACAAAATCAGCCTTCGTTTCGCCGTCTGCTTGAAATTCGACCTTTACGCCATCCCGCAGAAAGCGATGAAATTCACGGTTATTTTGCATTAACGAGGGAAAATTCGGGCGTGTAATTTGTCCGATGGCATCTTCGATCACCGATGCGGGAAGGTTTTTATTGATCACCGACAGACGATCTCGCAAACGCTCAGCTAAAATAACTTCGCGGTAACTTTCGCGTTCAGCTCTATCAGTTCCCGGTGCGATCTCGTAGCCGTTCTCGTATTTGTAGCCGAGTTCTTCAAGCCATTTGATGACAAGGTTTTCAAATTGTTCTTCGGTAATTTTCATTATGGAATCAACTCGGATTTTTTGAGCGTGGCAATTGGGAGATATAGATGTTTTTCATCATCCTGTAATTCGATGAAACCGTATTTCAGATAAAATTGTTTGGCATTTTCAGTCAGAGCGTAGAGTTCGACGGCGTAAATTCCGAGTTCGTCGGCGACCTTTACCGTGCGTTCCAGAGCATCAATTAAAAGCAACGCTCCCAAACCCTGACCTTTCATTGAACCGTCAACGGCAAGTCGCCCGAGATGAACTGTCGGGATCGGATAACGCGGCAATTTTTCCCGAAAGTTTTCAAACTCGACACTTCCCGAAGACAAAGTGTAATATCCGCAAACTTCTTTCTCATCGGGCAGGACGGCAACAAAAGTTTTTCCCAATCCGCGTTTGGCATTTTGTCCCGCAAACTTCTGCAAAAAATCATTGAGGCTTGTTTCGCCGCAATCGAAATCTGTTTTGTCGTGTGTTTTGTCAAGCGTTTCAATAACAAAATCAAATTTCATTTTTCTTCACCCGTCGGCGATGTTCCTTGACGGCTTCACGCAGGGCTTTATTCGGAGCGGGTGGATTTTCGATCATTTCCAGAAAGATGTCGCGGTCGCGGTCGTTTAATTTGCGTTTGCGGTAATTTTCCAGAACTTCATCGGCAGAATCAACCAAGGCACTGATCGCAAAATCCGTCACCGTTACACCCGAAACGCTCGCGGCATTTTCAATACGTTCTTTTATCTCGCTCGGCAGACGAAAATTCAGACGGGCATTTTCAACAGATGTTTTCTCAATAGTCGGCATAGCTTTAACCTCACCGATATATTATCAAATCGTGTGGCAAATTGCCATAAAATAATTTGTTCTTCGTATTTGGCTTAATAAATTCAGGAAAGTTTATTGTGTTAAACCAAAAAAGTATCTTTTCTCTCAAGTTCAACAAATTCTAATTTTAGTTCACATCCCAAAGCAATGCCGATCTGAATAAGCGATTCGATTGTAAAGTCTATGCTTCCCTCCAAGATTTTATTTATATAAGCCTGACTTTTACCTAGACGGCGGGACAGTTCGGTTTCGCTAATATCTTTATCCTGCATTATTTGAAAGATTTGTTCTGATAATTCTAATTTTGCCACATCAATTTGCAATCTTCCGTCTTTTTCCAGACGTTCTCCCATTTTTGCAAATCGTTCGGCGGCAGTTAACTTTCTATTATTCATCTGTTTTATCCTCATACATTCGCCGTTTCTTTTTCGATCTCACCAACCGCAATCTTGCCGGAAATTAAACGAGGCAATAACGAATCGCGGATTTAGATAATATCTTGCGGGGCATAGACTGAAATTATATTTGAATATCGTTTAAAATCGGCAACATTAAAAGTTAAAATATTGTTGATTCCGTGAGTTTGCATTGCGGCGACGATTCTTGCGTCGTGTGTCGGTTTTCCGCTGACGCGATAGGTTTTGACGAGATTTTCCCAATTCTCAAAAATCGTTTCGTCTTCGGGTTTTAATTCAAATTGTGCTTTAATTTGGATGATTTCGTTTTCTGCCTCTTCAATCGAGAAGCCCAAACCATTGGCTGAAATCGGACGAGTGGCAACCGTCCAAAATTCAATTATATTTTGCGGAACTATACACAACAGTTCGCTTTGCCAGAGAAGATGTGCGAGGGCATCAAGTGCCGCTGCTTGACGAGGATCGCCTGCGTGAATCGTGCCGATTAAAATGCTCGTGTCTAAAAGCCAACTCATCAAATTCTGTCTTCGTAAATGTTCTCACGCCTTAATGCTTCATCGGAAAGCGGCGGCGGCAGATTTCGCGGTTTATTTGCCCAATCTCTCAGCCGTTTGATCTGTTCATCAACGGAAAGTTTTTCCGGCAAATCCTGCTCATCTTCTATTTTGCTCAATGCTTCACGCAATACATCATCGAGCGACACGCCTTTTTCCTTAACTTTCTGCAAAAGCGAAAATGTCTGCGGTTCAATTTCAATTGTTACTTGCATTTTTCTCAAACTCCTTTTCCGTCAAACATTATAGCATCATATATTTGTTTTTCTTTCTACTTTCTCTTTTCATTTTCACATTGCATCTGCAACTTCCTTCTCGATCTCACCAACCGCAATCTTGCCGGAAATTAAACGAGGCAATAACGAATCGCGGATTTCAGAAAGCCTCAAAGATTCCTTCTTGAGTAGGTTTGAGTAATTATTTAGCGATTCTTCAAACTCATCAAATTTATCTAAAATTGTTTCAGTTGGAAGTAGCAAATCAAGATTTCTAAGATTCGTTTTGTTAAACTTTAATTGAGCACTTCCGGTAGTAATGCTTCGTATTTGATGTTGACCAAAATTTGATTTGAAATACCATTGAATATAAGAAGGATTCTTATATCGAATTCCAACCGCGTTACTTCCTAGTGTCATTGGCATATCTAACCAAACTGGAGGTCTAAATACTGTTCCAACATCTCCGACATTTGAGATTATGGTTTCATCTCCTTTTAAGTAAGACTTAGACAAATAATCAAAAGAACTTTCATCAACATATTTGAGATTCCCTCCAAAATCTGAATTAAAATCGGTAGTTCTGATATATAAAGCAAATTCTGGTTGATCGTATGTTGTTACATTTTTCTTAAGACTAGCAAAACTACCATTTGCTACAAAATCAAATAATTGAACCGTTTCGCCAACTTTATTTACCTCCCAACCTTTCGGAATAAGTCCGAGTTCTGATTCTTGGAATTCCGCCGGGAAAAGTTTGGCGATCTCCGGTGAAGCACTCGTCGAAGGTTGGTTATCGGCGTTGGCGAGAACCGGCTCAAAATCAACAAACCACGCCTTAAAAACAGCACGAGCCATCTCTTCCAAAGTCGCGTTCATCTTTCGATTGAGTTCGATCTTGTCATCTAATGAAGAAAGAATTTTGGCGATTGCTTTTTGATCTTTTAGTTTCGGAAAATCGAATTCAATACCTTTTAATTTTGTAGCAGAAACTTCCGCAAAGGTAGTTCCTGTTCCAAGTGATTTTATAAACTCAACTTTACTTTTTAGAAGATAATAAAAAAATGTCGTGTCCACTTTTTCATTATCTAAAATGAAACTCTTGAATCCTTGATTAGTGCAAAGTTCGTTTTCTGCTATCGCAAGATAACCGATTGGGGCACGCGAAGACATTAAAACAGTATCTTTTGGTAACAGTCTTGCACTTGAATTATTCAATCCCTTTTGTGTAATACTTCTTTCACCATTAGAAATATAACGATATTCATAGTTAGTTAAATCTTTTGGAGTAAGCCAAGAAATTTCACCATTCCAGTAATCTGGTTTAGATGTAGAAGGTGTTCCACCGCCAATAATTTCTGCTATTTGAGAAAGTTTATATGTTTTCCAGTCTTCCATTTTTTATTAGAGTGAATATGAAATCCGATATTTGCAACATTCTGTTTTATTTCATTTTCAAGCCGTCCGCTTTCCTCAAATTGTTCGGCAAGTTGCGAAGTTAAACGCTCCATTTTTTCGGCGAATATTTTCTTAATTTTATAACCGTTTCGCGTAAGCCGTTTGCTTCAAGCGTGTTTAATAATTCTTCGCGTGTTTTCGGCGGATTTTTGAGGCTTTTTAATTGCCGTTCAAACGCCAAATTAATATCATCCGCTTTTGTTTCAAAAAGTCCCGACAAAAAAACATCGGGCGAAATTGCTTCGATTCCGTATTTTGACAAAATCGCATACGGGAAATCACGCAGATTAAAAGTTAAGACCAAATCCGCCTTGCAACCAATCGCGGCGGCTAAAACGTGGCGGTCATTCTCATCGGGCAAATTCAGCGTGTCAATTATGTTTGCGTAATTCGTTACCAAACAATCGCGGATGTGCGAATTCATCAAATCTCTGGTGCGTGTCAGTTGTTTGATCGTTAGATCGGGACGGATTTTCAAAACATTACGCATCCATTCGTCGTGAATTTCTTCCGTCCAACGTGCCTCAAAAACATCCAATAAAGCCAAGTGCATCAAAAAATCCCGAAGCGGTGCGGGAAACAAAACACACGCATCGAGAACTGCTCGTTTCAATTCCATTTTCTAATAACCCAAATCCAATTCCTGAGCCTGTGCCGACAGTTTTTCCAAAGTCTTTAATCTCTGCTTGTCAATTCGTTCTTTGTAGGCGATAACGTCTTCGAGCAAAACGCGGCGATGTTTTCCGACTTTATGAAACGGAATCTCGCCCGTTTCCAAAAGTTTGACGACGAACGGACGCGAAACACGCAAAATATCGGCGGTTTGTTGTGTCGTTATGTCAACCGTCTGCGGTATAACCGTTACATCTTTGCCCTGTGCCAGATACGAAAAAGTTTTGTTCAAAACTTCGACGGCGGATTTTGGTAATTCTATTTTCTCAGATTCGGATTCGGAATCTTTTTTGGGTTTTTCCAAAAAAAATTGCTGTCCGCGACGTGCAAGTAAAATATCTTTATTTGTGATCGGCATAAAAAATAATCTCCATTTTTAGCTTAACACAAACGAAATAAACGAAACAAACAAAATTATAAGCCAACTTCAAAACCGATACTTTTCAAATTCTGTTTAATCTCACCTTCAAGCCGTCCGCTTTCCTCAAATTGTTCCCCAAGTTGTGCTGTCAGACGCTCCATTTTTTCGGCAAAGGCTTCATGGACGAACAGGAGGGAACGTGCGATAAACACACACAAGCAAAAAAGCCAAGTTAAATGCTTGATATTTCAATAGTTATGCTGTTATTCGTCATTTTTTTAAGACTTTTTATTTCCGAAAATAGGAAG
>JALZKH010000125.1 GCA_030859345.1 Acidobacteriota bacterium | reverse complement strand
CGAATATCGTGCCGATGATTCAAAAAGGCGTGCGTGAGCAATCGAATGCGAAATTCGTGGCGATGGACACGATGAATTTTTGGATTGATTCGATGAAAGATGCGGTGATCGAAACGATGAAAGTTGTGGATTGCATAATAATAAATGATGCCGAAGCACGTCAACTTGCCGATGAGCCGAATGTTCACAAAGCGGCGAAAAAGTTAATGAAAATCGGCGATTTAAAAGCCGTTGTCATCAAACGCGGCGAATACGGTTCGGCACTTTATACGGAAAATTCATATTTCGCAATTCCCGCCTTTCCGCTTGAATCAGTTTTTGATCCAACGGGTGCGGGCGATACTTTTGCGGGTGGATTTATGGGATATTTGGCGAGTCAAGGCGAAATCACCGAAGAAACAATGCGTCGGGCAATGGTTTTCGGGACGGTAATGTCTTCGTTTAACGTCGAAGAATTCGGAACGGAAAGAGTTGACCGTTTGACGCACGAAGAAATAAACCAACGCTTTGCCAACTTCAAACGCTTTACGCATTTTGAGGAAATTCCATTTGAGCAAGCAACATCTGCATAAATGGAACGCCAGCATCTTGCTGGCAATGGACGCTGAGAAGCGTCCAAGAAAAGTTTATCGTCTTTAAATTTTAACTTTAATCTTTAAAGTTTACCGACGCAGTTTTCGTGCTATCGCACTCATTGCCAGCAAGATGCTGGCGTTCCATTATTAAAATTTTTCCATTCAAATGACAAAACCCGAATTAAAGAAAAACTCGACTATTTTTATCAAAAACTATCTGGCTTTAATTATCGGTTTGGTTGTTTTGGTTTGTATTTCAATCGGTGTAGCGTTGGCTTTTTCGGCTCAACATTTGGAATCTGCTCAAAAATGGTTTTTGATTATCGCCTTAACTTTATTTGCATTTTTCAGCGTCGGGATGGCGACTTTGCTGGTTTTAAAACAATCACGCAAACTTGTTGTCAGCGAAAAAGATTCCGAATTGAAATGGAATATTGCATCGCCTGACAAGCAAAAACGCAGTTTGAATACGGAAATTCGGGAGATTGCGAAGTTGATGGAAATCCCCGTTGAACAAATGAGCGATCTGCGTTCCGCTTATATCGTGGCGGAAGATTTGGCTTTACGAAAAGTTCAGGAAGAAGCCGAAATACCGATTATGCGGCACGTCAATATCGGCAATACGATTTTTAACGGAATTTATTTGAAAGACGATCTGGCAACCTGTGTTGATGTAACATTCCTTGTTACGCCGAATGTTTCACAGGAAAAAATTGATTTTGTTCTGCGGAAAATATCTTCGGCAAAAACTACTTTTGATAATATTAGAAAAGGTTCAAAGCTACGGCTTTTGCTTGTCCTTGTAACGCAACTCGATGAAGAAGGTGAAGCAAAACTGCGTTCAAAACTTGTCAGCAAATTTTCTTCAACGCCTGTGGATGTTGATATAAGACTGCTCGATTTTCAAACTTTGCAGAAAATTTATGCAGAGGATTAATGCAAAATCAGTTCAGAGTTCAGAGTTCAGAGTTCAGAGTTTAGAGTTCAAACTTCAGTTTGTGCAACCGTTAGCGAAGCGTTACGGTTGCTTCTTGCATTTTTAATTTTGAACATATTTTCCGCTCGCTTCGCTGGCGGAAAAGCAAACTGAAGTTTGAACTCTGAACTCTTGCGATTTGCGATTTGCGATTATTTCCAGGCTTGCGATAATCTGTTTACGATTTACATACTTTAATTTATACATTTTGAAATTATGCTGGAAAACAAAGTTGGAATGATCTTCGGCGTGGCGAATCAACGCTCGATTGCTTGGGCTTGTGCCGAATCCTGTATCGAAAACGGTGCGGAAGTCGCTTTTACATATCAAGGCGAAAGGCTGGAAAGAAATTTGAAAAAATTGACCAAAGATATGGAAGATACTTTGGTCGTGCCGTGTGATGTAACGAATCAGGCGGAAGTTGACGCGGCGTTTGAAGCGGTTGATAAAAAATACGGACGGCTCGATTTTTTGATACATTCAATCGCCTTTGCTCCACGCGAAGCACTAGAAGGCGAATTTTTAACAACTTCACGCAACGCATTTTTAACCGCTTTGGAAATTAGTGCTTATTCGCTTCCCCAATTATCGCTTGCCGCAATGCCTTTGATGAAGGACGGCGGAAGCATTGTAACGATGACTTATTACGGGGCGGAAAAGGTTGTGCGAAATTACAATGTGATGGGCGTGGCAAAATCCGCTTTGGAATCTTCCGTCCGATATTTGGCAAATGATCTGGGCGAACACAATATCCGTGTCAACGCAATAAGTGCGGGACCGATCAACACGCTTTCCGCACGCGGCGTGAAAAATATGAGTTCGTTTCTCAAACACATCGAAGAAAACGCTCCGCTCAAGCGAAATGTCGAAGCAAAAGAAGTCGGCAACACCGCACTTTTTCTCGTCAGCGATCTATCTTCCGCCATCACGGGCGAAACGATTTATGTAGATTGCGGCTATAATATTATGGGAATGTAACGTAACGATTTTGGATTTTAGATTGCGGATTTTGGATTGAAGAAAATACGCTGATCCAATCCAAAATCTAAAATCCAAAATCCAAAATTGAATTATGTCTGAAAAGAAAGTAAAACCGAGCGAAAAACCTGTTATTAAGAACAAAACTAAAAAAGAACCCGAAACCGTTGCCGAAGCTAAAGAAAAGCAGGAAGCATTGGTTTGGGATTTTACGGAAGATGAAGCGTTATTACGTTCGCCCGAACCGGACGATTTATTTAAGAGTTCGGATTCCTGGCGTGTTTTCCGCATAATGAGCGAAACGGTCAATGGATTTGACGCACTTGCGACAATTACAAACGGTGTTTCGATCTTCGGTTCGGCACGCACGCCGGAAGATAATCAGTATTATATCGCCGCCCGTGAAGTCGGAAAATTATTGGCGGAAAACGGTTTTGAAGTTATCACGGGCGGCGGTCCCGGAATTATGGAAGCGGGCAATCGCGGTGCTTTTGAAGCCGGCGGAATTTCGGTTGGAGTCAATATTGAACTTCCGTTTGAACAATCTCCGAATCCATATCAAACGCACGAACTGACATTCAAATATTTTATGATCCGCAAGACGATGTTCATAAAATACAGCAACGCTTATGTAATTTTTCCCGGCGGATTCGGCACGATGGACGAAATTTTCGAGGCTCTGACGCTTATTCAAACCCGCAAAATCCGTAACTTCCCCGTCGTTATATTCGGTTCGAGTTATTGGAAAGGTTTACTTTCGTGGCTGACTTCGACGATGCTCTCGGAAAAAAATATCAGCGATCCCGATTTGAGTTTGATGTATCTGACCGATTCACCGCAGGATGCGGTTGATTTTATTATCAAATGCTGTGTGAAAAACGGAGAAAAAGTAAAAAGTAAAAAGTGAAAAGTAATTTTATTTGAGATAATCTTTTATCCATTTTAAGTAATCATCTGAAACTTTTTCACTTGAAACCGCCACGATTTCAGGGACATCATAAGAATGATTTACTTTGATAAATTCCTCTAAGTTTTTAAAATTTTCTTCCAAAGTTTTTATCAAAAGCAGATGTTCCGAGTCGCTTTGCACTTCGCCTTCCCAAAAATAAAATGATTTCATTTCCGGCAAAACCTGAACACAAGCGGCAAGTTTTGATTCGACAATTTTTCGTGCCAGATTCTCAGCCTCTTCAGAATTAGGCGTTGTCGTAAAAACAATCAACATAAGTTTTAATTCAAAAAGGCAAAAATCAAGAAACTCTTCATTTTTGCCTTTTTACTTTTTACTTTTTACTTAAATTTATTAATCCATCAAATCGGCGTATTGCCCGCTGTCAACCCATTCGAGGATTTCCGAAACACGCCAGATCGGGAACGGATGCGTCAAACCGGCGTTAATAATATCCGCCCAGAATTTATCTAGTTTGTTTTCGTCGTAATTTTTCTGAAAATCTTCGGCTTGTTTTAAGAATTCTTCGTAATCAATCTTTGAAGCCATCGTGCCGCCTGCAAGTTTCATCATCGTGCTGCCGATTATATGCGGGTCTTGCATTACGAGAAGTGCGGCTCGATCACACGAAAGTTCAGCCCGTCTTGCCCATGCCAATAATGCACTGCTGATTCCGGCTGAAATCAAAAATTTAATAATGTCCGAACCCGGAATGGCTTTCGATAAGGAAGCATTTGTAATTGCTTCGATAAGTCTTGCCGCCGTCAGATACAAAACATGCTCGGCGTGAATATGTCCGACTTCGTGAGCAATAACGGCGAGAGTTTCCTCGTCGTTTAATCTCTCCAGAAGTCCTGTATGCAGAACAATTATATGTCTATCAACACCCGTTGTAAAAGCATTGACAATCGGATTCTGCTGAACAAATAGATCAGGCATATCAACACCGAGTGTCGTGCAGGCAACTTGTAGTTTAGCGTGCAGATCAGGAAATTGCTTCGGCGTAACTTTCACCGAACTTGCCATAAATATTACACGAACCGCCGATTCGCCCGTAACTTGAATCAACTTTCTTAAAGCTGTGTCAACTCCCGGAATTGCCCGAAGTGCCGCAAGTGCTTTGCTGTCTGCCGGATGCACATATTCGTGTTTCGTCAAATCTGCGAATTTCTTGTGATATTCATCTGAAAGCGGCAACTTACATTTACCGCAAACTGCCTGACCGTTTACATAATTTTCACGAACACTGTTTTTCTGTCCGCAATACCGACATCTCACTTTTTTGCCTTTCGCCGCTGCCGATGAACTGCCTGAATCTGTTTTTTTACTTGCCATAATTAAATTTTAGAGAGTTGCTCTGCTTATTTCAAACTTAAATATTCTTATATTTAAAACGTATCAGAACGCAAAAAGTTTATGAATCATTTTTTCAGCCGAACAACCGTTTCGACGTGATGAGTTTGCGGAAATAAATCTAAAGCTGTAATTTTTTCGATTTTGTAATCTTTTTCAATCAAAATCTGCAAATCTCTTGCTAAAGTTGAAGGATTGCACGAAACATAAGTGATTCTTTCCGCTTCGAGTTTGGCGATTTTTTCCAAAGTTCCGCGTTTTACGCCGCTTCTTGGCGGGTTGAGTAAAACAAAATCTACATCGTCAAAACTATAATCACTCAAAAAAGTTTTTACTCTTTCGTCGTGAAATTCGACGTTTGAAATTCTTGCGTGTTCGGCATTTTTATTGGCAAAATCAATCGCTTCTTTGTTTGCCTCTACGCCGTGGACTTTTTCAAAATTCTTTGCCATTGAGAGCGAAAATAATCCGACTCCGCAATAAAGATCGAGTGCCGTTTTGCCCTCTGCATTTTCAATCGCCGCTTCGACCAAATCTTTTATTAAAAACTTGTTGCTTTGGAAAAAACTTTTGGCGTTGAAATAAAATTTCTCGCCGTTCAATTCATAAAAAACTTCGTAAGTCGGCTCAACCAATTCTTCAGAATAAACCGAAACTTCACCGTTTTCACCGCTTGCCGCTTCGACATTTATTAGTTCGGCGAAAAGCGTTCCGTATTCGAGATTTTCCTGCAAATCCTTGAGCGTTGCTTCAAGTTCGGGAACAAGAATCGGACAGGATTTTGCGTCAATCACATCGTGCGACTGGCGTTTGAAATAACCGATTTTCTTTTGACGAGAATTAATGTGCCAGTTTGAACGAAGGCGATAATTATATTCATTCGGACTGGCAATAATCGGAATTTCATCTTCATAATCAATTTTCCCGATGCGTTTTAGTGAATCACGCAGAATTCCGATCTTCGATTTTAGCTGCGTTTCATAAGACATCTGCTGAAAATCGCAACCGCCGCACGTTCCGAAATAGATACATTTCGGCTTGATTCGATCCTCCGCAGGTTCGAGAATTTCGACAATTTTTGCAAACGCCGTTTTGCCCTGAAGTTTGCGGATTTTCACACGAAGTTTGTCGCCTTTAACCGACAGCGGAACAAAAACGGTCAGGTTTTCTGCAAAGCATAGACCTAAACCGTTTGGGACAATTTTTTCGACTCGGACTTCTAAAGTTTCGTCAATTTTATATGTTTTACTCAATTAAATGTTTTCGACCTCAATTTCGATTCCGCCGATAATACCTGCAAAAATGTTATATACCAATGCTGAAATCAATCCGGCGATAAAACCGATTACTGCATAAAAAATCGGGATTCCGATCATAAAGATCAGCCCGAATACTATACCACCACCACCCACGGCAAGTCCTGCTATTCCATCCTGACTCCCGGCACCTGCTCCGCCGATCAGCGAAAAGATTATGATAAAAAGCCCATAGGGAATGGCAATTAGCAAACTCATTACCAACATCATTAAAGCATACATTTTACCAACCGACATCGCACCAAGTTTTCTGATTCTAAGTTTGTTCATTATTTTTCTTCCTTGTAATTTTTTCTGACAGATTTATTTACAGAATTAACAAATCTCACAAAGAAAATAAACTCAATTGCGGAATTCCCGCTTCTTCCCGCAATTTTTTATAAAGCATCAAATCAAAAGTTCTTTGATAAACTTCCTTCTCCATTTTGTTTTTATGCTTTGCAAGATTCTTTTCAATTTCATCTTTTATGTTTGAAAGTGAACTTTTATCGGCTGTTTTCAGCAACGCTTCATCAATCAAATTCTCCATACGATTCAAAGATTCTTCCAAACTTTCCGCATTTTTATAGCTTTTTTCGTGTTTACATAATTCTGCCGAAACTTCTTCTAAAACCTGACGCAAACTGCCTTTTGATTTTGCTCTAGCTTTATTAAGTGCTTCGATTATGTTTTTTAAATGAATCTCAATCGTTTCCTTTGAAAAAAGAGAAGATTCGTGTTTTTCTTCAACTACCTGAGTTTGCTCAATCTTTTCTTCGCTGATTTTTTTATTATCACCTTTGCCAACCTGTGTTTTAAGCCATTCTTCATATTGTGATTCGATCTCTTCCTTGCAATACATCAGAGATTTTATCGACTGTGTGCGGTTCGGATTTTTATCAACATTATCAAAAATATTTTCAATTCCACGCAAAATTATCCGAAGCGGAATTTCCCGCTCCTGCCACGATTCGATCAAAGCCCAGTCTAACGGACTAAGAAGCAAATGCTTTCCGCGGCGGCGTATAAAAGTTTCTTCGATGTCGGTAAAATAATTGAAGTAATTCAAGGGATTTTCGATTGCCGATTTGCGATTTGCGATTTTTTGATTTTCTTAATCTAGAGAATTTATCCGTATTTAATTTACCGAAATTTAAGCCAAATAAACAATCGAAAATCGCAAATTGAAAATCGGCAATTAAATAATGATTTTCATTCGCTGAAGCGTCCGCAGATCGTCATCGGTTAAGTCTAATTCGGTTTCGTCTTCCGGTAAATCTTCCGCCGGAACAAAATCGGGAATTTCATCTAAACTTATCTCAAGTTTCAAACTCAACTTCGGCTCAAAACCCATTTCACGTAGATATTCAATTGCACCGGCAACCGTCGGCGATTGCTCGATTGCCATATTTACAGCATTTCCGAGTTCTTTAACTGCAATTTTTTCTTTTCCGTCAAGTTCCATTTTTTGTGTTCTTAGAATTTACTCGACACTTGCAAATTAGTCAAAGTTAGCTACGGAGTTCACCGAGAATACAAAGAGTTTTTGATTTTTTCTTTGCTATTACTCTTCTTATTCTGTGTTCTTCTCTGTGGCTAAAATTATGTTAAATTAGACAAATGCAAAGACGAGAAACATTTGAAACTTCATCGGGCATCGAACTGCCGAATGATTACAATCCCGAAAACACGGAAGAAATAAATTACAGTGAGGATTTGGGCAAACCGGGCGAATTCCCTTTTACACGCGGGGCGAGAGAAACGATGTATCGCGGCAGGTTTTGGACGATGCGGCAATATGCGGGTTTTGCGACTGCCGGGGAATCCAATGAACGCTATAAATATTTATTGGCAAACGGCACAACGGGTTTGAGTGTGGCGTTTGACCTGCCAACGCAAATTGGTTTGGATTCAGACGATCCGCTCGCGGCGGGCGAAGTCGGAAAAGTCGGCGTAGCGATTGATTCTTTGGAAGATATGCTGACGCTCTTTGACGGAATTCCGCTTGATAAAGTTTCGACCTCAATGACGATAAATGCGACTGCTTCGACGCTTCTTTGTTTATATTTAGCGGTGGCAAAAAAGCAAAATGTTGCATTCGATAAAGTTTCGGGAACGATTCAAAACGATATTTTAAAGGAATATATCGCTCGCGGAACTTATATTTATCCGCCAAAACCTTCGATGCGGCTGATCACGGACACATTCGCATTTTGTGCCGATCAAGTTCCGCGTTGGAATACGATCTCGATTTCCGGTTATCACATACGGGAAGCGGGTTCAACAGCCGCACAGGAAATCGCGTTTACATTGGCAGATGCAATTTGTTATGTTGATGCGGCAATTGAAGCGGGTTTGGAAGTTGATGATTTTGCACCGCGTTTGTCATTCTTTTTTAACGCTCACAATAATTTGCTCGAAGAAATCGCTAAATTCCGTGCCGCAAGACGAATTTGGGCAAGGATAATGAAAGATAGATTTGGTGCGAAAAACAAAAAATCTCTGATGCTGAGATTTCATACACAAACAGCCGGCTCGACTCTGACCGCACAGCAACCCGAAGTAAATGTTGTGAGAACGACAATTCAAGCACTCGCCGCAGTTCTCGGCGGAACGCAAAGTCTGCACACCAACGGAATGGATGAAGCATTGTCTTTGCCAACCGAACAAGCCGCCAGAATCGCACTTCGCACACAGCAGGTTATCGCCCACGAATCCGGCATTGCCGATACGGTTGATCCATTCGGCGGAAGTTATGCTATCGAATCATTGACCAACAAACTCGAAGAAAAAGCATTAGATTACATCCAAAAAATTGATGATTTTGGCGGAATGCTCAAAGCCATCGAAGAAGGCTATGTTCAAAGAGAAATTCAGGAAGCTGCTTACGATTATCAAAAAGCACTCGAAAAACAAGAAGAAATTGTGGTCGGTGTAAATAAATATCGAATCGAAGAAGATGAAACGATTCCGATTTTGACTGTTGACGAAGAAGTAGAACGCGGACAAATCGCTAGAGTAAACGCCGTCCGTGCCAGACGCGATGCCGGAAAAGCCGAAAATTCATTAGCAAAATTGGAAGAAGCGGCACGAACGGACGAAAATCTGCTGCCGAAGATTTTAGACTGTGTCGAAAATTACGTAACTGTCGGCGAGATTTCGCATCGTTTGAGAAAAGTCTGGGGCGAATATACTGAAGCGGTTACAATCTGAGAAAATTTAATCAATGACTAAAAGCAAAAATCTCTGGAATCATTTACTTTCGACACTCTGGTTTGTACCGGGACTGCTTGTTTTTGCAGGAGTTTTGCTTAGTTTCTTTTTTATCGGGATTGATTTTTATATTGCAGACAGATTTGGTTATCATCCGAAACTTTTTGATATACAACCGGCGGGAGCAAGAGATTTACTCGCCGTTATTGCAAGTTCGACAATCACCGTTGCAGTTACAGCTTTTTCGATCACGATTGTTGCTCTGACTCTGGCTTCGACACAGTTTTCTCCACGCATTTTACGTAATTTTATGCGTGATATGGGAAATCAGATCGTCCTCGGCATACTTGTCGGAATTTTTGCTTACTGCATCATCATTCTGCGGACAATTCGGGATGCAGCGGGTGAAAATGACAGCGGCTATGTGCCTTCCGTTTCCGTTCTTTTCGGTATCATTCTCGGATTGATAACAATCGCCTCGCTGATTTATTTTATACACCACGTCGCTACTTCGATTCAGGCAACGAGAATTATTTCGGTGATCGCTGAAGAAACCGTCTATGAAATTGAAAAAAATTTTTCAACCGAGAAGGATACATCAAAAATTGACGACCGGACTGCACAGCAGTTAGCAGGCAATAATTATCTGGAATTAAAAGCCGATAAGACAGGTTACACACAAAATGCCGACGCTCACAAACTTATAAAATTAGCTGTTAAATATGACTTGATCTTATCTATGCAGAAAAAGTTCGGTCAGTTTGTAATCAAAGATACTCCTATTTTTCGGATTTTTCCGAATCGCCGGGATTTTGTTTTAAGTGAAAATATCGTCAATCAAATCAACGCTAATTATGAAATTGATGATTACAGAACCGTCGAAGGCGATGCTGCATTCGGGTTGCGGCAAATCGTTGACATTGCTTTAAAGGCTCTTTCGCCGGCGGTAAATGATACGACAACGGGCGTAATCTGCGTTGATTATCTGACGGCGATTCTCGTTTGTCTGGCAAAATATTCGTCCTGTTCGTCTAACTTTTTTGAAGCCGGAAAATTACGTCTGATTATTCACCAGCAGATGTTTGAAGACTTTTTTGATCTTGCCTACGACCAGATTCGTCAAAATGCGGGCGGCAATGTAACCATTATTATTAAACAATTAAATTCATTCGATATTTTAAGCGAGACGAATCTTTCTCTTGCCTCCGAAAATGAACGCAGGATGCGGCATAATCTAATGGAAACAGAAGCGAAACTTTTATTTGAACTTGCCCGGGATTCCATTAAAACCGAGGCGGATCTGCAAATTATTTCCAAAGAATATCAGAGAATCAGCAAATTGCTGGAAGAAAGAAAAGCGGAATTATAAGAAAAATTTAGTCTGAAGTTTAATTGATAGTTTGATTTATAAATATCGTAATGGTATTGTTTCATCTGTGAAACGCAGATAATAAAATTGGAGTTAAAATAATGGCAGAAGCAACATTGGCGGCAGAAAATATCGAAACGGAAAATCCCGAGGAACTAACAGACGAAAATAAAAATTTTGAATTGCGTTCGATTCGTGAAATCGTCAGGGATTTATCAAAACCGGTGGCGAAACGGCATTTGAGAGTTCGGCGGCAGGGCGGAAAGGAAATCGGTTATATCGCCTGGCACGATGCAATAAAATATCTCGATCATTATGCCCCGGGTTGGACGTATGAAGTGAGGAATATGCAGTCTATCGGCGGCAAACTTATTTTAACGATTCGCCTTTCAGTTCCTTGTTTAGAGGGCATCGTTTTCCGCGAAGCAACCGGACAGGAAGATGAGGAAAAAGACACATACGGCGATTCTTCCAGCAATGCCGAATCAATGGCTCTGCGTCGAGCGGCGGCGAAATTCGGATTAGGTTTATATCTTTACGATCAATAAGCCGGAATTCCAAAATAATAAAATTCCTCATATTTGTATTTTTTTTCAGATGACAAACATTGTTTAAATATGTTAGTCTGTATTTCGAGTTGAGCCTTTCATTCACTCAAAACACCTTCTTCCTCAAATTCATATATTCCTTAAAATACAAAATGCACAATCTAAATGAATATTTACAGCAATTAGTTTCTAAAGCAGGTTCTGAACTGCATCTCGAACCCAATAAACCGCCGTATGTTATAACATCAAACGGATATGCCGAAATATCGAATTCGCCGCTTCCGGGAGCTCAGATCAATACGATGATTTTTCCCCTGATTCCGGCTAATATAAAACAGCAGTTACCGAACAGTTCGCAGGTGGAATTTGTTCATTCGAATAATCTCGGTGATTTTAATTTTCTGGTGAAGAAATCACCATCGGGCTTTGTCGTCACAATAAGTCCGCCTGCCGGTAATTCTGCGGCGAAGCAAATTGTTTATACGGAAGAAAAAGTAGAAGTTCAGCAGTTGGATGATGCTGAATCTACTTCAGTACGGATAAAAATAAAGGAATGGTTATGCTCAATGATGCTTTGATGGAATTGGTCAACAAAGGTTTAGTTGAACCGAAAGATGCCTATGTCAAAGCTGTTGATAAAACAGGATTTGATATGCTTTTGCAAAGAAGCGGCAAGAAAATTTAGTTTGAACTTATAACTTATCGGATTTGGGGCGGTTTCTTTTGACCGTCCTTTTTTTTAACGATTGGAAAGCCGGGCGGATCGCCTGCCAGTCTGTGCAAACAGGCTAACTTACGTTTTGTTCATTATACTTAATGCTTTTAGTGTAACACTTTTCAAATGCTTTCACGTTTGTGCTAGTGAGCCGCCCGACATTCCAGTCATTAGACAATAAGTTTTAAGCAAGTTAAATTATACTTCAAACAAATTGAAAGTAACGAAAAATATTATGACAAAACCTTTAGTTCTCGATCTAAGCGAAGTTAGTGCCGATGATGTTGATCTGGTTGGCGGAAAATGTGCGAGCCTTGGCGAATTGTTTCGTGAATTGACATCAAAAGGCGTGCATGCGGTTGATGGATATACGACGACAAGCCACGCTTATCATCGTCTTTTAGAAACGAACGATTTGAAGAAAAATCTGCAAAAATTACTAAAAGGCTTGGATGTCGAAAATCTGGATGAACTTGAAAGAGTCGGCAAAGAAGCACGAAATTTGATGCTTGAAACTCCTTTTCCCGACGACCTACGCCACGCAATTTGGGATGCTCATAAAAGTTTGGGCGAACGTATGGGAATCAAGAATTTTTCCGTTGCGGTTCGTTCTTCGGCAACGGCGGAAGACTTGCCGGACGCTTCTTTTGCAGGTCAGCAGGATACGATTTTGAATGTCAAAGGCGACAGGCGTTTGATTCAGGCGTGTCACGAATGTTTTGCGTCGCTCTGGACTGACCGTGCGATTTCGTATCGGACGGCGAGAGGTTTTGATCATTTTGATCTAGCACTTTCAATCGGTGTGCAGCCGATGGTTCGCTCGGATACAGCTTGTTCGGGCGTGATATTTACGCTCGATACGGAAAGCGGCTTTCGTGATGCGGTTGTCATCAACGGTGCGTGGGGTTTAGGCGAAGCGGTTGTGCAGGGAATGGCAACGCCCGATGAATGGATCGTTTTTAAGCCGACTTTGAAAAAAGGTTTTCGTCCGATAATTACACGCAAAATGGGTGTGAAGGAAGTCAAAATGGTTTTTGCCGACGACGAAACGGGAACGCAGGTTCGTGAAGTTGTCGAATCGCAGAGAAATCGTTTTTGTCTGGCGGGATTTGAAGTTTTGCAGCTTGCACATTGGGCATGTGCGATTGAAGATCATTACTCGAAACGTGCGGGAAAACATCAGCCGATGGACATCGAATGGGCAAAAGACGGCACAACGGGCGAACTTTTCGTCTTGCAGGCACGTCCCGAAACCGTCCACGCACAGAAAGAACAAAATTACATTGAAAACTACTCGCTTTCCGATAATCATGGCACTCCGCTAGTTACAGGCGTTGCCGTCGGCGAAAAGATCGGACACGGAAAAATTCACGTTTTGCTTGATCCCGACAGAATCAAAGATTTCAAGGAAGGCGATATTTTAGTTACATCAATGACCGATCCCGCGTGGGAACCGATTATGAAACGTGCTTCGGCAATCGTTACAGATCGTGGCGGGCGAACTTGTCATAGTGCGATCATCAGCCGTGAATTGGGCTTGCCGTGCATCGTCGGTTCGGGAAATGCAACCGAAATTCTGCGTAGCGGAACGGACGCAACAGTTTCTTGTGCAGAAGGTGCGGTTGGCAATATTTATTACGGAAAGATTGATTTTACGGTTGAAAAAACGATTATCGAATCGGACACACGCCCGAATACGCAAGTTATGATGAATGTCGGCGATCCCGATTTAGCGTTTACCGCTTCAATGTATCCGAATGACGGCGTAGGTTTGGCAAGGCTCGAATTTATCATCAATAATCATATCGGCATTCATCCGATGGCATTGATAAATTACCCGAATTTGAAAAAACAAACCGATGTAAAAATCATTGCCGAAAAGATCGGCGAAGAAGACCCGAAGGAATATTTTGTCCGAAGACTCGCTGAAGGAATCGCCAAAATTGCGGCGGCTTTTTATCCGAAAGACGTGATCGTGCGGATGTCGGATTTCAAATCGAATGAATACGCCAGACTGATCGGCGGCGAAGAATACGAACCCGACGAGGAAAATCCGATGCTCGGATTTCGCGGTGCTTCGCGTTATTATGACGACCGTTATAAAGCAGGTTTTCGCCTCGAATGTCAGGCGATGCGGAGAGTCCGCGAAGATATGGGTTTGACCAATGTCAAAGCGATGATTCCATTTGTCCGCACGGTTGAAGAAGGCAAAAAAGTTATTAACTTGATGAAAGAATTCGGTTTAGCACAAGGCGAAAATGACCTCGAAATCTACGCAATGTGCGAACTTCCCGCCAATGTCGTTTTTGCCGATGAATTCCTGAAAGTTTTTGACGGATATTCAATCGGCTCAAACGATTTAACACAATTAGCATTAGGCTTAGACCGCGACTCCGAAATGGTCGCACACTTGTTCGACGAGCGAAACGGAGCAGTCGAAAAAATGGTCGCAATGGCAATCGAATCCGCCATCCGCAACAAAAAGAAAATCGGAATCTGCGGACAAGCACCTTCAGATTATCCCGAATTTGCTGAATTTTTGGTTGAAAAAGGAATCAATTCAATTTCCTTAAATCCCGACACGGTTTTGCAAACGACGAAGACGATTTTGGAAATGGAAAAAAGATTGAATAAAGCAAAATAAAACTTGTAATATTATGACAAAAAAGTTTATAAATGATTAAGTTTTTCTTGATATAAATCGGAATTATCAAAGTTATTAAAATTCGGCTTTTGTCTGGTAAATTCTTTATTTGTTAAATATAAATTGTTTAGAAATTCCGCCTAATAAATTATGCAGAATTTAATTCAGCCTAAATCAAAGTTATACCTCTTTCGTTATGTCCAAAATTGTTCGTTGGGAAACGCCTTTTACTAATGCTTTTTATCCATCTGTCATTTTGGCGGCAATTCCCTTATCTTCCCCAGCGGGGATGGAAACAAATAATTTGAAAGTAGTTGTTACTCCGCATAGCGTAGAATATCCAAAGTATTTAGTAGATTTTGGCGAAGTTCTTGCTTTTACTTGTATGGAAGAATCGTGTTGTCCAGAAAGAGATATTAGCTCTGCGACAGTTGACGCAACGATTAAATATGACAAATCTGTATGTGCTTTCCAATGGCTTAACTCGCCTTGGCTAAAATCATACGAAGGCTGTCATGACCCGTATAGCACAGGCAAATTTTCTCATTACTTGATATATGGCGGAGATAATAACATTGAGGTAATTACACAAAATGTGCCAACGATTAGATTAGTCGAACAGAAAGAAGTCTTGAAAATGGAGTGGGAGGTATAACAAATCATTGGACGTGAGGCAAAATAGCTACTCTTTAAAAACTTGCCTCTTTTATTCAGAGTTGCGTGGTGGCGGTTTTTGCCCACGTCAACTCAATCGTTCGGCGTTTCTTGGTTACTCTGAAATTATTCTTTGACCACATCAGAATTTAAGGCTTACTCTTTTCTTCAAATAGAAGCAAAATTTTAAGTGGAGGATTTTGATATTATGATTCAAACTATTCGAAGCCGTTATTGACGAGCAAGGCAGAGTTAAACTTTTACAAAATGTCCGACTGCCGAATGTCCGTCGAGCATTGGTTACAATTCTGGAAGAGAAACCGGCGGCTGCCGTTTCCGAAACCGCACTTTTGAGCGAAGCCGCTTTAGCCGAAGATTGGAACAGACCGGAGGAGGACGAAGCGTGGTCATACCTTCAATCGGAACAATAGTTTTGGTGCGATTTCCGTTTTCCGATTTGTCGCGTTCAAAACTTCGTCCGGCGGTTGTATTAGCAGAGACGGAACGCAGCGATTGGGTTTTGTGTCAGGTTACGAGTCAGCCCAACACCGACGCGATTGCCGTCAAAATAACCAACAGTGATTTGGCAAGCGGTTCGTTCAAAAAAGACAGTTATGTCCGTCCGGGAAAACTTTTCACGGCAAACTCAGCGATTATGACCAAGCAAATCGGAGAATTGAAATCTGAAAAATTAAGCGATTTTGTAAATTTTTAATTGAAAATACCGGAAAGAAAGTTTCAATATCAAATTTGCAGGAAAGTTACGATAAGTTTATAAAAAGAAAGATATTATAAATTTACGGGAGAGAATTATGCAGGAAATTACAGTAAAAGAATTAAAAGAAAAAATGGATGCGGGCGAGGATTTTCAACTTATCGATGTCCGTCAGCCGAATGAATGGGAAATTGCCAAGATCGAAGGTGCGAAACTGATTCCGCTCGGCGAGATCGTAAATCGTATGGACGAACTCGATGATTCAAAAGAAATCGTAATGCAGTGCAAAAGCGGTGGTCGCAGTGCGAGAGCGATGATGATGCTGGAGCAAGCGGGATACAAAGGCGAGATGAAAAATCTGGTCGGCGGAATCGGTGCATGGTCGGCGGAAATTGATCCGAATGTTCCGCAATATAATCTTCATTAATTGACTGTTTAAGAAATAGAATGCGGATTACGCGGATTTGGCGGATTTTCGCAGATACTTTTTTTGAATAAATCTGCGAAAATCGTTTTCAATCCGCGTAATCCGCGTTCTATTTCCAATTTAATTTCTTAATCTCAAAAACTTTCAGATAATTTCTAAGACTTTTTATCATTTTCCGTTAGTTTAATTTCTTCCGCCATTCGGACGATTTGCATTCCTTTTTCGACCTTTGCACGGCAAGTCATTAAGGGTTTTTCTTTTTCGTCGTTTTTTATCCAGACCTGACAATTTAAACAATCGCCGTTCCAGCAAAAATCGCCGTAGGAAATTGTTTCTATCGAAAGATATTGAAAGCAACGCAGAAGGGTATTGTTTTCGGGAACTTCGTATTTTTTGCCCTTAATTTCTATCTCGACAAGTTTCTCGAAAGGTTCAAAAAGGTCTTTGTTTATTTCCATAGCTTTTCTGCCAACTTTTATAAATTGAATTCTATTGTTAAACTATTTTCTACGAAGGAGAAATTAAGAATATATGTCATTAGTAATTTACACAAAACCGGGCTGTCCATATTGTGATAAAGCACGGGATTATTATACGGAAAACAATATTGATTTTACCGAATATGATGCTCAAAACGACAAGAAACATCAAAAGCAAATGCTTGAATTATCACACGGAAATATAACTGTTCCGTGTATTGTCGAAAACGGCAAATATGTGCAGTCTGGATGGGGCGATGACTTACGTGGTTGAACGATCATTATTGATTAAGTCGGCAGTTTGCCGACTCTTTTGTTTTTTAACACTTGCGTAATTTAAAGATTTAGCACAAACTTATGCAGTTAATTTCCAACCAACAAGCAACAAAGTAAATCATAGTTATTGAGTATGATTGGCTCAAAAATTCACCAATACGAAATCTTAAAAAAACTCGGTGCGGGCGGGCAAGGAACAGTTTATAAAGCCCTCGACACTAAACTTGACCGTGAAATTGTCATCAAAGTTTTGCCCCCTGAACTAACGGGTAAAACGGCAAACTTCAAACGGTTCGAGCGTGAGGCAAAACTCTGTTCAAAACTCGACCATCCAAATATCTGTACCATCTACGATTACCATGAAGACAACGGCACATTTTATATTGCGATGCAGAACATCGAAGGCAAAAATGTGCGTCAGTTGGTTGACGGCAAACCGATGGAATTGGAAAGTGCTTTAAAGATCGCTATACAAGTTTGCGATGCACTCGCTTATGCTCATTCCAAAAATATTATTCACCGCGACATCAAAGCCGGAAATATAATGGTTACCGACAGCGGACGAGTCAGTATTTTGGATTTCGGGTTGGCAAAAATGCTGCAGGACGAAACAGGTCCACTACCTCAAGGAATTGACCGCACGGATTTAACCGAACTTGGAATTCCTTACGGCACAGCGACTTACGCCGCCCCCGAACAAGCTAAAGGTGAGTTAACCGATCATCGTGCAGATATTTTTTCGACGGGTGTTCTGGTGTATGAATTAATCACAGGCATTTGGGCATTTCAGGGAAACACGGTGATTGATGTTCGCCACGAAGTTCTGCACGGAACTCCGACTCCGCTTGCCGAGATGCGTGCTGAACCGATTCCTCCGAAATTACAGGCGATTGTAGATAAAGCGTTGGCAAAAAATCCGAGTAACCGTTATCAAAATATCTCCAAAATGCGTGATGATCTGCGAGAGGTTTTGCTGGAAATTTCCGGCACTCCCATAATGCAGAGCGATACTTTCAAACCGAAGCATTTAGAATCCGATAGTTCCGTTAAACGTGCGTGGAACTGGTTTATCGGCAAATCGAGTTTTGATGATTCGCTTCAAATCACGCCGTCCGTTGTGCCATCAACGCAGATTACGCCGACCTATGCTCCCGATGTAACCTTTACCGGCACGGGTAAAGAGAAAAAAAGCATCGCAATTCTGCCATTTAAAAATCTGAGTAAAGACCCTTCAACTGATTTTTATGAATTTGCTCTGGCGGATGCGGTTATAACCGAACTTGCACAGTTGAAATCTCTGATAGTCCGTCCGAGTTCAGTTATCGCCAAATATCAGGGCAAAGATTATGATGCTAAAAAAGTCGGGCGGGATATGCAGGTTCACGCTGTTTTAACTGCCGGATTTCTGCTGGCGGGTGAGAAAATCCGTGTAACTGCACAGCTTTTGGATGTCGTTACGGGTGAGATTTTATGGAGTGACAGAATTGATGTCGAAGGCGAAGATATACTTGTCTTGCAGGACACGATTGCCCGCAGAATCTTAGATGGTTTAAGTCTTGAATTATCAGATCAGGAACAGGAAATTCTTGGTCGCCGTCCGACGCAAAATGCCGAAGCCTACGAGCAATACTTACGCGGACGCGACAATTTCGGCAGATTTATTTTCCGTACCGTTGCCAATGAAGATTGCGAAGAAGCGATTGCAAATTTTAAAAGTGCGATTGAACTGGATTCGGAATTTGCACTTGCATACAGCGGTCTCGGAGCTTGTTATGCCAATCGCGTTTTTAAAGGAATGGGCGAAGCCGAAGATTATACTTATGCCGAAAATGCTTTCCAAAAAGCCTTCCAACTCGATCCGAATATCTCCGAAGCCCGCGTTCTGCTTGTAATGATTCATATGGCACGCGGCGAGAAGCGAAAGGCACGTGAAGAAATAAAACTTCTGCAGGAACAATTTCCCAACGAAGCCCCGATCTATTTTGTCAAAGGCGTAATTGACCGCCTTGATGGAAATTATGAAGAATCCTTAAAAAGCTATAAAAAACTCGTTAAACTCGACCCGGCAGCAAAAGTTGTCGCAAGTTATAACCGGGCGAGAATTTATAATTATTTAGACGACCACGAAAGGGCTTTAAGGGAATTAGATAAAGGTGCGAAGATCGAACCGAATCACCCGATGATCCGAATTTTCCGCTCGGCTACGTTTTTTTATCAGGGAGAGTTTGAAAGAGCTATTGATATGATAAGAAAAGTCTTTGAGGAAAATCCGAGAATGGATGGAATTCGTCCGCTTTATGCAATTTTTCTTGCCAGGGACGGACAGACGGAAAAAGCTTACGAACAGCTTACTGCCGAGGCTCTAAGCATTTCAAAAGCCGACCACGATATGGCTTATTGGGTTGGTGCGGCGTATGCAATTTTGGACGAAAAAGATTTAGCATTTGAATGGCTCAATCGTGCCGTCAGACTCGGCAATGAAAATAAACCTTTATACGAAACCGACAAAAGTCTTGATTCACTCCGCGATGATGAGCGGTTTAATGAGTTGCTTGAGAAATTATAAATTGACCGATTAAAAACAAGATTTTCAGTTGGAATGCGGACAAATCTAAAATTTTCCGCCGACGGTTTTCGGATCAAGATTTGCTCCAATCTGTTTTCCGTCAAATCCTCTATTTTTATAAACACTATTTTCGCTTAAATTGTAATTCCCTTTTTTCGGGGCGATAAATCCGATCTGCCGAACCGAAACCGGATAAAAATTATTTTTGCCGTAAGTATTTGCATCGCTTCCGACAATTATATTGTTTGAAAAAACTGCTTTCGGAAAATGTTTGGCAAGAGTTTTTTGTCTAAGCAAACCGCCGTCGCCGAAAAATCCGTATTCATTTTGAAAAACGATATTGTTGCGGAAAACAAAATTTCTGAGTGGTTCTCCGTAAGCAATGGAAATGCTTCCCGTATGAATAACAGTATTGTTTTCAATAGTTACATCGTCAAATGTAGTTGATTTTATAAAATATCCGCGTCCGCCATATTTATTTACATCAATATCATCAAAGATATTATTTTTGATCGTTAAACGTCTGCCGCCTTTTCCTTCTCCGCCGAAGATATTAATCGCACCTCCCGACCCACGCATAATATTGTCGGAAAACTCTATGTCTTCAACCACCGCCTGCTCACCGCTGTCCATTCCCGTTCTGAATAAAACGCCCGTTCCCTCCTGAGCCATCGCCCAATTATTGGTCATCAGATTTCTGGAAACTTTCATACGTCTGCCGCTTTTTATTTCAAAAAAGTTTTTAACAACCCAATCCGTTCCCTTCCACTCAATGCGTTTGTTCATCCAGTTGTCCGTAACCATAACGTCCGAGGCAACCAGTTTCATTTTGTTTTCCGCTCCGCCGAATAAAACACTTTCCGCCGCCGCTTCCAAAAAATTGTTTTTTATCTCAATCGGTCCATCCGTCGCCCAAGCCGCAATCGCCTGCGATTCTTCACCTTTGCGTTTAAAGTCCGAAAAATAACTGTTTACTATAACTATATGTTTCCCGTTTGCCGCAATTCCGCGACGCTGACCGACATCTTTATCGCCGTATAAATAAACGCGGTCAAATTCGATGTGATGCGGCAGCTGCTCGATGTTTGTTTCTTCGCCTGTGCCGAGTTGGATTATATTATAGAGTCCTTTAAATGTCGGTTTGAATTCAATGCCGATAAAACGGTAATGATGTGATCCATCACCTGCAAAAATCACGGGTTCGCCATTTACATTCGATTCCAGTTTCGGCAAAAATTGTGCGTGTTTTTTCGGATCAATCCGTGTGTCGGCGGGCGGAAGTTGAGAATCATTTGCTGATGTGCGGATCATTATAAATTTATTTCCGGTCTTTTTCGGTAATTTAAATGCACCTTTAAAAGTTTTTCCCGCTTGCAGCAAAATCGTATCGCCCGCTTTTGCCTGATTTAGTGCTTTTTGAAAATTCTCACCTTCACGGACAAAGATCCGATTTCCCTGAATTTCGGGATCGGCAAGCTGCAAATCGCCGTCGGCATTAGAAGAATTAGCAAGTGTTTTATTTAAAATGAAATAAGCCGAGCCGACTCCAACCGGAATAAGCAAAAGCAACGCCAAGCCGATCAGCCACATTCTTTTTTTACGTTCCTTTTGCTTTTGCCAATTCGGTTTTTCCAGTTTTCTCATAACCTTTTGGTAATTTGTAATTTGTGATTTGTGATTAAAGTAAAATTTATTCATTCTTCACCAATTACATCCTTTCTAAACACAAATTCGTTACACCCCAGCCCGACTCCGCCGACTTTCATTTTTGTCAAACTGTAGCCTTTTGCCTTATAAAATTCAAAAATTTCATCCGGCGTAGCGACTTCATAAGGAAAACCGCCAACCCAATCAACAATGTCATACCAACGATTCATTCCGCGTGAATTTGTGTAATTTTTCCAAAAGTTAAAAAATTCCTGCGGTTTTAATCTGATCAGCGAACTTAAACAGCGTTTACCTTCTTCGGGCAGAATCGCCAAAACTGCAAACGGTGATTTCAGCGGCTTAGGAAGTTTGCAATACGTTTTTTTGATCCATTTCCAACGCTCCGCCTGACTTCCCGTGTCATTATAAATCGCCACAAAAAGCGTTCCATTATCTTTTACTGCAACTTCTGCATTTCCCAGAGCTTCCCACATCGAACCAGTATGATGCAGAACGCCCCACGAATAAACAATGTCGAATTTGCCAAGTGATTCAACATATTCACGGTTTAAAGCCGAACCTTGTTCAACCTTCCAATTCTCATCATTTTCAAAAAACCTACGCCGCAATTCGGTCGTGCATTCAAAAGAATTCGTATCAAAATCAAACGAATAAACCTTTGCTCCCAAACGTCTCGCTGCCAGCGAAAAAAGTCCGCTGCCCGAACCAATATCGAGAAAAGTTTTGCCTTCGAGATTTTCCATCTCAAGCATTTCTTTTAGCGATTCTTCCGCCTTTAGAATTCTCTCTTCATTAAGCAATTCCAAAAAACGACTCCAGTTTTTACCAAACTCGAACCGTTCGCCTTTTGCTACTTCTGAAGAATGTTGTTGTGCGATTTCCTGCATTGCTACCGTTGCTGTATTCATTAAAATAATTTGTAAATTCTATGCTAAATTATAGGTTTCAGATATTTTTATTAATTTGAATTTGTAAGTCTCAAATTTTAGATCATCTTCTTAGTAATATAACCAATGAACCATAAATTTCACATATTCTCCGGCAACATCAGTCCAACCTCTCGGCGAAAGCCACCAAATCCAGGGCGACGTAATTTCTTTGCCCATTGCAGATGAAATACTTCCGATTTTAACATCTTTTCCTAAAACTTCCTCAAAAATCCAAAGTGAGCGTTTTGTGTGATAGGCAGAGGTTACGAGCAAAACCGATTTCCAATTTTCCTCATCAATAATCTTCTTCAAATTTCGTGCTTCCCAAATCGTTCCCGTAACTTCTCCATCCAAAATTTCAATATCATTTTCCGCCACGCCCTGAGCAATCAATTCTTTTTTTGCCATATAAACAAACGGCAGATTTCTCTGCTCGGCTTGCGACCAACCACCACGCCCGCCATCATCTGTGAGCAAAACTTTCTTCGCCACGCCTGATTTATAAACCGCCGCCGCTTTGTGAGTCCGCTCTTTATAAACGGAAGAACCGCTCAAAACCAATATCGCATCGGCTCGCTCCAGCGGTTTTTCAACGATCAAATTCTCAGCCAGAAACGGAGCAACAAAAATCCAAATAAGAAATAAGCTAAGGAAAAAAATTAAAACTTTGAAGTTCCGATTCATCTCCCTTTCGCTCCCTCTCCTTGTCCCTCCATCTCCCCTTTTCTTTGTCCCCGCGTCTTCTCGATCACCGCTCGCAGTTCATCAACTTTCGCATCCCAACTTTCGTGTTTTATCTCATCGCTGATTATTTCTTTATCAATCGGATTGTTCAAAGCATTTTCGATTTGCTCAATAAAATGTTCGTGGTTTTCACCAACCAGACAATGTTTTAAACTCCTAACTTCGGGAATGTCGGTCGAAACGGTTTGCAATCCCGCCGCTAAATATTCTCGCACTTTCAAAGGATTTGCCGCAAGCGTTAAGTTATTGATAATAAATGGATTAAGTGCAACATCAAAACCTTTGCAATAATTCGGCAGAGTTTCGTAAGGTTTACGTCCGAGAAAATAAACATTTTTAACATTGTCCAAAACTTTGACTTTCTGCTCCGCATCAACCGCAATCTTTCCGATCAAAACAACCGAACCATTTTTATATTTTTCAGCGATTTTCTTTATTAATTCATAATCAACCCAATCGGCTAGAAGTCCGTGAAAACCAATAATCGGCTTCGGCAATTCTTTTATTTCAGCGGGAATTTCCATCGCATCGTCAAGCGATTTTCTAAAATGTCGCCAATCCGTCCCGTGTCTGATGATGTGCGTATTTTCGTTATACTTCTTCTTGTCGTCAAAAAGTTTTTCCGCCGAAACAATGACGAGATCGGCTTTTCGGAAAAGTTCCTGCTCGATTTCCTTCAAACCTTTCGCAACTCCCGTAAATTCCGTGTAATCATCTACACAATAATAAATTATCTCACTTTCATTCAACTTCCCGGCAAGCAATCCCGCCGCCGGATTGAAAACCATATTGAGCGGATTTTCAAAACCCAAATTCCGCATCGCTTTTTTCACCTGTGAAAGCAAAAATCGCTGATTAAATCCACGCACAAGCGAACTTCCATAAGTCGGAATCGCCAAAGGACTCAACACAAAGATATTCGGCTCAACTTCTTTTACAGGTTCGGTAAATCTTTTCAATTTTATAAAAATCCGCTTCACATCCTTCGTCGAAGCCGTCGGCATACGGTTGGCAATCGCGTTTGTCCAAAGGATTTTATTATCTTTCGACAGCACACGCATCAGATGAGTTTTCGACAACGGATCGCCCGTCCAATCGTGGCTGAAACACAGAATGTTGCGTCCACGCAGAACTTCCTGAGTTGGTTGAGATTTCACTTTGTTTTCATTATTTACCAGAAGCATTAAGATTTAACTCCAATTTTTTCATTATTTAAAACTTTTTGTTCAAATTCTTTCATCACTTTTTCCTCAAGCAACAAAGTATCAGCAAAAAATTTCGCCGCCCAATTCGGAAAAATAAACGGCGTATATTTTCCCGTGATCGGATGCGAACCTTTAATGCCGCTTCGAATTCCTTTGTTTAACGTCGAAAGATTTTGCGTGGACTTTGTGTAATCATTTAATTTCAAAGCGGCATTCAAATATCGAACATCATTATTTGTTTGAAAGAGTTTCAGCCAAACTCCCGCAATTTGAGCATTGCCGGTCAAGCAACTATATTTGCTCGAAGACTTCCATTTCTCATTAAAATCTCCCGCCATAAATTTGCGAAGTTCAAAAATACGCATCAATTTTTCAGCAGTTTTTTCAAAGGCTTTGAAATATTCTTTTTTCTGCAAAATTCGATGCGATTCCTGCAAGCCTTCCATCACATAAGCAATCGTGTGTGTAAAAGGTGCTGTCCATTTATCATCTGAAGTAAAAAACGCATTGTTTTCAAACCAACCATTTTTTGTTTGTTGCAAAAGCGTCCATTCGATCTGTCTTTCGGCAGATTTGCGGTATTTTTCTTCTTTCGTAATATCGTAAATCTCCAACAAACTCCAAGCCGTCCGCACATCGTAAGCGTGAACATCGGTTTCTGTTTCCTGACTTTCAAAACGCCACGCACCATTTTCCGCCTGAACTTCAATTAACCAATCACCCGCACATTTTGCCGCATCCAGATATTTTTCATTTTTCGATTCAATGTATGCACGACACCAACCTAAAATCACTTGTCCCGTATTAAACACGGCGGGAATTTGTTCTTTTCCTTCCTCAAAAAGTCCCGCTTGCACCGCACCGTTCGGCATCTGAACTTCGATTTCCCAATCTGCCATCGCTTCTGCTCTTTACCACCAATCATCAACGCCTGTCCATTCCGAATAATTGTAAAAAGTCGGAATAATATACCCCGTCGTTTCGGGATAAGGAGCAAGCCAACCATCAATCACCGAATAACCACCCGCAACACCTCGTCCATCGCAAACATCGTGAGCATTTTTGAGCCATTCAAAAGTTTCCCGCAAATGCACAGCCGTTAAATTCGGCTTACGTCGTCTATCAAGTAAATCCTTTCGCCACAAGTTCAAATGCGAAGGTCGCACATTCCGAACCGTTGCACCGATTAATCTTTTAGCAGGTAATTTTTGTAATTTATTTAACATCTTTTTGGAGTGTGGGCATTTTGCCCGCAAAACATTTATTGCAAATGCTAATTTCTTTCATCAACTTGTAAATTAGCAGATATTTTTGAATGAGATTCATTAGCTTTCGGTAAATCAACTCCTTCATTTGAAAACCTCTGCAAACGCTGATTTGCCAATTCTTTCAAACGCGGGTGCATTTTAAAGAATTGCCGTCCGCCGTTATTCATCTGATTTTCGGGAAACTCTTTTCCTTCACGCAGATCAACTAAAGCGTCTTTCAAAAGTTTGACCGCAAGTGCCGCACTTTTATCACGCAGACTTCCAACCGTGTCTTCCAAAGTCGGCTCGATAATTTCCGATTTCAAAACCGTTCCCGTGTCAATCCCTTTGTTCACCGAATGAACACTAACCGCAATCGGATCGCCGTGAAGTGCCGACCATTCCGTTACATCCATTCCGCGAAAATCCGGCAACAACGCATAATGCGGATTTATTACACCGATCTTCGGCACTTCTAGCATTGCCGGTTTGATAATTCCGCACCCACGCAAAACAATTACATCGGGCGATAATTCACGAACTTTTTCAACACATTCGGAAGAATTGTGAGATTCAAAGTGATAAACTTTCGGCGACACTGCCGTTTTTGAAAGTTGAATTTGAGAATTCTGTTTTTCATCGCTCGAAGTCTGTCCTTTTCCTGATAATCTCTGAGCCACTTTCTTAACAAAAACACCAAATCCGAGTTTTTTAGTCCATTCCTGCAAGGCTTTAAATGTTGGAACTTCCTCAACAATCACGCCGAGAATTTCAAAACCTTCCGCCGATAAATGCGAAGCCAAACGCTCGTTTTTGAACGAATACCAACGAGGAACTCTGGAAAAAAGGACTATTTTCATAATTTTGTTAATTGTTCGTGGTTAGTTGTTCGTTGCTAAGAAAAAGCAACGAACAACTAACCACGAACTACGAACCAATAATAACTTCCTCACCGTCGAGAATCTGACGTTGCCAAATCTCGAAGTTCAGTAAGAATAAAAGTCTTAAATCGTGATTTTCGCCGGAAAAATGGTGATTCGTAAGTTCGCGGACAAAATCCGCATTAAAAATTCCTCGTGAAAGCGAACGCTCGCTTAACACAAATTCTTCAATCAAGTGGCGAAACTCATTTCTGAACCACGAACCAATCGGCACGGGAAAACCCATTTTCTCGCGTGATAAAATCGCTTCGGGCAAAGTTCCCTTCATCGCTTCACGCAAAATCCATTTTGTATCACGCCCGCGAAGTTTCAGATTTATCGGCATACGTGCTGTCCATTCCACCAATTCGTGATCGAGAAACGGCACACGCGATTCTATCGAAGCCGCCATAGACATTTGATCCTGCTTCATAAGGAGTTCCTGCATATAAGTTTTCGTGTCAACATACAAAAGTTTATCGAGCAATTCCTTTGCATTTTCCGCTTCAAACCAATGATTTATAAATTTATACGGATTTCTATCCGAAATTTTCGCCTTTGTTTCATTGCTCAAAAGTTCGCTCTGCATCCTTTTGTTAAAAATCGCAAAGTTATCGAAATACAAACTTTCGACATCCGAATCCAAAGTCAAAAATGTGCGGTTCAATTTTCGGTTGAGTTTATTCGGCAAAGTCGCAACGCCTGTTTTAACGGCACTTCGCAAAAATGAGGGCGTTAAACTTTCGTATTTTTTACCGTATTCCAATAACTTCAAAGCCTTGTAATAACGAGCATAACCCGCCATAATTTCGTCGCTTCCTTCGCCCGTTAAAACAACTTTGACGTGCTTCTGAGCCAACTCCGAAACAAAATAAAGCGGAACGGATGCGACAAATCCGAGCGGTTCATCTTCGTGCCAGATCAATTTTGGAAGTTTTTCAAAAAATTGTTCGGGCGTGATTGTTATCTCGTGATGCTCTGTCCCGAATTTCTCCGAAACCCTCCGTGCATAATGAAATTCATTCGCCTCACGCTCCTTAAATCCAACCGAAAAAGTCTTGATCGGATCAGTTACCATCTCTGACATCACCGCCGCAATCGCCGAAGAATCAATCCCGCCCGACAAAAACATCCCCAATGGAACATCCGCCATCAACCGAAGTCGTACGGATTCTTTGAATTTCTCTAACCATTGCCCGACAAATTCTTTATCGGAAATTTCCGAATGCTTCGGTTCATATTCAAGATTCCAATATTTTTTCACCGAAACTTTACCATCTTTCCAAACCAAAAAATGCCCCGGCATCAGCCGTTTCACATCTTTGTAAAGTGTTTCATCAAAAGAAGTTCCGTGATTAGCAAGTTGATCCGGCAAAACATCGTAATTGATTTCAGGTTTAACGGCTTCTGCCGCGATCAAAGATTTTATTTCCGACGCAAAAAATAAATTCCCTTGCGAGTCGTGAACATAATAAAGCGGTTTAATTCCGACTCTGTCTCTGGCGATAAAAAGTTGATCTTCTTTCTCATCCCAAATCGCAAACGCAAACATTCCACGCAATTTTTCAACGCATTCAAAGCCGTATTCTTCGTATAAATAAAGAATTGTTTCCGTATCTGAGGTCGTTTGATATTTATAGCCCTTGGCAATCAATTGATTACGATAATCGCCGTGATTATAGACCTCACCATTAAAAATTAATGCAATGGATTTATCCGCATTAAACATCGGCTGATGCCCGTGAGCTACGTCAATAATGCTCAAACGCCGATGTCCCAGACCGATATTCGCTTTGATAAAGACACCGCGATCATCGGGACCGCGATGAGTCATTTCATCCCGCATCGCACACAAAATCCGCTCGTCAACCTGACGACCGCTTCGGGATGAAAATGCTATTCCGTTAATGCCGCACATAATCTCAGCTTTTGGCTATTAGCTATCAGCTATCAGCTTTTTCGCTTTTTTAAAAATGTATCCACTGTCGAAGTTGCTCAAACCCGCTCACGCTCTGAGCAAACAAAATGTATTAGTTGTTTTATCAAATAAAATTATACAAAAAAACAGTAGGAAAAAAGAGGCTTGAAATTTACGGGGTTTTGAAAATCCCCCAAATTATCTTTCGGCAAGTCTGAGATAAAGTTCCTGCCACTCCAACTGAACTTTGTCCCAACTATATTTTACACATTCGAGCCGTGATTTATCAATTATTTTTTGACTTAATTCTTCATCCTGCAATAATTTAAGTGAATTTTCGGCTAATTCAAGACAATCATTATTTTTGGACAAAAGCCCCGTTTCTCCATTTTCGACAATGTATGGAATGCCGCCCGCATTGCTTGAAACGACCGGGAGACCGCAGGAAAAAGCTTCAATAATTGACAGCGGCATATTATCCACAACCGAAGAATTCAAATAAATATCGGCTTTTTCATAAATAGCCGGCATTTCTTCCGGTGAAATTTTGCCGATAAAATCTACATTTTTCAAGCCCAATGTTTGAGCTAAATTTTTTAATTCTTCCTCTTCGCTTCCAAAACCTGCAACGATCAATTTCGCATCTGCAAATTCTTTTTGAATTTCTGCAAATGCTTTCAAAGTACAGGAAACATTGTAATGGTTTTCAAAGGTTCGGTTTGATAAAAAAATTGGTTTCAGAGGTTTTCGCTTCCGAAATTTGAAATTTTCTGCATCAACAAAATTAAAGACCGTTTCCGCTTTGAGTTTATATTTTGCAAAAACATCTACAAGAAATTCCGACGGAACGACGATTTTATCAAATTCCTCCATCGTATATTTCACCCACCAACCGCCCTTTTTCAGATGCTCTTCGGCTTCACCCGTGTGATAGTTCAGAAATACTTTTTTGCCGTAAAATTTAGCCACAAAGAGTGGCGGAAGTGTTGAAATAATATAACTTGTCGTGCCGGATGAGAAAACCTGAACAATATCGAATTCGATGATTTGAGTTAATAAAAGCCACCAGAATTTTACGGAAGTTGCGATGGTGCGAATGCCTTTTATTTTTTGCAAAAATCCGAAAAATTTCAAGGTCGGGTTATTCGGAATCAGAGATAGTTCAATATTTTCATCAACTGCAAAACCATCAATAAGACGCTTTGCCTGAATTGATTGCCCGCCCAAAACTTTCGTTGAAGGAGCAACAATTGCAACTCTGATCTTTTTATTTTCCCTTTTCATTTATGCAGCTTTGATAAAAATTTACTAAGTTTTTTAATTGTGTTTCGGTCGAGAATTTTTCTTCAACGATTTTTTTTGCCTTTTTTCCCATTTCATTGGCTGTTTCGGGATTTTCAAGCAGTTCAACTAAACATTTTTCCAATCCTTCAACATCACCGGATTCAATTAAATATCCTGTTTCGCCATCAATAATCGCTTCGCCTGCACCGCCGACATTTGTGGTAACGACGGGTTTTGCCGCCGACATATATTCTAAAATCGAATTGGAAAAACCTTCGGCGGTTGAAGTTAAAACACAAGCATAAGAGATTGAAAGTAATTCGGGAATGATGTCGCAACGCCCGATAAAATGTGTATTATTTTTAATGTCCAATTCTTCGGCGATATTTTCGAGTTCAGTTTTGCGTTTGCCTTCGCCGGCAAAAACAAAATGTGCGTTTGGAAAATTTACTTTCAGACGCTTTGCCGCACAAAGCAATAGTTCCTGATTTTTAACCTCGTGCCGCAGATTTGCAACGATTGTGATAAATTTTATGTTTTCCTCTTTCGGCAAATCCAAAATTCCGCAAATTTTCCCACGGTTTTTCTCTTTCGGTTGTAATCTTTCGAGGTCTAAACCGTTATAAATTATTTTGATTTTATCAGCAGAAATATCTTTTTCAACTAAATAAACTTTAACCGCTTCGGCATTAACTGTGATTTTATCGGCGATTTTGAAAACAAATTTTTCGATGCGGTTTTGATTCTCCGAACGCATTCCGCCTGTTTCTCGTTTTGAAGCAATTTTTACGGGGATTTTGGCATATCTCGCCGCTAAAATCCCGAAAACATTTGTATAAAAATCGTGTGTGTGAACGATTTCGATTTTATTTTCCCGCAAAAATTCTGCACACGCACGAATTTGTTTTAAAAAATCAAGATTAAAAAAACTGGTCAGTCGAAATTCGGGAATCTGCGTAAAACCCATTTCTTCCAATTCATTCAGCAAAACTCCTTCTTTATTGAGCGTAGCAACTAAAACATTGAAGGTTTCATCTTCTTGCATTAGTCTTGCAAGCTGCACGGCTTGGCGTTCCGATCCGCCTTGATGAAAACTGCCGATAAATTGTAAGACGTTTTTTTTCATTTTCAGGGCAGAAACCCGACAGTTATGGAGGGTGTGTTCTGTGTAAAGCAAAAGCACCCTCCATAACTGTCGGGTTTCTGCCTTTTTAAATTTCGGGAGTTGTTTTCAAAATGTAAGTTTTTGTTTTCTTTTGCGGAAGAGAAACGCTGAAGACGCTTTCGGAAGTGCGGACGTTTAAGCGGTTTCCTAAACGTCTGGCGACTGCAAATTCGAGATTGTTCGGATAATTTAAAATTTCCCTGCCGCCGAGCGAGAAATATTTTCCGCCTACTAAAACAAAGTCTTCCGGCAGTTTTTCATCTCCGCTTAATCTTGCCCAGAGAAAGCGGAAATCCGTGTTGAACAGTTCGGTGCGGATTATTCTTTCTCCATCCGAAAAGACGAACAAATCCTGATAATCGCGGTAGTTGATGACAAATGCACGTCCGCCGACGACTTCGGTTTCAAAGACTTCGGGTTTGTAAAATCCCTTTTCCGAAGGAATCATAAATGTAATAAATTCCTGCGGTCCGATACCGTTTGAAACGTATCGCAGAAACGGTGCGTTGATTCGCTCACCATAGCATTTTGAAATCCAGCTTTCTTTTCGCTGCCAACTTCCGTTGTCGCCAAATGTAAAAAGCCGCAAACCTGTTCCATTTTCGGGATTTTCGCTGACACACCGGCGTCCGTTGTCGAGGTTTTCAATATGCGGATTTGTTTTGGCGTTGAAATGAAAATTCTGCTGATAAGAATGTTCGCCAATCGTTTTAACGAAATCACGCATAATCCAGTAATCATTTTTCAAAAACAAAATACTTCGTGTCAGTTCGGCAGATGAATTTTCAAGATATTTGTAGCCGTTGTGCATAGCTTCGAGAAAATCAAAACGCTCCTCGGAAATCCAATTTTTAACTTCTGTTTCGGCTTTCGTTTCCCAGGAGAATTTTTCGCCCGCCTCCGAAGAAGATTTTTCGTCAATCGTCAAAGTATTGTGTGCCTGACTCGAACGGTAAAAATCTCTGAGTTCCCTGGATTTGTGATATGTGTAAGTTCCCGAATCAACCAGGAGCGTTCTGCCGCCGACAGCGAGTTCAAACGCAAGCGAATCGGCGTGTCCGTGTCCGCCGTTCATTGCACCGATCTCTCCAGCGTCAATCAATAAATAATTATCATCTGACGACCAACCGTCACGCATTACAAAATAACCGCCATCCTTGAAAAAAACCGATTTATTATGCGGAGGATTCGGACTTATCGTTTTAAAAGCCTTCACTCCTTCCGAACCCAAAAGCCAGAGAATTTCCTGTGTAACTTCCGCAGAAACAAACTTATAATCGCCGCGTCTTAAAACAACCGAACCGACCCCCAAAGTTCCGCGAAAATCATCTGATCTGTTGCTTGTCAAAGGCAGACATCTGCCGCCGTCGTCATCGCCGATGATCGGAGTTGTTCCGTCGGGATAAGTAATATACATCAGAAAATCAAGTAATGACTGCGTTTTTGTTGAAAGTTTTTTCTGCGATTCGGTATTGCCGAAATCTGAATTCAGTTTCTGCAGGATTAAAAATTGCAGATAAAAATCCGCCGTATATCTTTGATACCAAGTCGTCTGCTCAAAATAAACGCCGTCGTCATAAATTTGTCTGTCGAGTTCGGCAAATAAAATTTCGCTGCCCAGTTGCTTCCAATGTTCCGAGCGTTTGAAAAACGGAAATTGTGTTCCGAGATAATAAAGTCCCAACGCTTCGCCCGTCAGATGCGTGTTCGGACTGTAATAGGTCGAAAGATATTTTTCGAGATGGCGGGCGTGAACGAATAAAAATTTCAGAGCCTTTTGAAAAATTGTCGGCGTTAAACTATTTGAGCCTTGAAAAAGATGAAACGCCCAAATCCAACTCATCACACGGAATGAGACCTCCAGACTGCTGCACCAATTGATGCCCATACCGGGAGCATTTTGCTCCATCCAACTATCAAGATGCCGCACAAATGTCGCCGCGTATTTTTCATCGCCGGTCAGCCAATAAGCGACTCCGAGCGTGAAAAAATACTGATGGCGATTGAGTTCCCAGATGATTTTTTTATCACCCGTTTCCTTTGTATCCAATTCGTCAAACTGCTTCCAGTGTTTTAGAGGTGAATGTTTATCGGCGATCGGTTCATAATGCCAGTCAACATTTTCGCCGAAATTCAGGTTCTTAAATCCAAGCAAATCAAATTTTCCATCTAAAATTTTATCTGCTTTTTCAATAAAAAACTTAGCCGTATCATCGCCGAAATTATTGAAAAAGGATTCGATGGTTTTATCTTTGGCAAAAAACGACGGGAAAAATGTTTCCTGCGAAGTTTCATAAAATTTATCAAAAATAATTTGCGGCGTTAAATTTTTGTCTTTAAACAACGAAGTTTCGAGAAGTTGATGCAGTTCCTGATCCGTTGGTATTTTTCCGCTGATTCCGATTTGCTCCGAATACGCAGAAAAAACCTGTCCGCCCCGTATGCGGATTTCTTCCAAACTTTTTCCCTTTAATTTCTTTATTGTATCTAGAGGATTTGTCATTAGTATATATCCGTTTATCGAAGTAAAACTTCTTCTGTTATGGCTTGCCGATTGGTCGCAGCCCAAAAATACGCAGCAATAGAGTTTTATAAAAATCCGTTCCGAATTTCCCTTATTCGGAATGTTTGGATTTAGCCGACGTTTGAATCCGGCTGAATCCATTAACCGATTATACAC